>DATJOB010000424.1:0-10659 GCA_035507475.1 Allostellaceae bacterium | reverse complement strand
CGCATGGTGGCGGCCTGGGCGATCTCGATATCGGATTGGGGGTTCTTGTGCTGGTCGGCTCCGCGCGCCACGGCTGGTCTCCTCGCCAGTGCGATTTATTGTCGAAGGGTCTTAGCCCTTGCGAGCGGCGGAACGCAACCGCCGCCGCGCCGCAGCGGAGGGAAACGGCGCCGTGGCGTTTGTCTGGCACCATCGCCGCAGCGGCGATATAATTCGCGCTCGCCTCGTATAACCGCCAGTCGTGATTCACCGATGGAGCAAGGACATCCGCTGATGGCCCCGACACCGTTCCGCGCGCGCTTGCGCTTCGCCCTGGCCGGCACCGCCGGTGCCGTCGCCCTTGCCGCGCTGGCGGCGCTGCCCGCACCGGCGCAGGCGCGGGTTTTCGTCAGCGTCGGCGTGCCGTGCTGCGGCTATTACGGCCCCGGCCCCTATTACGGCTACTACCCGCCGCCCTACTACTACGCGCCGCCGCCGGGCTACTACCCGCCGGCGGGCTACCCGCCGCCGGTCGCCGGCTACCCGCCGCCGGATGGCACCGCGCCGGCGCCGGCTTACGGTGCGCCGCCCGCCGCGCCGGCTTATGGAGCCGCGCCCGCCGCGCCGGCTTACGGTGCGCCGCCGGCCGCGCCAGGCTACGGTGCGGCGCCGCCGGCCGGGCCGGCCCCGACCGCGACCGTTCCCGCCAACCCCGGGATCACCTATACCAGCAAGCCGGCCTTCACCAACGCCGCCGGCCAGACCTGCCGCGAATACAAGACCACCGACATGTCGAGCGGCCGGCCGGTCGATGTGTTCGGAACCGCCTGCCGGCAGGCCGACGGGCAATGGCGGGTCGCCGACTAGCGCCCGCGAAGAGCCCGGGTCCCGCGCGCGCGTCGCGCCGGGAGCGCTACAGGAAGAACCGGCGGGTCTCGGCGATCACCCGCTCGACCGCCTCGTCGGCGAGCTGCGGGTACATCGGCAGGCTGAGAATCTCGCGGGCGACGCTGGCGCTGTGGCAGAGCCCCGTCGGTCCGACCGGCACGCGGCCCTGATAGGCCGGGTGGAGGTGAACCGGGAGCGGGTAGTGAATGCCCGTGCCGATGCCGGCTTGGCGCAGGTGCTCGCGCAGCCGGTCGCGCTTTGCCGTGCGCACGACATACTGGTGAAAGACGTGGGTCGCCCCGGCGCGGCGCGACGGCAAGGTCAGCGGCAGCCCGTCGAGTGCGCGGTCGTAGCGCGCGGCGATCGCCTGACGGCGTTCGTTGTCGCCCGCAAGTGCCTCGAGCCGGGCGTTGAGGATGCCGGCCTGGAGCGGGTCGAGCCGCGTGTTGATCCCCGGCACGGCGCTGACATAGCGGTCGCGCCAGCCGTATTCGCGGATCTCACGCGCCGCCGCGGCGAGCTCGCTGTCGTCGGTGACGAGCGCGCCGGCGTCGCCGAACGCCGCCAGGTTCTTCGTCGGATAGAAGCTGAAGCAGCCGAAATCGCCGAACGAGCCGGCAAGGCGGTTGCCGAACGCGGCGCCATGCGCCTGCGCCGCATCCTCGATGAGCCGCAGCCCGTGGGCGCGGGCGAGCCCGGCGATGGCGTCGAGCGCCGCCGGCTCGCCATAGAGATGCACCGGCATCACCGCCGCGGGGCGGCCGGGGGGCGGCGACTTCAGCGCCGCCTCCAGCGCGGCGGGGTCCATCGTGAAGCCGCCCGGCTCGACATCGACCAGCACCGGCGTCGCGCCGGCGCGCTCGATCGCGGCGACGGTCGCGACGGCAGTGTGCGAGACGGTGAAGACGAGATCGCCGGCGCCGATGCCGCAGGCGCGGATCGCCAGCTCGATCGCATCGGTGCCGTTGCCGCAGCCGATGCCGTGGGCGACGCCAATCAGCCGTGCGAACCCGCCCTCGAACGCCTCGGCCTCGCGACCGAGGATATACTGGCCGCTGTCGAGGACGCTCGCGACCGCGGCATCGATCGCCGCCTTGTGTTCCAGGTAACCGGCGCGCGGGTCGGTCTGCGGGATCGGCGGAAGCGTTGGCACAGGCTGCGTCATCGTTCTCTCAGAGATAGGCCGCAAGATCGCGGCGATAATAATCGAGCGAGCGCGACAGGCCCTCGGCGAGCGAGGTGGCCGGCGTCCAGCCCGTGAGCTCGCGGAAGCGGCGGTCGTCGGTGACGAAATCGCCGATGTCGATACGCTTGCGCTCGGGCGGGAACTCGCGCACCTCATAGCGGCCGCCACCGTTCGCGGCAATCATCGCGGCGGCGATCTCGGCGAGGCTGTAGGGCGCGTCGCCGCCGACATTGAGCGCGAGGCCCTCGGTCTGCGGCGTCACCGCGGCGGCGAGGAACGCCTCGACGGCATCGTCGACGAACACCATGTCGCGGCGCTGCTCGCCGCCCCACACCTCGATCGGCTCGCCCTCCAGCGCGCGGCGCAGCCAGATGCCGAGGAAATTCTGCCGCGCGTCCCTGATCCGCATCCCCGGGCCATAGACGTTGGTGAGCCGCAGCGAGCGGGTTCTGATGCCGTAGGCGCTGTGGAACATCAGATGGTACGCCTCGCCCGCCATCTTGTTGACGCCATTGACGTCGGTCGGATGCAAGGGGTGCGCCTCGTCGACCGGCAGGTAGCGCGGGCGGCCGTAGATCTGCCGCGTCCCGGCGTGAACCAGCGTGATCGCCGGCGCCACGGCGCGGCAGGTCTCGAGCAGCTGCAGTTGCGCGGTCGCGTTGATCGCGAGGTCGTCGAACGGCGCGTTCATCGAATCGAGGTGGCTGGTCTGCGCCGCCAGGTCGAACAGGTAGTCCTGCCCGTGCAGCAGGTGCCGCATCGCCTGGGCGTCGCGGATGTCGGCGACGTTGAGCCGCACCCGGTCGCGGATCGCGGCGATATTGGCGGGATTGGCGCCGCCCTCCGGCATCATGTTGTCGATCAGCAGCACCTCGGCGCCGAGCCCGACGAGACGGCGCGCCAGCGTCGCGCCGATCAGCCCGACGCCGCCGGTGATCGCCACCCGCGCTTTGCGAAACCCCGAAAACCGCGAATCCCGGTGCGCCGCCACTGCTCCCCGCCTGACCCGAGGGTCCTACCGCCATTTGCGCGGCAAGGCCAACCCTATTGATCGAATGAGGCTTTCGCCGGGCGGTAAAGGTGGCGCCGAGGCCGCATTGACGCCGCCGCCCGGCCGGCTAGAGCAGAAAACGCACATCGCGCGAGGCTATTCCGCAATGCCGCGTATGCTCGCCCGGACGCAAGCCTGCGCCGTTCTGCTCGTGCTGGCCGCCAGCTGCGCCGGGCCGCCGCGCGTGGTGTCGAACGGTGCCGCCTGCATGGCCGCGCTCGACGCGCATCGCGTCGTCTACCGCCCGATCGACCTCGACGCACCGGCCGACCCGCGCTGCCGGGTCGTCGCCGCGGTCAAGGTCAGCCGGATCGACGTGCCGCTCAACCATCCGGCGGCGATGAGCTGCCTCTTGGCGGCCCGGCTCGACGCGTTCGAGCGCGCCGTGCTGCAGCCGCTGGCGACGGCCGATCTCGGGCGGCGCGTGGTGCGCATCGAGCACCTCGGCGCCTATGCCTGCCGCGCCAATACCGGACGCCGCGATCAGCTGAGCGAGCACGCCTATGGCTTGGCGATCGACATCGCCGGCTTCCGCCTGTCCGACGGGACGACGGTCAGCGTCGAGCGCGACTGGTTGCCGCCCGGTCCGAAGCGCAGCTTCCTGCGCCATCTGGCGCGCGCCGCGTGTGACTATTTCTCTGTGGTGCTGACGCCGGACAGCAACGCCGACCACTTCAACCACATGCATTTCGACATCGGCCCGAGCCGGCTCTGCTCGGTCTGACCGGCTCGATCTAGTCGTCGCCGTCGTCGGCGAGCAATGGCTCCCAGGGCATCGCGAGCTCGGCGCGGCGCGCGGCCCCGGTCTCGCGGAACAGCGCGCGCGCTTCGACCGCGGGTCCGCGTCGCGTTCCGAGCGCCACGACCTCGACGGTGCGCTGCCAGGCGCCTTGCGGGACGACGATCGTATCGCCGGGCTTCACCGAATGGTTCGGCTTGGCGACCGCGACGCCGTTGACGACGACCGCGCCGGCGGCGCAGAGCCGCGCGGCGAGCGAACGGCTTTTGGCGAAACGCGCGAACCACAGCCATTGATCGAGCCGGCGGGAGGATAGCGCCCGGACAGCGAGACGATCGCTCACGCGAATTTCAGCTCCTTGAGCTTGGCGAAGGGATGGCCTTCCGGCGCCGCCCGACCGGCGCGGCGGCGCGACGGCGCGCCCGTCCGGCGCGGGCGCGCGACGAAAAGCTCGACGCCGTCGCGCACCAGGCCGCGATAGCCGAGCCCGAGCAACACGGCGCGTAGATCGACGACCGCCAGCCCGGCCAGCGCCGCGAGCTCGGCGTCGGCCGCAAAGGCTCCCTGGCGGCCGCGCTGCCGGGCCACTGCCGCGAGCCGTTCGAGCCGGTCCGGCCGCACCGCCAACCCATTGACGACGCGCCGGCCGAGCGCGGCGTAGAACGAAACCGGCAGCGCCGGGTCGACGGCAAGCGCGCGGCCGAGCGCGCGCGCGCCCGGCAGCGGCGGGACCGTGCGGCCCTCGCGCACCGCCCAGAGCAGCGCGCGGAACCGCGCCGAGGCGGCGTCGAGCAGCGGCTCGAGATAGGCGCTCTCGGTGCCGAACCGGACGCCGGTGCGGGTCAGCGCGCGGCGGCTCGCCGGGTCGAGCGCGCGCAGCTGGGCGGCGATGTCGCCGATCGGCAGGCAGCCCAGCGCGGTGGACAGCTGAAACGCGATGCCGCGCCCCGCTCCCGACAGCGGCAGGTCGCGCAGCGCATGAAGCGGCGCCAGGCGGCGCCCGATCTCGGTCTTGGCGAAAAGCTGGAGGCGCTGGCGCACCCGCTCGCGCGCCGCGCCGTCGAGAAAATCGCCGGCCAGCACCTCGACGCGCGGCGCGAGCGGCTCCTCACCCGCCGCCAGCCGGCCGACCAACCCGCCGGCCCAGACCAGGCCGCCCGCCGCGTCGAGCGCGAAGGCGGCATCGTCGGCGGCGGCGAGCCGGCCGGCCCGGGCCGCGATCTCACCGCGCAGCACGCGGTTCGCCGCCGCGGTCAGCATCCGGCTTTCGGCACCGTCGCGCGCGTCCGGGACGAAGCGGAACCCGTCGAGCCGGCCGACATAGCTGCCCTCGACCAGCACCTCGCCGTTGCGGTCGACCGCGGCGAGCAGCTCCGCATCCCCCGCCAGCCGGCGCACGAGCAGCGCGGAGCGGCGGTCGACGAAGCGCTGGGTGAGGGTCTCGTGCAGCGCGTCCGACAGCCGGTCCTCGATGCCGCGGGCGCGCTCCTGCCATTCGGCCGCGTTCTCGACCCAATCGGCGCGGTGCGTGATGTAGGTCCAGGTGCGGATATGGGCGATCCGGGTCATCAGCGTGTCGATGTCGCCGTCGACCCGGTCAAGCTGGGCGATCTGCGAGGCGATCCACGGCGTCGGCAGGCGCTCGCGCGGCCCCGCCAGATGCACGAAGCACTGCGCGAGGAAGCGCGCGTGGCTGTCGCTCATCATCTTGCGGAAGTCGGGGATCTGGCAGACCTCCCAGAGAAGCCGCACGGCAGCCGGATTGGCTGCCAGCGCCGCGACCTCGGGATGGTGCGCCAGCGCGCGCAGCGCCTGGTGGTCGTCGGCGTCGCGCGTCTGGATGAGGCCGCGCACCGGCGGCGGCTCCTCCAGGCTGGCGAGCAGCGCCCCGACCGAGTTGAAGCGCAGCGCGGTGTTGCGCCAGGCGATGCGGGTCAGCGGCTCGAACCGGTGCGCCTCGACCGCTGCGACGATCTCCGGGTCGAGCGGCCCCTCGTCGGCGGTGGTGCCGAACGTGCCGTCGTTCATGTGGCGGCCGGCGCGGCCGGCAATCTGACCGATTTCCGCGGCCGCGAGGCGGCGCAAGCCGCGCCCGTCGAACTTCGCCAGTCGGGCGAACGCGACGTGGTTGAGGTCCATGTTGAGCCCCATGCCGATCGCGTCGGTCGCCACGAGGTAGTCGACCTCGCCAGCCTGGAACATGCCGACCTGCGCGTTGCGGGCGCGCGGGCTCAATGCGCCGAGGACGATCGCGGTGCCGCCACGCTGGCGGCGCACGATCTCGGCGAGCGAGAAGACGTCGGCCACCGCAAAGGCGACGACGACGCTGCGCGGCGGCAGCCGCGTCACCTTCTTGTGCCCGGTATAGGAGAGGGTCGAGAAACGCGGCCGGCTGACATATTCGGCATCCGGCACGAGCCGGCGCATCAGCGGCCTGATCGTGTCGGCGCCGAGGAACATCGTCTCGCGCAGGCCGCGCGCGTTCAGCAGCCGCGCGGTGAACACGTGGCCGCGCTCCGGATCGGCGCAGAGCTGGATCTCGTCGACCGCGAGGAACTCGACCGGCCGGTCGAGCGGCATCGATTCGACCGTGCAGACGAAGTAGGACGGGTTGGGCGGGAGGATCTTCTCCTCGCCGGTGATCAGCGCCACCGAGCGCGCGCCGCGCAGCCGGACGACCCGGTCGTAGTTCTCGCGGGCCAGCAAGCGCAGCGGAAACCCGATCATCCCGCTCTGGTGGTCGAGCATGCGCTCGATCGCCAGGTGCGTCTTGCCGGTGTTCGTCGGCCCCAGGATCGCGACCAGGCGCGAAGCGGCGCGCAGCGTTGCCATGGCCGAAAGGTGCGGTCGGCGGGCGCGCGGGGCAAGTGCAAATCGCCGCGCCGTGGCCCGGCGGCGCCCGCACTGCGCCGGAGCCTCGCGCTACCAGCCGCGTCGACGGGCGCCGATTCGCCCGCAATCCGCCTGCCGTAAGCCTTCGTTAGGAAACCCGCGGTAGATCAGCGTGGGGACGAAGTTTCGGTGAAATGACCGGCTGATGTTGTCTGGCGACCAATCGCTGCTCAACGACTACTGCCTGCAGCTCGGCTCGCTGCTCGATCGGCGGCAGACCGAGCGCGCGCTGATGGGCGCGCGCCTGCATGCCGAGCGGGCGCAGCGGCTCGCCGAGGACGCGCTGTGCCAGGCGCAGGCCGCCGACCGCGCCAAGACCAGCTTTCTCGCCAACGTCACGCACGAGCTGCGCACGCCGCTCAACGCGATCATCGGCTTTTCCGAGATCATCGAGACCGGCACTGCCGCGGCCGACCATCCCGCCTACGGGCGTTACATCCGCGATGCCGGGACGCGGCTCCTCGGCATCGTCAACGACGTGCTGACCCTGGCGCGGTTCGAGGCCGGCAAGCTCGAACTCGACGAGCAGGTGGTCTCGCTCGACGAGGTGCTCAGCGCCTCGATCAAGGCGATGGCGACCGAGGCCGCGCACAAGCGGGTCGTCATTCGTTCCGAGGTCGCCGCCGACCAGCTGGTCCATGTCGACCCGAGCAAGATCAAGCAGGCCCTCATCCACCTGCTGTCGAACGCGGTGAAGTTCAACAGCGAAGACGGCAGCGTGCGCATCACGGTGCAGCTCCTGCCGGGAGGCGACCTCGTCATATCGATCCACGACACCGGGTGCGGCATCCCTGCCGAACACCTCGACCATGTGCTCGAGCCGTTCGGCCAGGTCGAGGAGACGCTGAGCCGCGAGAACGAGGGCGTCGGCCTCGGCCTGCCGCTGGCGCGCTCGCTGACCCGGCTGCATGCCGGCGACCTGACGATCAACAGCGAGGTCGGCGTCGGCACCGTCGTCGACGTGCGGTTGCCGGCCACCCGCGTGCGCAACGCCCCTATGGGATAAGACCATGAACGGACCCATGAGCGAAACCATAGGCTCGGCCGATCCGATCGGCCGCGTGATCGCCGTTTCGGCGGCGCAGCTCATCGTGCTGCTGCATCCGCCGAAGGGCGGCGACAGCCCGCAGACGCTGGAGATGGCCGCCCTGGTCAAGATACCGACGCGCTCGTCGATGGTGTTCGGCATGGTCAGCGGGCTGCGCGTCCCGCTGCCGAGCGTCGTCGCGCCCGACGACGATCTGAAGATCATCGAGGTCGAGTTCCTCGGCGAGACCACCTATACCGGCTTTGGCAACGGCGAAGGTTTCCGCCGCGGCGTCTCGGTGTTTCCGGCGCTCGAGGACCCGGTCTACCTCGCCGACACCGAAGACCTCGCACAGGTCTACGCGCCGCCGCGCGAGACCACGGTTCCGGTCGGCGCGATCCACCAGAACAAGGACATCCCGGCCTACCTCTTGGTCAACGACCTCTTGGGCAAGCATTTCAGCATCGTCGGCACCACTGGCTCGGGCAAGTCGTGCGCGGTCGCGACGATCCTGCGCGCGGTCATCGAGCAGAACCAGCACGCGCACGTCATGCTGCTCGACCCGCACTGCGAATACGCCCACGCCTTCCCGCACGAGGCGATCGTGCTGAGCCCGGGCGACGGGCTGCACCTGCCGTACTGGCTGTTCAACTTCGACGAACTGGCCGAGGTGGTGCTGACCGGCGCGAACCGCGCCGAGCAGTGGAAGATCCTCGGCGAGGCGGTGCTGAGCGCCAAGCTCGCCTATATCGGCCGCTCGCAGGCCGATCGCTATGTCAGCGTCGACACGCCGGTGCCGTATCGCGTCTCGGACCTGATCCGCTATCTCGACAACACGATGGGCTCGCTCAACCGGCCGGACAGCGTCGCCGCCTATCAGCTGGTCAAGACCCGCGTCCTCGCGCTGCAGAACGACATCCGCTTCAGCTTCATGTTCGGCAACAGCCTCACGTTGCGCGACGAGATGTCGGACATCCTCTCGCAGCTGTTCCGCATCCCGGTGAGCGGCAAGCCGATCACCATCCTCGACCTGTCGGGCGTGCCGTCGGAGGTGCTCAACGTCGTGGTCTCGGTGATCTGCCGGCTGACCTTCGACTTCTCGGTGTGGACCGAAACGCAGATCCCGATCACGATCGTCTGCGAGGAGGCGCATCGCTACGCGCCGCGCGACAAGGACGCGGGCTTCGAGCCGGTCAAACGCGCGCTGTCGCGGATTGCCAAGGAGGGGCGCAAATACGGCGTCTCGCTCTGCGTGGTCAGCCAGCGGCCGTCCGACCTGGCACCGAGCCTCCTGTCGGAATGCAACACGCTCTTCGCCCTGCGCATGACAAATCAGGACGACCAGCAGATCATCCGCGGCGCGCTGCCCGAAGCCTCGCACGGGTTGATGAAGTTCCTGCCGGCGTTGCGCAACGGCGAGGCGATCGTCGTCGGCGAAGGCGTGTCGATGCCGATGCGCATCTCCTTTGCGCCGCTGCCCGACGATTGCCGGCCGCGGAGCGCGACGGCGTCGTTCACCACCGCGTGGTCGAGCGACGTCACCGACCGCTCGGCGGTCGAGCTGACGATCGAGCGCTGGCGCCGCGGCGTTCGCCACGCCGCCTGACACGCACCCCGATCAGAGCCGCGGGATCGCCGGGTTGCGGGCGAGCCGGGCCTGAGCCGCGAGCCGGATCGGCGCGTTCGCCGCGCCGTAGCCCTTGTAGGCGCGACGCTCCACGATCTCGAAGAAGAACCCGCCCGGTTGCGTCCTCGTGTAGACGTGGAAGAACTCGGCGTCCCCGTCGCGATCGTAGAGGATGTTGTCGGTGCGCAGCCGGTCGAGCAGCGCGCCGTCGATATCGAACCGCACTTCCAGATCGTCGTAGTAGTTCTCCGGTATCGGCAATAGCGCGATGCCGTTGTCGCGCAGCCGCTCGACCGTGGCGAAGATGTCGTCGCAGGCGAAAGCGATCTGCTGCACCCCCGAGCCGAAGAAATCGTCGAGAAAACGCGACGCCATGGTCTGCCGGCTCTGCGAAGCGTTGAGCACGAGACGGATTTCGCCGCCCGCCGATTCGACCGCCTGGCTCTGCACGACCCCGCCCGGGTCGAGTACGTCCTGGACCGGCGCCTTCCGCAGATCGAACAGCGATGTGTAGAACAGCAGCCAAGCCAGCATCTCTTCGTACTGCATCGACTGCGAAATGTGATCGAAACGGGTGAGACCGACGCCGGCGGCGTCCTTCACCGCGACCGGCGCGAAATCCACGTCCCACAATCGGCCCAGCTCGCTCTTGCCGTCGACGAAATAGAGGAGGCTGCCGCCGACCCCGCGCACCGCCGGTATGTTGAGCTCGCCGGGCCCGACCGCCTGGCGGAACGGCTGGTCGAGCAGGCGCACCGCGCGCTCGACGGTCGCCGCGGCGTCGCCGACGCGCAGCGCCATCGCGCAGACCGACGGTCCGTGCGCGATGTTGAAGGAATGGGCGAAACCCTCCTTCTCGCGGTTGACGACCAGGTTGACCTGGCCCTGGCGCCAATGCGCGACGTCCTTCGACCGATGGACGCCAACGCGGGCGAAGCCCAGCCCTTCGAGCACCGCCTCGAACCCGCCGGCCGACGCGTCGTCCATCGCGAATTCGAGAAATTCGACCCCTTGCACCGCTGCGGCCGGCGGCAGCGGCCGGATACCGCGCACCGCCGCCCCCGTCGTGCGGCGCAGATTGTCGAGCATGAACAAGAGCGAGCGCTGCCCGTCGATCGCGACGCTGCGCGCCGAGCCGGCGCGGAAGCGGTCGCTGAAAATCTCGAGCGAGACAAGCCCGTCGAACCCGGTCGTTTGCAGCGCCGCCATGAACCGGTCGAGCGGCAAATCCCCCTGGCCGGGAAAGCCGCGATAGTGCCGGCTCCACGAC
>DATJOB010000423.1:0-23843 GCA_035507475.1 Allostellaceae bacterium | reverse complement strand
GAAGAGCCGCAGCTGGAACGGCAGCAGGAACACGGTCAGGAACAACAGCACGAGCCACGGCGCGTTGCGGCAGAACTGGGTCACCGCCGCGGCAGCGCGCGCCGGCACGGCCTGCCGCGCGATCTGGGCGAGGCCGAGCGGCACGCCGAGCGCCGTGCCGATCGCCATCGACAGCACGCTGACCAGCAGGTTGAGGAGAAAGCCGGAGAACACCAGCGGCAGCCATTTCGCCACCAGCGCGAGGACGCTCGGGCGGGCGGGGTCGGGCGCCGCAGCCTGCGCCAGCGCCGCCGCCGCGACGAGCCCGACGAGCCCGACGAGCCCGACGACGAGCGCCGCGACCCAAAACGCCCGCCGCGCCGAAATCGCCTCAGACATCGGTGCCGGGCATGCGCAGCGCGCGTTCGACGCGGCGCATCACCGCGATATAGCCGCCGACCAGCAACAAATAGGCGGCGAGGATGACCAGCATCATCTCGCGCACATTGAACGATTCCGACCAGATCGAGGCCGAGGCGTAGAGCAATTCGGGCACCCCGATCGCATAAGCCAGGTTCGTCGTCTTGATCAGGTTGACCATGTTGTTGTTGAACGCCGGCAGGCTGATCCGAAAGGCGAGCGGCAGCACCACCTGGCGGAAGGTCTGCGCCCGGGTGTAGCCGAGCGCCTCGGCCGCCTCGCGCGTCGCCGCCGGCACCGCCTCGACCCCGGCACGGAAGATCTCGACGTTGAGCGCACCGGCGTAGAGCGAGAACGAGATCACCGCCCAGCCGAGCCCGCCGATCAGCGGCGTCACCTGGCCGGACGAGTTGACCGCGCCGGGCAGCAGCGGCGACACCGCGAAAAAGAAGAACAGGAGCTGGATCAGCGGCGGCGTGTTGCGGAACGCTTCGACATAGCCGGTGACCGCCCGCCGCACCGCGCGCGAGCGCGCGCCGAGCAGCCACGCGCCGGCGATCCCGATCGCCGCCGAGAACGCCATGCAGACGAGCGACATCGCGATCGTGGTCCGCAGGCCGTGCAGGAACCGGTCGCGGTCGAACGGGTCGTAGACGATGCTCAGGTTGATGCCGTAGGCGTCGTTGAGCCGCTGGAACGCCTCGGCGATGCCCATGCCGCGGTGCCCGCCGGCGGCGCCGGCCTATTTGGCGCTGTACTTCGCGTGCATCTCGGCGAGGTAGGGCGAGGGCTTGATGCCCCATTTCTTCTCCTCGTCGACGAGATAGCCGGTGCGGTGCCATTCCTCCGAGGTCTTTTTCATGAATTCGCCGAACGGCCCGTTGAGGTCGTCGAGCCGCACCCCGATCGCCCATTTCTGCGGGTCCTCCGAGGGCAGCGGCATCTCGTAATCGGCCCATTGCGGGTCGCCGGCGGCGAGCGTCGACTGGATCAGCGTGTCGTCGAACAGGAAGGCGACGCAGTTGCCTCCCTGCAGCGCCTTCATCGCCTCGGGCACCGCCGGCAAGGTCACCAGCTCGGGCTGGTAGAGCTGCGCCACCCGACGGTTGTAATAGGCGCCCTCGACGGCGCAGACGCGCTTGCCCTTGAGCTCGGTCCAGGCGTGGAAATGCGCCGATTTCGGCGCCAGGATGTTGGTTCCCCCGGCATAGTAGTCGGGCTCGACCATGCCGACCACCTTGCGCCGCTCGGGCGTGTCGCCCATCGTCGCGATGATCAGGTCGATGTTGCCCTGCTGGAGGAACTCCATCCGGTTGGAGGCGATGACCGGCACCAGCCGGACGCCGACGCCGAGCCGCCGCGCGACGTCGCGCGCGAGATCGATCTCCATGCCGACGATCTGCCCCGACGAATCGAGGAAGCCCCACGGCCGGTAGTCGTTCTTGACGCCGACCGAGATCTGCCCGGCCGCCTTGACCTTGGCCAGCGTGTCTTCCGCCAGCGCCCGGCTCGCGCCGAGCGCGACCAGGACCAGCGCGAGCACCAACTTTACGGCCTTGCCCATCGGCTTTCTCCCCCAGCGCGCCGCGCGCTGCCGCCGGCACGCTAGCGTTCCGGGACGCGACCGGCAACAACCGGAGGGCGCCCACCGCGATCGGCCGCAGCACCCGCCCCGCCTATACGGAAAACATATACGGCGCCGGTCGCGTTCTACCGCCGCGCAAATCCCCGGGCGCGGCTATTTTAATGGAACGACAACGCGCTGTCGCCCGACGATCCCCGCCCAGCGCGCGGCCGATCCGCATCGCGGCCAGGTTCGCCTGTTGCGGACAAGCTCGCCGCGCGATCGGCCGATGCCTGGCGAAGGGGGAGCAGATGGGCGGCAGCGGAGTCTTGTCGGGCGCGTCGTGGCGGGTCGCGGCGGTCGCGGCGGCCCTCGCCGCCGCGGCGTCGGGCGCCGGGGCCCAGGTGTTGACCGGCGGGGCGGTCGCGGCGACCCCGGCGAGCTCGACCGTGCCGACGCCGATGCTGGTGGCCCAGGCGCCGGCCGCGCCCGGATCGTGCGCCGGGATCAGCCCTTACGACAATTACGCCTGCCTCGACGCCTATCTCGGCGACGGGTTCTTCGAGCGGCTCTACAACTACTACAGGCTCGAATGGGGCCAACCCGGGCCGCCGAGCGACCCGAACGCACCGCCCGCGCGCATCGCCGACTGGCCGCGCACCCCGGAAACCACGCCGCCGATGCCGTTCACCGAATGGCCCTACGGCGGCACGACGTCGCTCGGCGTCACCCGCACCGGCTCGGCCGACAGCCCACTGATGGTGGCGCTGTCGAACACCGGCGTCGGCAACTGGCTTAACAGCACCGGCATCCAGGTTTACGGCTGGCTCGATGTCGGCGCGAACATCAGCAACGAGTCGGTGCGCCCGGGCGGCAACGCGCCGATCTCCTACACCTACACACCGAACACGATCCAGCTCGACCAGGCGGTGATCTATATCGACCGCTTCCCCGACACGGTGCAGACCGACCACATCGACTGGGGGATGCGGCTCTCCGCGCTCTACGGCGAAAACTACCGCTACACCACCGCCTACGGGATCCTCAGCAACCAGTTGCTCAAGAACAACAGCGTCAACGGTGTCGACTTCCCGATGGTCTACGGCGAGCTCTACATCCCGCAGGTGATGCATGGGCTGATGCTGCGCGTCGGCCGTTTCATCTCGCTCCCCGACATCGAGGCCCAGCTCGCGCCCAACAACTACATGTACACGCACTCGCTGAGCTATTCGTTCGACAACTACACCAACGAAGGGATCCAGAGCACGCTGGCGGTCACCAAGGACCTGTTCCTGCAATTCGGACTGACCGACGGCACCGAGGCGGGCATCTTCCATCTCAATAGCCGGTTGAACAACCTGATGCCCGGCAACCCGATCTTTCCCGGCGCCACCTTTCCCCAGGACCCCGGACTGCAGCTCTCCTACACCGGCTGCATCCGCTACAACTGGAACGACGGGTGGGACGACATCAACGCCTGCGCCGATTCGATCAACAACGGCAACTGGGGCTACAACAACCTGCAGTGGTACGGCTTCACCGCCTATCACAAGTGGAACGACCAGTGGCACATCTCGTTCGAGCTCTACGACGAGCACGAGAACAATGTCCCGAACATCGACAACCCGACCGCCGCGGCGATCGTCGCCGGCGGCGGCACGCCGTTCTCGCCGCAATTCATCCCGTTCAACGCGCCGAACGCCGCGCATTGCGGCGCCGAAGGCTCGCTGACCTGCTACGCGCACGCCACCGGAGTGGTCTCCTACATCAACTATTCGCCCGAGCCGCTCGACAATTTCTCGCTGCGCCCCGAGTTCTACGGCGACTGGCAGGGCCAGCGGACCGGGGTCAAGGCGCGCTATCTCGGCCTCGGCCTCGGCTGGCAGCACTGGCTGTCGCCGCAGATCGAGTTCCGCCCGGAGATCGACTATTACCGCTCGCTCGGCGCCAATGCGTTCAATGGCGACGCCAATGCCGGCATCGCGCCCGACCGCAACTGGATCGTCATCGGCGCGATGGACATGATCCTGCACTTCTAGCGGCGCCACGCCGGCGCCGTCCGCGACGCGGCGCCACTTCTCGCCAATCGCCCGTTGGGCTATGGTGCGCGCCCTTGGGATGAAGGGGCGGCCCGGCAAATATCGATTAAGGAAATTGCGCGATATTCGGCTCGGGCAAGCCGGAGGCGGACCCGCGTCGGTGCGGGCGCGCGGGGTGCGATCGGTGGCAAGGATGGATCAGCTGGAGTGGATGACGCCGTCTGCGGGCAAGGACAAGGCGCCATCGCCGCCGTTTGACGTCCGCCTGATCGCGTTCTACCTGCCGCAGTTCCACCCGGTCGTGGAAAACGACCGCTGGTGGGGCCCCGGCTTTACCGACTGGCAAAACGTCGCGCGCGCGACCCCGCTCTTCGACGGTCATTACCAGCCGCGGCTGCCGGGCGCGCTCGGCTTCTACGACCTGCGGCTCGACGAGATCCGCCACCGCCAGATCGAGCTCGCCCGCAGCCACGGCGTCTCCGGGTTCTGCTACTACTATTACTGGTTCAACGGCCGCCGCATCCTGGAGAAACCGCTCGACCGCTACATCGCCGACCCCGCGGTCGACTTTCCGTTCTGCATCTGCTGGGCCAACGAGAACTGGAGCCGGCGCTGGGACGGCGGCAATCGCGAGGTGCTGCTCGTCCAGGAGCACGACACCGCCTCCGACATGGAGTTCATCCGCGACGTGATCCCGCTCTTCAAGGATCCGCGCTACATCCGCGTCAACGGCATGCCGCTCCTGGTGCTGTACCGCGCCGACCTGCTCAAGGTGCCGACCGCCACCGCGGCGGGCTGGCGCGAGGAATGCGAGCGCGCCGGGCTGCCCGGCGTGCATCTCTGCGCGGCGCAGACCTTCGATTTCACCGACCCGCGGCCCTACGGCTTCGATTCCGCCTGCGAGTTCCCGCCGCACAAGCACGCCGTCGGGCACATCGCGCCCGAGCTGCGCGGCCTGCCCGCCGAGTTCAAGGGCTGGGTCTGCGATTACGAGCTGGTCGCGCGCCATTCGCTGACCGCGCCGGTGCCCGACTTTCCGCTCTACCGCGGCCTGTTCCCGAGCTGGGACAACACCGCGCGCAAGCGGCGCGAGGCGCTGATCTTCCACAACGCCTCGCCCGGCCGTTACGAATACTGGCTGCGCGGGCTGGTCGAATACACCCGGCAGAACCTGGTCGGCGACCAGCGCATCATCTTCATCAACGCGTGGAACGAATGGGCCGAGGGCGCCCATCTCGAACCCGATCTCAAACACGGCTCGGCCTATCTCGAGGCGACGCTGCGCGCGCTCAACGGCCAGACCGACCCGCAGCACCTGTTCCGCCTGCTCGGCGAGGAGCTGCGGACCATCGGCAACCCCGACCTGCGCGAGCGGATCGAGGCCTACGCCGAGGAGATCCGCGCCCAGCTCCAGCATCTGTCGCGCACCGTCGACTTCTTCACCCGCGAGCGCCAGATGGTCGAGCGGCTGCGGCAGGAACGCGAGGCCACCGGCTTCTACCAGCGCGACCTCGCCGAGGTGTTCGGGCCCGCCGTGCACAACGACCTCGACTGCTGGTTCGAGCGGATCAACGGGCGGCCGATCGGCCACGAGACGATGCTCGACACGCGCACCACGGTGCATATCGAGGGCTGGATGCTGAGCCCCGGCATCGTCCCCGACGCCGAGACCACCGCGCGCTTCGTGCTGCTGCGCAGCCTCAAGACGGGCGACACCTATGTCGCGCAGGCCTACCAGTACTGGCCGCGCCAGGACGTCGCCCATGCCCGCCACCACATCGACAGCGCCTATACGATGAATTGCGGGTTCGGCTCGCTATTCTCGGTATCGAAGGTGCCGCCCGGGGTCTATCAGCTCGGCTGCGGGCTCAAGAACGGCACCAAGGCGGTCTACGACTGGTCGGACTACCGCGTCCGGCTCTTGAGCGCCGACCGGCGGCGCAAGGGCCAGCGCGCGCGCGACACGCAGCGGCGCGCGATCGAACGCCAGGATGCCTAGATCGGGCGGCGCCGCGGGGTCCGCGGGGGCCGCCGGATCCGCGCCGCGAACCCGCACCCGCCAGCCGCTGCCCGCGGCCGCCCCATCGCACCCGGCCGCGCACCCTGCGACGCACCCGGCGACGCACCCGGCGACGCACCCGGCCGCGCTTCCCGCCGCCCTCGCGCCCTCGCCGCTCGCCGGCACGCGGACCCGCGGCGCCGACCGGCCGCAGCGCTTCAACACCGTCGGCGGCATCGACGGGCTGATCGGCCGCGCGGTCTTCGGCTGGGCCTACGACCGCGACTTCGGCCGGCGCCGCGTGCGGGTCACGATGTATGTCAACGATCGCCTCGTCGTCGACACGGTCGCCAACGGCCTGCGCCGCGAGCTGATCGGGGTCGGCAGCCATGACGGGTTCAGCGGCTTCGCCTGTGCGATCCCCTCGGAATGCTTCGTCGCGGGCGCGGTGATCCGCATTTTCGCCGACGGCAGCGAGCTGACCGACCCGCCGCTGACGCTCGGCCCCAAGCAGTTCGACGGCGTCTTCGAGCCGCTCGAAAGCGCGACCGCGAGCGGCTGGGTGCGCGAGCGCGTCCGCGAGCCGACCCGCGCCGTCGTCGACCTCGTCGTCGACGGCCATGTCGCTCGCTCGTTCGCCGCGGACCGGCTGCGGGCGGAGCTGCAGGCGCACGGCGTCGGCGACGGCTGCTTCGGCTTTGCCGAACCGCTGCCGGCGGTCTGCCTCGATGGCAGCGAGCACCGGATCGAGCTGCGCCATCGCGCCTCGGGCAGCCTCCTCGCACCGGGCGCGCGGCAGTTCCGCGCGCATTACGGCGGCACCCTCGAACGGCTCGACCAGCACGGCGGCAGCGGTTGGGTCGCCTGCCGCGAGGCGCCCGAGCTGCCCGTCGCGCTCGACATCGCGGTCAACGGCGAGCGCTTCGGCGTCATCGCCGAGCGGGCGCGTCCCGATCTGCACCGCGCCCGCGGCATCGCCGCCCTCGGTTTCGATTTCGTCATTCCGGAAGGGGTCTCGCGGCACCGCGAGATCGCCGTCGAGGTGTTCGTCGCCGGCACCGCCAATCCGGCGATGCCGGGCCCGTTCCGCTTCACCCCGACCTCGCGCCTCATCGAGCGGCTCGAAGCGGTCGCCGCCGCGGCCGACGCCGACCAGAGGCCGGGCGGCGTGGCCTTTGCCGCGCGGCCGCGCTCGGCGGTACGCGAGGCGGTCATCCCCGGCGTCATCGCCGCGCTGCGCTCGCGCGACCGCAGCGCCGGCCCGTTCGAGGTGACGCTGCGCCTCGACCTGCCGCCGTTCGACGCACCGGCCCCGGCGGCGGCCGACATCGTCGACGTCGTCATCCCGGTGTATTCGGGCTGCGACGAGACGATCGCCTGCATCGAATCGGTGCTCCGCTCGGTCGACGTCACCCGCCGCGAAATCGTCGTCGTCGACGATTGCGGTCCGGATCAGAAGCTGCGCACGGCGCTGCAGGACTACCAGCGCGCCGGCGCGATCACGCTCGTCGTCAACCCGCGCAACCTCGGCTTCCCGGCGGCGGCCAATGCCGGGATGTCCTTGCATCCCGAGCGCGACGTGATCGTGCTCAACGCCGACACGCTGGTGCCCGACGGCTGGATCGACCGGCTGCGCGCCCAGGCCTACCGCGCCGGCAATATCGGCTCGGTGACGCCGCTGTCGAACCGCGCGACGATCTGCTCCTACCCGGAGATCAACAAGGACAACGACCTCCCGCCCGAGCTCGCGCTCGACGAGCTCGACCGGATCTGCGCCGAGGTCAACGATGCCGCGGTCGAGCTGCCGACCGCAGTCGGCTTCTGCATGTATCTGCGCCGCGCGATGCTGCGCGAGGTCGGCCTGTTGAACGTGGAGCGCTGGCAGCGCGGCTACGGCGAAGAGAACGAGCTCTCCATCCTCGCCGCGGCGCGCGGCTGGAAGCACGTGCTGGCGCCCAACCTGTTCGTCGCGCATCGCGGCGCGGTGTCGTTTGGCGCCGCCGACCGCAAGGCGCTGCTCGAGACCAATCTGGCGACGCTCAACCGGCTCTACCCCGACTACATCCCGCGGGTGATGGAATTCCTGCGCGAGGACCCGGCGGCGGCGGCGCGCCGGGCGATCGACTGGGCCCGGCTCAAGCGGCTGAGCGGCCGCTTCATGCTGTTCGTCACGCACCGCCACGGCGGCGGCACGGCGGTCCATGTCGAGGACATGGCGCGGCGGCTCGCGGCGCAGCACCAGCATGTGCTGATCCTCGAGGCCAATGCCGACGACGGCGGCAGCGCGGTCGTGCGCAACCTCGCGCTCGGCACGAGCAGCGTCTACGCGCTGCCCGGCGAGCACGTGGCGCTACTCGCCGACCTGCGAAGCGCCGGCGTCTGGCACGTGCACTTCCACCAGATCATGGGCGGCGCCCGCTGGACCGCGCTCCCCGGGTTGCTCGGCTGCGCCTACGACGTGACCGTGCACGACTACGCGTTCTTCTGTCCGCGCATCGATCTGATCGACGAGCGCGGGCAGTATTGCGGCGAGCCCGACGGCGCGGTCTGCCGGCGCTGCATCGCGCTCAACCAGCCGCACCCGCAGCTGCGCGGCGCGTTTCGCGCGGGCGGCGGCTTCGACCGCTGGATCGGCATGCATCACCGGCTGCTCGCCGGGGCGCGTTGCGTCTTCGCGCCGAGCCAGGACGCGGCGCAGCGCATGGAACGGCATTTCCCGGACATCGCCTTCACCGTGCGGCCGCATCCGGAGGCGGCGAGCCGCGTCGCGATCCGCCGCCCGGCATCGCCGCTCGCCGCGCGGGTCGCGGTGATCGGCGCGCTCGGCCCGAACAAGGGCTGCGAGCTGCTCGCCGCCTGCGCCCGCGAGGCGCTCAAGGAAGGGCTGCCGCTGCAGTATCGGCTGTTCGGCTACGTCGCCGACGACGCGCCGCTGCGCCGGCTCGGCAACGTCCAGCTGCTCGGCGAGTTCAAACGCGCCGACCTGCCGCGCCTGCTCGCCGAGAACCCGTGCGACGTGGCGCTGTTCCTCAGCATCTGGCCGGAAACCTACTGCTACGCGCTGAGCGACGCCTATGCGGCGGGCCTCTATCCGGTGGCGCTCGGCTTCGGCGCGCTCGGCGAGCGGATCGCCGCCGCCGGCGTCGGCGCGCTGCTCGCGCCGGACAGCAACCCGCGACAAATCAACGCAGGCATTCTCGCCGCGATCGCCGGCGCGGCCGACTGGCCGACCGCCGTCGAACTGGGCGAAGAACCCGGCGACGTCCTCGCCGGCTATTACGGGCTGCGCCGTTCCAGGCCCTCCACCCGCCGTCGAAATAGGTCGTAACAGTTTGATATCAGACGGCGCACGCTCCCGCGCCGATTCGATGTATAGAACGCCCCTCAAATGTGCGTAAACTTTGCTTGAACGGAGGCTGGCGCGCCGGACCTGGCGGCGCTACCAGCGTCAGGGGCTCAGGGAGTTTGGATGGCGACGATCCCCGGTTCGCAGTTCGGTGTGACTGCGAGCGCGACCGTCAATATCGTGGAAACCGCGACCGGCACCGGCCTGCCGGCGCCGGTTTCCGGCGACTTCAATCTCGAGGTCTTTGTCGGCGCCCTGGCCAACGTCCCGACGATCACGCCGGGCTATCAGGGGCTGGCAGTCCTGACCTCGGGCGGACTCGAGCTCGACCTGGTGAGCGGCGCCTACGCGGTCACCGATAACGGCACCGGCGCCGACACGATCACCGCCCTCGGCAATTACGAGACGATCTCGGGCAGCGGCACGGCCAACGTCACGCTCAACCTCGCCGGCACCGGCGACGTCGCCAACGCGGTCGGCGGCAACGACACGATCGGCGTGCTCGGCAGTTACGACACCGTCAACGGCGCCGGCAACGACACGGTCAGCGTCGTCGGCTTTGGCAACGACGTCAACGGCAGCGCCTCGGGCACCAACAGCTACACGATCAGCGGCAATTACGACACGGTCAGCACCGGCGGCAACGCGACCGACACGGTCAACGTCGGCGGCTTCGGCGATCAGGTCAACACGAGCGGCGCCGATACGATCAACATCACCGCCGGCGCCTCGTTCGACACGGTGGCGGCCGGGACCCAGTCGGGCACCAACACGGCGACGATCAACCTGTCGGGCGCGTCGACCAACTTTACCTTCGCCGATGCCGGCACCCATACCTACGCCGACACCATCGTCGGCTTCAGCACGGCCGCGGGCGACACCATCCACCTGACGACCGACAGCGTGTCGGATGCGCTCGCCCATACGACGCACCCGACCGCGGGCGACACGCTGATCCATCTGAACGACGGCTCGACGATCCTGCTGAAGGGCGTCGCCAACGTCGACGGCAGCTTCTTCAGCTAAGACGCCCCGGCGCGGGCCGGGGCCTAGCTAAAGCGTCGCGGCGAGAACAAGCGGATTGCGGCTTTCGCCCGGCAAGCGATGGCCGTGGATCGCGGGCTCAGATCAGCGTCAGTCGCTTGCCGCGCATGCGCAGCACATCGTCGAGCCGGAAGTCGGCGTCGAGCCGTTTCGAGCCCTTCTGCAGCGCGATGAACCAGTCGCGCACGACGATGTTCCAGAACAGGTCGGGGTGGCTGCCATAGGCGATCAGCAGCTCGAAGATGAAATTGGTCAGCGCCGGCTTGTCGCCGAAGGTCTCGCCGCTCTGGTGGGAGGCGCTGTCCATATGCGCCCACTGCCAGTCCTCGATGATGTAGAGCCCGCCCTCGCGCAGCCGGGGGAACACGATTTCGAAGCTCTTGCGGCTGTAGTCGTAATGGTGCGAGGCGTCGTCGATGACGAGGTCGAGCGGCTCGTCGCCGAATTCGCGGTCGAGGATCTCGCTCACCGCCTGGCGATTGTCCTGCGAGACGCCGAAATTCAGCTTGACCCGGTCGCTGAGGCCGCGGTCGCGCACGATCGCGTCGATCGCCGGGTTGCGGTAGGCGAGCTTGAGGATCGGATCCTGGCCGGTGAGGTCGGGGGCGGTGTTGCGGTTGATGAAATCGACCGCGACCACCTTTTTCACATCGGTCGCCAGGCCGTAGAAGATCGGGCTGCCGCCCTGCCAGATGCCGAACTCGAAGAGGTTGCTGATCACATGCGGCGCGAGGAAGTCGAGATACTGCCGTAGCAGCCGCGAATCCTTGAGGATCACCACCCGGTCGCGCGTCGTCATCTCGCGAAACGAGGTGAGGTCGCCGTGGAACTCGAGGCCGTCGACGACGAAACGGGTCTCGGAACTCCAGTCTACCGGCCGGATAAGCTGCATCTGCCGCCGTTCATGTCTTGCTCGCGATCAACCGCACCAGGTCGCCGACGCAGTTGAGGCTGTCCATCTCCCGGGTGCGGAACTTTATGCCGAAACGCTCCTCGACCGCGATGATGATCTCGATTTGCTTGAACGAGTCCCAATCCGGTACGTCCCGGGCGCTGAGCGGCGGCGTCAAGACGAGGTCGTCGCGCAGGAAGACGTCGTGAAAGATCGCGGTCAGCGCCTCGTAGATCTCCGGTTCACTCATCCCCCCGTTCCTCCCGCAGCTCGATGAAGGTGTCGCGCGGGACGAAGCCGCTGAGATCGAGCGCATGCCGGGCGGTGCCGTCCGCGGCGCCCGGGATCGCGCTGAAGCCGAGCTTGGCGTAATGGTCCCTCACCATGCCGTTTTTCGCGGTTGCGATGTATTCGCCGATCAGCTGCCGCGCGCCGAGGCTTTGCGCCAGCATCGCGACCAGGTTGAGCGTCGTCGGCTCGACCTGGCGGCCGAGCACGCGGCAGCTCATCAGCCAGGTGTCGATGACGAGATCGCTGCCGCCGTCGAGCCGGCCGATGACGATGCCGATGATGCCGTTGTCGCCGAAGCGGTCGACGAGCCGCAACGTCGCCCCGAAGGCGCGCTTGTCGGCCATCACCGCCTGCACGTCCGCCTCGCTGTAGCGCCGGGTGGTCAGGTTGAACTGGTTGGTCTTGTTGATGAGCTGCACGGTGCGGCCGAGACCGACCCGGTCGAAGCGCCGCCACAAGAGGCGCATCTCGAGCCCGCGCAGGTACGAGCCGAGATCGGTCGCCGAGGCCTTCAGCGCCTCGCGCCGGCGGTTGCTCTGGTACTGGCCCGAGCGGGCGCGGTCGTCGGCGGTGACGCGGGTCGCCTCGAAATATCCTGCATCGGCAAGCGTCTGCGCGTAGCTCGCCGGGTCGTCCGAGATCTCGGGGACCGCGACCATCGGCAGCTCGCGCCGCACCAGCTCGCGCTCGAACGGGTTGTCGTCGACAAACACCAGCGCATCGAGCCCGATGTTCAGCTCCTCGGCGACGGCGCGCAGATTGGCCGGCTTGTCGGACCAGTTGGCGGCGAAGCTGGCGATGTCGTCGCGCCGCAGCACCATCTCCGGATGCCGGTCGAACGGTTCGAGCGCGTTCTTCTCGTCGTTCTTCGAGACGACCGCGAGGATCACGCCGCGCCGCGACAGCTCGCGCGCATAATGCTGGAATGCGACAAAGCCCTCGCCGAGCGGGCTGCCCTGTCCGAGTTCGAGCCCTTCGAGCCCGTCGTCGCCGACGACGCCGCCCCAGATCGTGTTGTCGAGATCGAGCACCAGCGCCTTCGACGAGCGCCCGCGCGCCGCCGCGACGAGCCGCATCGCCAGATCGCCGTAAAGCGGTGCCGCCGCCGGCGACACCTCCTGCTTGGCGCGGTGCCAGAGCGCAGGGTTGTGCCACGCCATGAGGCCCTCGCGCTGCGCCCGGTCGTCGAGCGCCAGCACGTCGACGCCGGCATCGTCGGCGATCCGGCGGAGCTCGCCGTTGAGCCGGGCGATGAAGGCGGCGCGCGAGCCGGGGAGCCGGTGCTCGTTGCCGCCGAGCAGCGGCGGGTGCACCGGCAGCGCGAGCTGGTGGATGACGAGGCAGCGGAAATGGTCGCGCGCCAGCTGCCAGCAGGTGCGGACGCGCTGCAAGGTCTCGGTGAGCGCGGCATCGACCTCGGCGGCGCTCGCCGCGGCGCCGACCGCGGCGGCGAGATGGTGCGCGTCGAGCGCCAGCAGCACCGCATCCGGCTTGAAGCGATGCAGCGCCGAACCCGGATCGGCCAGTTCCTGCCAATACTGGCCGTAATCGTTCTCGTAGGTCTCGACCCAGAGCCGGCGGCGCAGACCGGCAACGCGGATCGCCGGGTGGAGATGCGCCAGCGTGCTCGAGCCGAGCAGCGCCAGCCGGAGCGGTTTCTCGCCCGGCGGCGGCGCGCCGAGCGTGCGGCGCACCATCGCATCGAGCGCATTGGTCTGGGTCGTATCGAGGCGGCTTTGCGCCAGCGCGACCGCCGCCTCCCAGGCTGCGTCACCGGCCTCGCCGAGGCGGCGAAGCCGCTCGCGCCATTCGTCGACCCGCGGCAGCCAATACAACTCGATCATCGCTCACGCTCGCCGTCGGCACCGAACCCGGCGCGCCTGGCCTCGGTGCGGGAATATATACGGCTTTTGAGCAAACCGTTAACGGTCGCCCGGGCGCGCCAGCCGGTAGGTCTCCTGGCAGAGCTGGTGCCACAGCGCGAACGGCGGCTGCTCGCCGCCGAGGAAGTCCGCCAGGCCCGGGTAGTAGCCGGCGAAGAGGCCGTCCTCGAGCCGCTCGACGGTGCCCGCCGGGCGCTTCGCGGTCGCCGGCCTGACATAGAGCAGCGAATTGGGGCCATAGGCGCGCAGCGCGGCGAAAAGCTCCGCGACGTCGCTGTCCGAGGCGCGCTCGTCGGTGGCGTAGATATAGGTCTTCTGCGGGTCGTCGAGATCGGCCAGCAGCTTGTTCCTGAGGAAGACGAGGCGGCGGCGCTGCTGCTGCCGGAACGCCTCCTGCTTTTCCGCGGTGGGGAGCTCGCTCTGGTAGACGAAGGTGTGGAAGACGAGCCCGTATTTGCGCATCACCAGGATGCTCTCGTTCTGCCACAGCTCGAACCCGGTGTCCTCGACCGAGCCGACCGCGGCGAAACGGTCGCCGAGCGCGGCGATCAGCGCGTCGAAGCGGCTGAACGCGAAGCGCAGCAGGCCGAGCGGCTCGACCCCGTAATGGCGCTGCACCGCGCCGAAATCGCAGCGCTCGCCGATGCTTTCGAAGGCGAGCATCAGGTCGTGGGTCGAGAGCGTGCCGTTGCCGTCCTCGCGGGCGCCGCGCACCGCCGGCGCCGCCGGCGTCTCGCCCGGGCTCTCGGTCGCGACATGCGAGCGCACCCGGTAGTCGACCCAGCCGAGCGTCGAATCGAAGCGGCCGGCGGCCTGCAGCCGTCCCCGCGCGGCCTCGAGCCGCGTCCCCGCGGCCACCCAGTCGCCGCGGCCGACCGCCGCCCAGACATGCTCGACGAGAAAATCGAGATCCTCCGGCTCGCGCGCGAGCGCGGCGCTTGCCTGGCGCTCCGCCTCCTCGGCCTCGCCGACGGTGCGCAGCGCCTGGATCAGCCCGACCTGCGCATCGTGCCGCGCCGGGTCGGCCGCGTTGGCCAGCCGCCAGCGCCGCAGCGCCTCCGGCCAGTCTTGCCGCTTGACCGCGATCCAGGCGGTCTCGGCGAGCGCCGCGGCGTCGCCGGGAAACCGGCGGGCCGCCTTCTGCGCCATCGCCTCGGCGTCGTCCAGCCGCCCCGATTGCCACAGCGCGCGCGCCGCCCAGAGATAGCCGTCGAGCCTGTCCGGGGCGCGTTTGCGCGCCCGCGCCCACCATGACAGGGCGTCGTCCCAGAGCTGCCGCGTCATCGCGATCCAGGCGAGCTGCACGAGCACGTCGGGGTGCTCGGGAAACCGTGCGAAAGCGTCATCCGCCAGCGCCTCGGCTTCGTCGAGCCGGCCGTTCTGCCAGAGGAGCTGCACCGCCCAGACATAACCGTCGGGCAGCTCGGGGAAATGCTGGCGCAGCTGCTGCCACAGCTTCAGCGCGCCGGTGGTGTCCTGGCGTGCCGTCGCCGCCCAGGCCTCGCCGGAGATCTGGTCGGGGTTGACGAGGGGGTATTCGACCGTACCGTCCACGACTTCGTCCTTGCGCTCTCGCGGCAGCAGGCGCCGCCCGCCCGCTGCGTCCCCCGCAAGCTACCGGCAACAGATTAACCGACCTTTGCCGAGCCGCGCATGCGGCGCTGCGGCCGCGGGACGCGGGCTGGCTCGGCGCCGCTCGCGTCCCTTATACTCGCTCGCCGTCGCGCCCGCCGCCGCGTCGCGGGGGACGCGCAGCGCAGCGGAGGAAAGCGACATGCCGACAATCGAACATCACGGCGCCCAGCTTTATTACGAGGAGTTCGGCAGCGGCTTCCCGATCCTCACCTTTGCGCCGGCCGGGCTGCAGTCGGTAATCGGGGTGTGGCGCCAGCCGGCGGCGCCGATCGACCCGACGACCGAATTCGCCGACCGTTTCCGCGTCATCGCGATGGACCAGCGCAACGCCGGCGGCCGCTCGCTGGCGCCGATCGCCGCCGGCAACGGCTGGGACGATTATACCGCCGATCACGTCGCGGTGCTCGACCATCTGCGCATCGACAAATGCCATCTCTACGGGCAATGCATCGGCGGCTCGTTCATCCTCAACATGCTCAAGCACCACCCGGAGCGGGTGCAGAGCGCAGTGCTGGCGCAGCCGATCGGCCGCATCGGGCCGATGCCGGCGGGCCGGCCGGCGCGGTTCAACGCCTGGGCGGAGACGCTGGCGGACCATCCCGAGGCGACGCCGGCGGTGCTCGACGCGTTCTGCAGCAACCTCTATGCCGCCGGCTTCACCTATTGCTGCGACCGCGCGTTCGTAAAGACGGTGCGGACGCCCTGCCTGCTGCTCGCCGGCAACGACGAGGCGCATCCCTGGCCGATCTCGGAAGAGCTCTCGCGGCTATTGCCCGATTGCGAGTTCGTCGCCGAGTGGAAGACCGAACCGGCGCTCGGCGCGGCCAAGGCGAAGGTCAAGGCGTTCCTCGCCAGGCACACGCCCTGATCGGCGCGCGGCGGCAGGCCGCCGGCCGGCAATCGATCAGTCGGTCGGCTGCGGCAGGAAGATCGTCGCCGCCCAGCCGACCGGGGCGCATCCGCCGTGCGCCTCGCGATCGCTGTCGGCGTCGGGTGCACCGTCGCCGGGCGGCGGCGTCTCGGTGGCGGCATCGCCGGTCGGGGCGATTTCCTCGCGCTCGCGGCGCAATTCTTCCAGCCGTTCGCGGATCACTTCGAAATCGTCTGCTGCACGCGGTCTTTCCACCGTTCCTCCTTGAGCCGAAGCTCAACCCGGGCGGCGCGTTGCGACATTATGACGGCTCTCGACCGACCGGCGCAAACTATTAGCCGCCGGGCTTGCAGCTAGTGGTCGAAACCGCGACGCTGCGCTATCGTCGTCGCAAGAACTGGCAGGGTGGAGGCCAAGTATGAGCGAACGACGGACATTGGCCGTCGACATCGGCGGCACGGGGATCAAATTTGCCGCGCTCGACGATTCCGGGCGAATCGTCGGCGAGCGCCAACGCGTGCCGACCCCGCCAAAGCCGGCGCTGCCCGAACAGGTCGTCAGCATCATCGAAACGACATCGGGCGCGATGGGCGGGTTCGACCGCGTCTCGGTCGGCTTTCCCGGGATGGTGCGCGGCGGCAGGGTGCTGACCGCGCCCAATCTCGGCAGCGAGGTGTGGGCCGGCTACGACCTCCAGGGCGAGCTCGCGCAGCGGCTGAATCGCCCGGTCCGGGTGATGAACGACGCCGACGTCCAGGGCTACGGCGCGATCGAGGGCAAAGGGGTCGAGATGGTGCTGACGCTCGGCACCGGCGCCGGCACCTCGCTGTTCGACAACGGCCGCATCCTGCCGCATTTCGAGCTCGCGCATCACCCGCTCTTCAAGGACAAGACCTACGACCAGTGCCTCGGCAACGCGGCTTTGATGGCCAAGGGCAAGAAGCGCTGGAGCAAGCGCGTCGAGAAGACCATCGAGGTGCTGCGCACCGTCATCAATTTCGATCACCTCTATCTCGGCGGCGGCAACGCCAAGAAGATCCAGTTCAAGCTGCCGGCCGACATCTCCGTGGTGCCCAACACCGACGGCCTGACCGGCGGCATTCGGCTGTGGCACGACGAGGACCCGACCCCGCTCGCGGCGAAGCCGGCGGCCAAGCCGGCGCGCGGGCGGCCGGTGGCGGCGCTGCGCGCCAAGGCCGTCGCCAAGACCGCGACCAGGGCCGCGGCCGCCCCGCGCGCCAAGGCCAATGGTCGCGGCGCGGCGAAAGCGCCCGGCCGGCCGCGCGCCAAGGCCAAGGACGCCAGCCCGGGCCCTAAGCGGCCCGCCGTCGCGCCGGCGGCGGCGGGCCGCACCACCGTCGCCTCGCAGCCGCGCACCGCGGTCGGCTTCCGCGTCCCGCCCGGCGCCTGCGACTGCCACGTCCACGTCTTCGCCGACGCAGCCGAATTCCCGTTCGTCGTGCCGCGCGGCTACACCCCGCCGCCGGCCGGCGTCGACGAACTTGTCGCGCTGCACGCCGCGCTCGGCCTCGCCCGCGTCGTCATCGTCCAGCCGAGCGTCTACGGCACCGACAATGCGTGCACGCTCGACGGGCTGCGACGGCTCGGCCCCGAGCGCGCCCGCGGCGTCGCGGTGATCGGCGACGACACGAGCCGCGCCGCGCTCGACGAGATGCACGCCGCCGGGGTGCGCGGGGTGCGGGTCAATCTCGAAACCGCCGGCGAGAGCGACCCCGCGGCGGCGCGCCGCAACCTTGCCGCAGCGGTGCGCCAAGTCGCGCCGCTCGGCTGGCATGTCCAGGTCTACTCGCGGCTCTCGGTGGTCGAGGCGCTGCACGACGACATCATGGCGCTCGAAGTCCCGGTGGTGTTCGACCATTTTGGCGGCGCGCCGGCGGCGGGCGGCGCGGCGCAGCCGGGCTTCGCCGCGCTCGTCGCGCTGGTCCGCGCCGGGCGGGCCTATGTCAAGGTCTCGGGCGCCTATCGCAGCTCCGCGAAGGCGCCGGCCTTCGACGACGTGGCGCCGCTGGCGCGCGCGCTGATCGCCGCCAATCCCGACCGTATCCTGTGGGGCACCGATTGGCCGCATCCGCACCACGCGCGCCCCGGCCGCGAGCTGTCGGAGCCGACGCCCTATTTCGACATCGACGACGGGCTGGCCCTCGCCCAGCTGCCGCGCTGGGCGCCGACCGCGGCGACCCGCCGCAAGATCCTGGTGGACAACCCCGCCCGGCTTTATGGCTTCTAGAGGGGCGGGACTGCTCGCGGTCGCCGTGCTGCTCGCGGGATGCGCGCGCCCGGCGCCCGTCCCCGGCGCGCCGCCGCCCGACATCCACATCCCGCCCTACGCGAAAAAGCCCTACGAGCCGTTCTCGCGCGAGGCGGCGGTGCAGATCGCGCTGCGCGAATGGCGCGCCTTCGGGCAGAAGATCATCCTGTCGCCGAACCAGCCGGACAGCGCCGACAGCGAGGAGCGCGACGAAGGCCTGTGGCAGCGGGTCGGCGACTATTGGTGGCAGGGGCTCGACTACGGCGCGACCGACGGAAGCTGGACCGGCAAGCACGACCAGAACGGCATCGAGTTTCCGCGCGGCCAGGACGGCAATTTCGCCTGGTCGGCGGCCTTTATCGACTACGTCATGCGGATGGCCGGCGCCGGCGCGCGCTTCCCCTATGGGCCGAGCCACAGCGACTACATCAACGCCGCGCGCACCAACCCCGGCCTGGCGGTCGCCGCGCTGCCGCTGACGCAGTACGCGCCGCTCCCGGGCGATCTCATCTGCATGTGGCGCGCCCGCCATCCGGTGACCTATGACGAGCTGCCGGCGGGGCATTTCCCGGGACATTGCGACATCGTCGTCGCGCGGCGGCCCGGCATGCTCGACGTGATCGGCGGCAATGTCGACAATGCCGTCGCGATGAAGCATGTGCCGGTCGCTGCGGACAGTCGGATGGTCGGCCCGAGCGGCGCCGTGGTCGACGCCGACTACCCGTGGTTCGTCGTGCTGCGCGTCGCCTATCAGCGCTGACCGGCCAGCGCTGACCGGGCGCCCGCTACCCGAGCGGGGCGAACGCCCGCTCGCGGGTGCGCGCGACGATCACCAGCGTCACCGCCGCGGCGGCGATCACATAGAAGGCCGGCGCCGCCTTGCTGCCGGTCAGCTGGATCAGGTAGGTGGCGATGAACGGCGCGAAACCGCCGAACACCGCGACCGCGATGTTGTAGGGCAGCGACAGCGCGGTGTAGCGCACCCGCGTCGGGAAGATCTCGGCGTAGAGTGCCACCGCCGCGCCGGAATAGCAGGCGAGCAGCACCACCATCAGCAGCTGGGCGAGAAAGGCGAGGTCGGTCCGCCCCGACCCGGCGAGCAGGAAGAACGGATAGCCGAGCACGACATAGCCGACGCACGAGACGAGGAGCAGCGGCTTGCGCCCGATGCGGTCCGAGATCCAGCCGCCGAGCGGCAGCAGCGCGACGAAGATCGCCAGGCACACGGTGCTGATCCACAGCGCCGTGGTCTGCGGCACCTTGCCGACCGAGACCATGTAGCCGTTCATGTAGATGAGCGCGATGTAGTAGGCCGCGGTGTTGTGCAGCGTGATGCCGAAGGCCAGCGCGATGTCGCGGGTGTGCTCGCGGAACGTCTCCATGAACGGGGCGCTCGCCACCGTGTGGGTCGTTTCGAGCTCGGTGAATTTCGGGGTGTCGTCGAGGCGCCAGCGCAGATAGGCGCCGACCAGCCCGACCGTGACCCCGAGCAGGAACGGCACGCGCCAGCCCCAGCTCAAGAGCGCCGCCTTGTCGAGCCCGTTGTTGAGCAGCGCCGCGGTCAGCGAGCCGAGCAGAAAGCCGCCGCCGACGCCGACCTGCTGCCACGACCCGAAATAGCCGCGCCGTGTCGGCGGTGCGAACTCGACGATATAAGCGGTCGAGCCGCCCCATTCGCCGCCCGCCGAGAGGCCCTGCAGCAGCCGGATCGCGACCAGCAGGATCGGCGCCCACACGCCGACCTGGGCGTAGGTCGGCAGCAGCCCGATCAGGAAGGTCGCGATCGCCATCAGGAAGACCACCGCGCTCAGCGCCTTGCGCCGGCCGTAGCGGTCGCCGTAGACGCCGAAGAGGATCGAGCCGACCGGGCGCATCACAAAGCCGACGCCGAAGACGGCGAAGGTCAGCAGCAGCGAGACGACCGGGTCGCTGCTCGGGAAGAACAGCACCGACAAGGTCGGCACGAGATAGCCGTAGACGCCGAAATCGTACCATTCGAGGACGTTGCCGATGACCCCGGCCGCCGTCGCCCGCAGATAGGTCGAATCCTCGCGCCCGAGTGCCGCCGCGGTCATGCTGCCCCCAACCTGAAAAACCCGTTCGTGACGCTATCGTGAAAGCGAATGCACGGCGCGCGCCAGCGCGATTCGCGCCGGGGCGCCATGCACGCCGAGATCAGCGCATCCGCTCGTCGTCGCCGATCAGGTGGAGCGGCGGCTCGCCGAGCAGCGCGCGCCGGCAATTCGCCACCGCCCGGCGCAGCGACACGTCGCGCCACACGCCGCCACCGGCCGAGTTGTGCGGCGAGCCGATCACATTGGGCAGGTCGAGGAACGGGAAGCCCATCGCAAAGCGGCGGTGGCGCACCGGCTCGATCCACCACGCGTCGATCGCCGCGGTGAAGCGCGGATGCGCGCGGAGATGCGCATAGAGCGCCGCCTCGTCGACGATCTCGCCGCGCGCGACGTTGACGAGGATCGCGTCGTCCTTCATCAGCGCCAGCTGGCGCGCGCCGATCATCCCCTCGGTGCGCCGCGTCAGCGCGAGGCAGACGACCAGGACGTCGGCCGCCGCGAGCAGCTCGTCGAGCCGGTCGGGAGTGCCGACCCAGTCGACCGGCTCGTCGCAGGCGCCGCGGCGGTTGATGCCATGCACGCGCATGCCGATCGCGCGCATCAGCCGGGCGGTCGCGACCCCCACCCCGCCGAGGCCGAGGATGCCGCAGACCCCGCCTTGCAGCATCTTGTTGGGGGTGCGCTGGTTGAACTCGCCGCGCTTCAGGTTCTCGTGCTCGACGATGAGCCGCTTCGCCGCGGCGAACGCCATCGCCAGCACGTGCTCGGCCATCGGCTCGGCCGAGGCGCCGCCATTGCCGGCGACCGGCAGCGCCGGCGGCAGGTCGCGCAGCGGCACCCAGTCGATCCCGGCCGAGGTAAACTGCAGGAGCCGCGCGTTGCCGATCATCTGGCGCTCGGGCGCCGAGAGCTCGGCCTCGGTGTCGTGCGCCAGCACCGCGGCGGCGCCCTGCAGCGCCGCCGCGCGCTCGCCCGGCCCGAGGTCGGGCAGGTGGACGACCGGCGCGGCGCCGGCCAGCACCTCGGCGACGATGCCGCGCGTCCGCTCGCTCATCGCAAAGGTGACGAGGAGATGTCCCTGTGCCATCGGCCCGCCTCAGCCCAGGGTCGGCAGGGTCGGCGGCATGATCTCGCGCGCCGCGCGGCCGCCCCAGTCGAGGCGCGGCACCTTCTCGATCGCGCGGCGCTGCGCCGCTTCGAGCCGCGCCACCGCGTCCGGGTAGTCGAAGGCGAGCGCCTTGCCGTCGCGCACCACCTGGCGGCCGTCGACAAAGACGTGCCGCACGGCGCGCTCGCCGGCCGAGTAGACGAGACTGCGGATCGGGTCGTAGAGCGGCCGCATCGCCGGGTGCGTCGCGTCGACCATGACGATGTCGGCCTTGGCGCCGACCGCGAGGCGGCCGAGATCGGTCCGCCCGAGCGCCGTGGCGCCGCCGACCGTCGCCGCGGCGAAGATGTCGGCGGCGGCGGCGGTGTGCGCGTTGCCGGCGCTGACCCGCGCGAGGATCGCGGCGGTGCGCATCTCCTCGACGACATTGTGCGGGAAGGTGTCGGTGCCGATGCCGAGATTGACCCCGGCGCGGCGATAGGCGCCGAAATCCTCGAGCGTGATGCCGCGGCGCGAAAAGACCGTCGGGCAATGCGCGACGCTGGTGCCGCTGTCGGCAAGCCGGCCGAGATCGTCGCGCGTCGGCCAGTGCAGCCAGGAATGGTGGTCGAGAAAGATCGCATGGCCGAGGATCGCCTGCGGCCCGAGCACGCCGATTGCGGCGAGGAACTCGATCGGCGTCATGCCGTGGCGGCGCATCATCTCGTGGAACTCGACGACGCTCTGCGCGGCGTGGATCTGCAGCGGCAGGCTGCGCGCGCGCGCCGCCGCTGCGGCGTCGCGCAGCAGCGCCTCGCTGCAGGTGTCGACCTGCGCCGGGTAGAGCATGCCGGCGAGCCGGCCCGACGGGTGCTGCCGCGCGCGGTCGATGAGGCGCAGCGCGCGATCGAGCCCGTCGCGCCCGGCGTCCTCATGCCACTCGTAGCGCACCTCGTGGCCGCTCGCGGCGTACCAGCGGCCGGAGCGGAAGCCCGGAGCGGCATAGGCGCGGATGCCGCTCTCGCCGAGCGTGTCGAGCCAGCCGTCGCGCTCGGTCGAGAGGTCGCAGACCGTGGTGACGCCGCTCTGCATCAGCTCGCACAGCGCCACCTCGTTGGCGGCGCGGCGGCCCGCGTCGTCGTTGTCGAACAGCGGCAGGTACTCGTAGAGCGAGCTCATGTAGAGCTGGCGGCTGCCGACCTCGTCGGTCAGCCCCTTGAGCATCGGCTCCGACGACGGGTGCGCGTGGATGTCGACAAAGCCGGGCAGCACGAGGAAGCCGCTGCCGTCGATCTCCTTCGTATCGGCGGCGGGGGAAACATTGCCGATCGCGACGATCGTCCCGCCGGCGAAAGCGAGGTCGACATCGCGGCGATAGACGTGAGAGCCGGACGCCTCGTCCCAGGCGACGAGCCAGGCGGCGTTGCGGATCACGGTCATCGGCTCGGTCATCGGCTCGGTCATCGGCTCGGGCACGGCTGGCTCCTCGGCGGCACCGCGGTATGATGGCACGACAATGCGCGAGAGAGACCCCGCGAGGCAAACCCGCGGCCGCCCGCCGAACGCGGCGCCGGCCGGCGCGGCGCTGTGGACGACGCCGCTCGACCGCGCCTCGCCGGTGCCGCTGTCGCGCCAGCTGACCGCGGCGCTGCGCGCGGCGCTCGGCGAAGGGCGGATCGAGGCCGGCGCGCGGCTGCCGTCGACGCGCATCCTCGCCGCCGAGCTCGGCCTCGCGCGCAGCACCGTGGTCGGCGTCTTCGAGCAGCTCACCGCCGAGGGCTATATCGTCGGCCGTCCCGGCTCGGGCTGTTTCGCCGCAGTCCCGCTCGCCGGCACGGCCGCCGCGCCGGACCGCGCGGCACCGGGCGCGCCGCGTCCGCTGTCGCAGCGCGGCGAGCGGCTGCGCGGTCATGCGCCGCATTGGCACGGCGGCGCGCGGCCGTTCGAACTCGGCTGCGCCGAGATCGATCCCGGCTTCGTCGCGACCTGGAAGCGGCTCGCGGCGCGGGTGCTGTCCGGCCGCTCCGGCCTCGCCTGGAATTACGGCGACCCCCAGGGCGAGCCGGCGCTGCGCCGGGCGATCGCCGATTATCTCGCGGCGGCCCGCGGCGTGCGCTGCGGCCCCGACGAGATCGTGCTGACCTCGGGGACCCAGCAGGGGCTGAGCCTCGCGGCGCAGATCCTGCTCGATCCGGGCGATGCCGCCTGGGTCGAGGACCCGTGCTACCGCTCGGCGGTCGACATCCTGCGCGCCGCCGACGCCGCGATCCTGCCGGTGCCGGTCGACGCGCACGGCCTCGACGTCGCCGCCGGCGAGCGCCGCCACTTGGCGCCGCCGCGACTCGTCTACACGACGCCGTCGCGGCAATACCCGCTCGGCATGGCGATGCCGCTGGCGCGCCGCGCCGCGCTGCTCGGCTGGGCGGCCGAGCACGGCAGCTGGATCGTC
>DATJOB010000422.1:0-14900 GCA_035507475.1 Allostellaceae bacterium | reverse complement strand
CAAGCCTGGGCGCAGGCCGAGCTCGCCAACCGTGCGAAGAGCGACTTCCTCGCCAATATGAGCCACGAGCTGCGCACGCCGCTCAACGCGATCATCGGCTTTTCCGAGATCCTCGCCGGCGAGCATCTCGGGCCGCTGAAGAACGTCCGCTACCTCGAATACGCGCACGACATCAACACCAGCGGCCAGCATCTCCTGTCGATCATCAACGACGTGCTCGACATGTCGAAGATCGAGGCCGGCAAGCTCGACATCCTCGATGAGGAGGTCTCGGTCGCCAAGCTGCTCGCGGGCAGTGTCAGGATGGTACGCGAGCGGGCGCGCAAGCAGTGCATCGAGCTGGCCTGCGAAGTCGACGATCCGGGCCATATCGTCATCGCCGACGAGCGCGCGATGAAGCAGTGTCTGCTGAACCTGCTGTCGAACGCGGTGAAGTTCGCGCCGATGGGCGGCACCGTCACGGTGGAGGCGATGGTCGACGCCGAGGGCCGCACCGTGCTCAGCGTCACCGACCAGGGGATCGGCATGACCGCGGAAGAGCAGGAGCGGGCGCTGCAGCCCTTCGGTCAGGCGCAGAGCGCGACCACCCGCACCTATGGCGGGACCGGGCTGGGCCTGCCGATCACGCAGGGCCTCGCCGAGGCGCATGGCGGCACGTTGTCGATCCTCAGCCGGCCCGGCGAGGGGACCCGCGTCTCGATCATCCTACCGGCCGAGCGCACCCGTTCCGTCGCGTCGGGAAAGGTCCCGCTGCGCGCCTAGGCGGGCGCCGAACCGGGCGACGACGCGCGCGCCGCGCGGCTCCCCGGCCAGCCGCCGCAGCACCGCGATCGCCACGAGGTTGGGCGCCGCCAGCACCGCAAAGGCGGCGGCCCAGGCGGTGCCGCGGTGCGAGCCGCCGGCGAGGTCGAGCACCAGCCCGAACATCGTCGGCGCGACCAGCCCGGCGCCGTAGCCCAGCATCGAATAGACGCCGAGCGTCGCACCGCGCTGCTCCGGCTTGGCGGCGGCGACGGTGCCCGCGGCGAGCGCGCCGGCATCGGCCATCATCGTTGCATAATAGAGCGCGACGACGGCCGCCGCGGCGAACAGCGACAGCCGCCACGAGAAGCCGCTGGCGATGCCGAGCGCGAGGCCCAGCACCATGATCCCGGTGACGAGGTTGATCCGGCCGAGCCGCTTTGCGAACTCGTTGCAGCCGATGCTCGAGGCGATGCCGCCCAACGAGATCAGCGCGGCGAGGCTGGCCGCGTCGAGCCCGCCACGCCCGCCATTGGCCTGGGTCGCGGCGAAGGCGAGGAACGCCACCATCCAGGCGCGCAGCCCCTGCACTTCCCAGCAATGCGCGATGTAGCCGGCGGTATAGCCGAGCGCCGCACGGTTGCGGAACACGATGCCGAAGCTGGCGAAAAAACCTGGCGACTCGACGCCCGGCTGCGGCTGTCGCGGCTCCATCAGCACCGCCACCATCAGCGCGGCGGTCAGCGGCCCCAGCATCGCCAGCGCGAAGGCGACCCGCCATGACAAATGCGCCGAGACGATCCCCGCGAGGAAATACGAACCGGCAAGCCCGAACCCGGCGAGCGACATGTACATCGCGACGGCGCGCGACTGCAGCCCCTCGTCGATGCGGTCCGACATCGCCTTGAGCCCGGGCATGAAGACGCCGGCGAAGCCGATGCCGAACAGCAGCTGCGCGACAAGGGCGCCGTAGAGCCCGTCGACCACGGCGGCGAAGAGCCCCGAGCCGCTCGCCGCCACGAGCGCCGAGCAGACATAGACCCGGCGCGCGTCGATGCGGTCGGTGAGGGTCGTCAGCAGCGGCACCGCCGCGACGTAGCCAAGGAACAGGATGCCGCCGATGAGACCGGCGGCGCCGTTGCTCAGCCCCCAGGCGGCGCGCAACACCGGCAGCAGCGCCGGGTAGGTGGCAAAGCCGGTCATGCACAGGATTTCGGCCGCGCACATCACCGCGACCAGCCGCGAGCCGCGGGCGCGAATGCTCATCGCCGCGCTTCCGCCGCTATTGCTGAGCCCACGGCACAGTGCCGCCGGCGCGCGCCGCGAACGCCGCCTGCCAGTGGCGGAACCGGTGGACGACGTCGTCCTCGCCCGGCGCCGCCGGTGCGATCCCCGCCGCCGCGTCGTCCAGCGCCTTGCGATAATAGTACTGGACGGTCTTCGAGGTGTCGTCGAGCCGGCGGATGTCGCCGCTGCGCAGATAACCCAGGCTCTCGTAGCGGCGGTGTGCGTCGTTCAGCTTTACGTCGGACCACAGCTCGATCGCATGCGCCCCCTGCGCACGCGCCTCGCGCTCGACAAGCTCGCAGAGGAAGCGGCCCAACCCGTTGCGCCGTATGCCGCGCACCACGTAGAGCTTCTGCAGCTCGACGACGCCGGGCTCCTCGCCCGGCTGCAGCGCCACGGTGCCGATGATCCGGCCGTTCGCCTCGACGACCCAGAAACGGCCGCCGCATGCGGCGTAGGATGTCGCCGGCCTCAGCAGCTCCGGCATGTCGTCCGCCGCGACCAGCACCTTGTCGGGGTACTCCGACCACACCGCGCCGATCAGCGCGATGATCGCCTCGGCGTCGTCGTCGCGCACCAGGCGCAGCACCAGACCGTCGACCGCGCCGATGATCGTTCCGGGCGCACTCGCCCGCCCGTGCGGAGCCGTCGCTTCCCGCACCACCAACATGCTTTCCCTGGACATCGTCGACCCTCGATAGCCTCGCGGTTCCCCAACACGCGAGTTCCCTTCCCCGCGCTGAAATTAGAGGTTCTTAACTTTTTGTCAATATTTTATGAGAACTCGAACCGCATTCGAGTAGCTTTTGTCAGACTTCACCCGATCGAGTTCTTCGGCAGTGGGGGGCTCGATAGGTGATTTCGCGCCGCTATTGTCTATCTTGCATTTTATCCGTTTAAACAAGATATAGAGTCTGGCAACCCCGTCTTGCCGCGAGCCCTTGTGTCCCGACTGCGGGGGATGGCGCGAGTCCCGGGCCCGGCAGGCGGCGAAGCGCTCGACGGGCGCGAGCGGCGGCGGATGGGCCAGCCACGCGCTGCGCTCATCGCAGGAGCGACGGCAGCGCCGGGGTCGCCGAGGATCGTCTTTAATCCAATATTTACCACCGCTGCGGCAAGCATAACGCGGCGCAGGGCGGCGGCGCCGAAAACCGCCCGGCGCTGGAGGCGCCGTTGCACCAGTCTACCTTGCTGATCACCGCCGAAGGCGCGTGCGTGTTGCCCGACAGCGAAGCCTTCCTCGGCGCGCTTGGCGACCCGGCGCCCGACTACGACGCGGTGGGCTTTGCGATCCGCAATCTCGGCTTTGTCAAGTTCCAGGTTCTCGACCGCATCGTCGTCGAGATCGAGCTGCACCCGCGCAACGTCGAACGGCGCGCCTTGATCGCGCTCGAGCGCCTGCTCGAGCAGACGAGCACCGGCCTTTTCCGCATCAAGTATCTCGACAGCGAGTGGCGCTCGGAAATCTCGGCCTCGGCGGAGCACACGCTCGCGCGCATTCGCGAGCTATGCGCCCCGGTCTTCGCCCCGCCACCGGCCGAGAAGTTCAGCGCCGAAGGAAGGAATTACGAGCATCTCGGCCGCGACGGCGCGGTTCCGCTGCGGCTGTTCGCGCAGAAATGGCGAACCGCGTTCGGCAATTTCGACTCGGACATGATCTCCTTCGCGATCGATCACCAGATCTTGCCGCGGCTGGCGGTCGCCAAGATCGAGCCGGGCAGCCCGGATCCGGTGCTGAGCTTTATCGGCGACGGCATCGTCGCGCTCGGCAAGAGCTACCCGTTCGAGGGGGTTGGCCGTCGAATTCAAAACATGCCCGATCGGGAATACGGCGCCTGGATCGCCGAATTCTACAAGGCGGTGGCTGCCAGCGGCCAGCCGCGCTACGACGTCGTCCGCGCGTGCATCCAGGACGAGGCCGGCGCGAGCCAGCTGATCCGCTACGAGCGGCTGCTATTGCCCTGGAAGACGAGCTCGGGCGGGGTGTTGGTAAGCCTGGTGTCGAACAGGATCTCCGACAATTCGGGCACCGAGGCCGGCACGCTGACCGGTCCGCCATTGGCGAGGAAGTTGGCGAAGTCGGTGTAGCATTCGTCGGGGGTGACGCTTACCACCGCGACTTCGAGGTCGCCCCAGGCCGACCCTGGGAAGAGGATGCTGTAGCTCGCGTGCTTGTAGCCGTAGCCCGCGGCGACGCCCTTTTCGACGAGCGGGCGGCTGACAAACGATATGCCGAAATCGACCGGCCAGCGCGCCAGCGCATAGGCGCGTCCGACGCTCGGCACGACCCGCATCAATTGCCGGCCGCGGAAGTCGTTGCGCACCCAGCCCGCCCCGGCATAGAGCACGCCGCCGGTGATGAGCCGGGCGTCGGCGGCGGTGACATGGCAGGCGAGCCCGTTCTCATGCCCGGCATAGAACATGCCGCGCGCCTCCTCGGCGAGGGTGCTGTCGGGCCAGTGATAGAAGCGCGCCGCCCAGGTCAGCACCACCTCGCCGTGCTCGTCCTCGCCCGACAGCCAATAGGCATTTTCCGGCGTCAATTCGGAAAGATTGTGGTTGAAGAGGTCGAGCAGGCGGTACCAGTCGCCGGGCGCGTGGTGTTGCTGGTTGACGTAGAGCAGCTCGGGGAAATCGTGTCGCAGCCGGAGCTGCACGCCGCGCTGCCGCACCGCGATGTCGCCTTCAAGGACGAAACGCGCGAGCAGCGGCGCCGGCCCGTGCTTGACGGTCAGCGCGTCCGGCAGGCGCAGGTTGTTCTCCGGCACCAGCGAAGGCGTAGCGAGGCTCACGGGGCAATCCTCCTGGGGGACGAGAGGACGAAGCGCGTATTCGCCGCAATTTTAGACAAAATTAAACTGTACTCGAGCGACCGGCAATCGCCAGCCGAGCGCGCCGGCGCGCGTTAACCATCAAAGCCGAGCGTGGCGGCGCGCGTTAACCATCAAAGCTGAGCGCCCACAGCGCCGCCCAGGCCAGGGCGGCGACCACCGCCGTTGCGTAAAGCAGCAACGCCAGCACCCGGGCCGCGCGGCGATAGCGCATCCCCGGCGCCACCGCCATCAGGTAGAGCGCGGTCGCGGCGGTGGCGAGGGCGGCGATCAGGCGGCCGCGATCAAACGCCTGCACCGCCGGCGAATCCCTGTATCATCGGCGCGAGCCTTCATCCGAAACGGCGGCAGGGATCGAAAGCATGGCGAGCAAGGACGAGCTGAAGCGTGCGGTGTGCGAAGCGATCGACCGCCAGGGCAACGCGATCATCGCCATCGGCGAGGAGATCCTCCGCCATCCCGAGACCGGGTTCAACGAGCTGAAGACCGCCAAGCTCGTCGCCGAGCAGATGGCCTCGCTCGGGCTCGCGCCGCAGACCGGGCTCGCGCTGACCGGCGTCAAGGGTCGCCTCTCCGGCGGCTCGGCCGGGCCGCGCATCGCGATCGTCTCCGAGCTGGATTCGCTGCGCACCTCGGACCATCCGCTCGCCGACCCGCATACCGGCGCGGCGCATAGCTGCGGCCACAACGCGCAGATCGCCGGCATGCTCGGCGCGGCGATGGGCCTTTCGGCGGCGGGCGCGACCGGGCATCTCGCGGGCGAGGTGGTGTTCTTCGCGGTGCCGGCCGAGGAGTTCATCGACGTCGAGGAGCGGCTGCGCCGCCGCGACAAGGGCGAGCTCGAATTCCTGCTCGGCAAGCCGGAGCTGCTGGCGCGCGGCCACTGGGACGACATCGACATGGCGATGATGATCCATGTCGGCTCGCACGACCAGATGACCAAGCGCTCGTTCATCGCCGACTCGTCGAACGGCGCGCTCGTCAAGCAGATCAGGTTCATCGGCCGCGCCAGCCATGCCGGCGGCGCGCCGCAGCTCGGCATCAACGCGCTCTCGGCCGCGCAGATCGCGCTGAACGCGATCCACTGCCAGCGCGAGACGTTCTGGGAGCGCGATACGATCCGCATCCACCCGATCATCACCAAGGGCGGCGATGCGGTGAGCGTCATCCCGGCCGAGGTGACGATGGAGACCTTCGTGCGCGGCGGCAGCCTCGAGGCGATCCGCGACGCCAACATCAAGGTCGACCGCTGCCTCAGGGCCGGCGCAATGGCGATGGGCGCCGAGGTCGAGATATCGACGATCCCAGGCTACCTGCCGCAGCGCAACGACCGCAGCTTCGGCACCGTGTTCGGCGGCAATGTCGAGACGCTGTTCGGCCCCGGCGAGTTCGATATCGGCGGCCACCGCACCGGCTCGACCGATATGGGCGACATCGCCCATCTGATGCCGGTGATCCACCCCTATGTCGCCTCGGCGCGCGGCAAGGCGCACGGCGCCGACTTCCACATCGAGGAGCCGCAGCACGCCTACCTGACCCCGGCCAAGCTCCTGGCGATGACCGCGATCGACCTGCTCTACGACGATGCCGCGCCGGCCAAGCAGATCGTCGGCGAGTTCAAGCCGGCGATGAGCAAGGCCGAGTATCTCGCCTTCGCCCGCGGGCTCTTCAAGACCGAGCGCTACAGCGGCGCTGCGGCCGGGTAGCCGCGGGCGCCGCGGCGAACGGCCGGGGTTGCCGGCGCGCCGCGCGGACCTCAAGACAGGAAGTCGACGGCGCCGCTGTCGAGATCGTAGCGGGCATAGACGACCTTCACCGCGCCGCTCTTGACGAGCTCGGCGACGATGTGGCTCTGCGTCGCGATCTTCGCCGCGGTGCGCTTGGCGCTTTCACGCACCGCGTTGTCGACGAAGTCGCCGGGCTTGCCGTAGACCGCCTTCGCCGCCGGCACGATGGCCTCGACCATCGGGCCGATCGAGCCGGGCAGCCTCGTATGTTTCTCGACCACCTCGCAGGCGGTGGCGACCGCACCGCAACGCGCGTGGCCGAGTACGACGATCAGCGGCGCGTGCAGGTGCTCGGCGCCGTATTCGATCGTGCCCAGCGTGGCGGTATCCGCCATGTTGCCGGCGTTGCGCGCGACGAACAGCTCGCCGAGCCCGACGCCGCCGAAGATCAGCTCCGGGACGACCCGGCTGTCGGAACAGGTGAGGATCGTCGCCCACGGCGATTGCCCCTTGGCGACCCCGCTACGCTGGCGCGCGAGGTCGCTGACGCAGAGTTGCGGCGCGCTGAGGAAGCGCTGGTTGCCCTCCTTGAGCTTTGCCAGCATCGCGTCCGGGCTCATGCCCTCGGCCGCCGCCGCCGCTGTGTTTCGTCCGCCCACTCCGCCCGCCGCCAATGCGATCGCGGCTGCCGAGACGAGGAGGCGGCGCCGGCTCAGTCCCGCGACGCTGCTGCACATGGTCGGTTCCTCCAGTCAATCGCCGGTTATGCGTCGCCCGGCGGCGCCGGACAAGCGATCATGCGCCGAGTTCCTCCATGTCGTCGTCGCTCAAGCGGAGCGTCGCGGCGGTCAGGTTCTCGTCGAGATGGGCGCGCGACGAGGTCCCCGGGATCGGCAACAGCGCCGGCGAGCGGTGCAGCAGCCAGGCGAGCGCGACCTGGCCCGGCGCCGCCCCGTGGCGCGCCGCGACACGGGCGAGTGCGGTGCCCGACGCGGCAAGCTTTCCCTTGGCGAGCGGATAGAAGGCGATAAAGGCGAGACCGTCGGCCGCGCAGCGCGCCAGGATCGCGTCGTCGCCGCGGTCGCGCAGGTTGTAGGGGTTCTGCACCGAGACGACCGCCGCGGCCCGGCGGGCGCGGTCCAGTTCGTCGAGGGTGACGTTGGAGACGCCGACGTCGCGGATCTTGCCCTCGCGCTGCAGGTCGGCGAGCGCGCCGACCGATTCCTCGATCGGCACGCGGCGGTCGGGGGTGTGCAGCTGGTAGAGCGGGAAGCAGTCGAGCCGCAGCCGCCGCAGGCTCGCCTCGCAGACGCGGCGCAGATGCGCCGGTCGCGCGTCGCTCGCCCAGGCGGCCGGGCCGGGGCGGAGGAACCCGCCCTTGCCGGCGATCACCAGCCCGTCGGGGTAGGGGTGCAGCGCCTTGGCGATCAGCGCTTCGCTGGTCTCCGGGCCGTAGGAATCCGCGGTATCGATGAAATCGCCGCCGCGCTCGACAAAGCGGCGCAGCACCGCAACCGCCTCGGCCTCGTCCGCCGGCGGCCCCCAGACACCCTTCCCCGTCAGGCGCATCGCCCCGAAGCCGAGACGGCGGACCGTCATTCCGCCAAAGGTCAGCGTCGTCGCCACTTCCGGCATGCTCGGCTTCCTCGTCGTCCCCGCCAGCCCTAGCATGGCGACGCGCCGCCGGAGAAGCCTCATCGCTGGCCGCGGCCCGGCCATCGGGCGCGAGTAACCGCGGCAGGACCCCAAGTTTCATGTCGAGGGTAATAAATACCCTTAAGTCACTCGAAGTTCGTATCAACAAATTCCCGCAATCTATCGTCTATGTCTAATTGACGCATGAGGAACTCGGCTGTGTTTGTCTTGGTTTCATTTATGGCACGCGGGCCGGCGGGCTGGGGGCGACGGGCCCGGCCGCCGCAACCGTTAGAGGAGAAATCGCTATGGCAACCATTGTCGAAGGCAGAAGCCTGGTACGCGAAACCGAGCCGGTCGGACTGATGACCGAGGGCGCCGCCGGCATCGCCGTCATCGTGCTGGCGATCATCGCGCTCGCCGGCATATCGAGCGCTCCCTTGGCCTCGATCGCCACGATCATCATCGGCGTCGGTCTGATGGTGCAGGGCTTCAACACCGCGGCCGAAAGCGCGCGCCTCGTCCCGGCGGCGACGCCCGAGTTCGGCGGCGAGGTGATGGTCGATTTCCTCGCCGGCGGCAGCGGCATCGTGCTCGGTATCCTCGCGCTCATCGGCATTCATGCCGCCGGGCTCCTGGAAGCCGCGCTGATCGTCTTCGGCAGCTCGCTGCTGCTGAGCGGTGCGATGGCGATGCGCGGCCCGATCGCCGCATCGCTCCCGATCGAGGGCGCGATCGCGAGCTATCGCGGGTCGGCGTCGGCCGGCGGGATGGAGGTGCTTGTCGGGCTCGCCGCGATCGTGCTCGGCATCCTGGCGTTGGTGCTGGCCAATGCGGCGGTGCTGCTGCTGGTCGGCTTCATCGCGGTGGGCGCCGCGCTGCTGATGGTAAGCGCGACGTTCGGCAGCGCGATGCTGCGCTTGTTCACCGGCACGACCGCTTGAGCTCACCCCCGGCGGACGAAAGGGCCCGGCTCCGGCCGGGCCTTTTCGCGTCTGCGGACGGGGGCTATGCTGGCGCACCCCGGCCAGCATCAACCGGAGCCGCCGATGTCCGCCGCCCTCGACCGCCTCGCCAGCGTCGCCGCATCCCCGTCGATCGCCCCGCTGACCGGCGCCGCGGTATGGACCGGGGCAGAGATGAAGGGGCGCGCGGCGGAGTGGAGCTACCGCCTCTCGGCCGACGAAATCGCCGAGCTCGAGGCGGCGACGCGGGCGGTGCGCAAGCGGGGGCTCGACCTCGCCGAGATCGGCCGCGGCGAGTTTCCGCTGCCGACGCTCGGGCCGGTGCTCGACCGGCTGCGCGGCGAGGTGGTGCGCGGCCGCGGTTTTGTGCTGCTGCGCGGGCTGCCGGTCGTGGACCGGCCGATCGAGGAGGCCGCCACGCTCTATTGGGGCGTCGGCGCCTATTTCGGCAGCGCCCGCTCGCAGAACCACAAGGGGCACCTGCTCGGCCATGTCTACGACCTCGGTCAGGGGTTGAGCGCGACCAACCCCAATCTGCGCAGCTACGCCACCGCCGAGGCGCAGAAATTCCACATCGACCGCGCCGATCTCGTGGCGCTGCTCTGCCTGCGCCGCGCCAGATCGGGCGGGCTCTCCGCGATCGTCAGCTCGATGACGCTGCACAACGTGCTCGGCGAGCGCCGCCCCGACCTCCTGGCGCGGCTCTACCGGCCGTTCCCGACCGACCGGCGCGGCGAAGTGCCCGACGGCAAGGCGCCATGGTACGAGGCGCCGGTGTTCAATCGCCATGCCGGCGATGTCTCGGTCCTCTATTCGCGGCTGCATATCGGCTCGTCGCAGCGCCATCCGGAAGCGCCGCGCCTGGCGGCCGAGGATTACCAGGCGCTCGACATGCTGCAGGAGCTGGCGAACGACCCCGAGCTGCGCCTCGACATGGACTTCCAGCCCGGCGACGTGCAGATCCTGCACAACCACACGATCCTCCACGCGCGCTCGGCCTACGAGGATTGGCCCGAGCCGGAACGCAAGCGCCACCTGTTGCGGCTCTGGCTCTGCCCGCCGGATGCGCGGCCGCTGCCGCCGGTCTTCGCCGAAGTCTACGGCCGCACCACGATCGGCGACCGCGGCGGCATCATCTGTCCGGCAACCCGCCTGCACGCGCCGCTCGCGCCGGAATGACCCCGGAAACGAACCGATGCCGAAGACGCTGACCGAAGACCAGATCGCCGCCTACCGCCGCGACGGCTACCTCGCGCCGGTGAAGGCGTTGAGCGCCGCCGAAGCGCGAGCGGCACGCGCCGCCCTCGAAGCGATCGAAGCCGGGATGGGCGGCCCGCTGCGCGGCGATCTGCGCCACAAGGCGCATCTCCTGTTCCCGTTTCTCGCCGACATGATCCGCCATCCGGCGGTGCTCGACGCGGTCGAGGACGTGCTCGGCCCCGACATCCTCTGTTGGAACACCAATTTCTTCATCAAGGAGGCGGAGACGCCGTCATTCGTCTCCTGGCATCAGGATTCGACCTATTGGGGCCTGTCCGCGCCCGATGTCTGCACCGCCTGGATCGCGCTGACGCCGAGCAACCTCGCCAACGGTGCGATGGCGGTGATCCCGGCGAGCCATACCAAGGACCAGATCCCGCACCGCGACACCTTCGACCGCCACAACCTCCTGACCCGCGGTCAGGAGATCGCGGTCGAGGTCGACGAGCGCGCCGCGGTGCCGCTGGTCCTCGAGCCGGGCGAGATGTCGCTGCATCATGTCCGCCTGGTGCACGGCTCGCCGCCCAACCCCTCGGCCGACCGGCGGATCGGCTTTGCGGTGCGCTACATTCCGACCTCGATCTATCAGCTCGAGGGCGAGGACAGCGCGACACTGGTGCGCGGCGACGACCGCTACGGGCATTTCGAGCTGGAGCCGCGCCCCGAGCGGGATATGCAGGAGGATATGCTCGCCCTGCACAAGCGCCTCACCGAGCGCGCCGCGCAGATCCTTTACAAGGGCACCGGGGTCGACAACTTCAACGACCCGCGCGCGGTGCGAGGCTAGCCGGTGAAGACCTATGTCGGCGGCCGCAGTCTCGCCGGCGCCGAGGTCACCGTCGACGGCCGGCCGCTCGATCCGCGGTTCGACCTGAAGCGCCTGTCGCCGACCGGCTTCGAATGGACCTATACCGGCAACGGTCCGGCGCAGCTGGCGCTGGCGCTGCTCGCCGACCATCTCGGCGACGACGCCCGCGCGCTCCAGCTGCACGACCGGTTCATGCGCGCGGTGGTCGCCGAGCTCGACAATTCGTGGGAGTTGACCTCGGCCGATATCGACGCCGCGCTCGCCGCGCTTTAAGTCGGCAGCTTCACTCGCTTCTTGGCGGCGAGGAACTTCTTGTTCATCGCGATGCGCTCCTCGTCGGAGAAGTTGTCCTCGACGTCCGACCAGACGTTCTTTTCCTCTTCCTCGACATGGTGTTCGACGAGCTCCTTGAGGACCTTCGCGCCGGCCGAGAACTCGGGCGACATCGCGTCCTCGAGGCGGCCGAGCTGCTGCAGCGTCTTGTCGCCCAGCGCGTGCTCGATAAAGCCTTCCTCGGCGTGCGTCTTCTGTTCCTTGCCGCGGAGCGCGAGCACCGCGTCGTAGACCACCTTCTCCTCGGCGCGCAGATGCGGCACCAGCGCCGCCTTGATCGAGGCCAGCAGCTTCTTGCGCTCGGCGCCGCTGCCGCTTTCGACCATCCGGTCGAGCAGCTCGGCGACGTCGCGGTGCTCCTGCCGCAGCGTGTCGAGAATGTCGGTCTCCGCCGGGTCGGCCGGCTCGCCGGTCAACGACCGCTTGATCCTGTCCATCATGCTCATCCTCCTGCCCTCCGCGCGGCGTGCTCCGTAGAACGGCGGGTCGCCGATCGAGTTCCGCGATGCGTGCGAGCGGGTTTTCCCGGCTGCGGGGCAGGCCTATATTGAGCGGAATCGCCGATCCGGGAGGGAGTGTCCCCGATGATGACGCCGCGCCAGGAAGCCTTCCGCGCCGATTACCGCGCGCGCATCTCGCCGTGGTATTCGGGGCTCGGCCATGTCGTGGTGATCGCCGCGATCGGCCTCCTGACGATCTGCTACGCCGCGAGCCATGTGCGCGACCCGAGCTGGGCGGAATGGCTCGTCGTGCCGGTGGTGTTCCTCGGCTGCAACCTTTTCGAGTGGGCGCTGCATCGCTTTCTGCTGCACCGCCCCGTCCCCGGCTTCATGGGCATCTACAAGCGCCACACCCTGGCGCACCACCAGTTCTTCACCGACCTCGAGCCGACCATCGACGATGCGCGCGACTTCCGCATCACCTTCTTCCCGCCCTATGCGTTCACCACCTTCATCTGCATGTCGGCGGCCGGCGCGTTCGTGCTGAGCCTCATCTGGTCGGCCAATGCCGGGTGGCTGCTCGTCTGCACCACGGCCGGCGTCTATCTCAACTACGAGCTCTTCCACTGGGGCTGCCACGTCAAGGACGACCGGATCGTCCGCCACATCCCGTTCATGAACACGATCCGCCGGCATCACATCGCCCATCACAACCAGGCGATCATGATGAACATGAACATGAACCTGACCTATCCGGTCGCCGACTGGCTGTTCGGCACGAGCGACCTCGACCGGGGCCTCGTCGGCCATGTTTTCAACGGCTATGACAGCCGTTTCGTGAAGCGCGACCTGAAGAAGGCGCGCGCCACCGCCGCCGATTCGCGGCTCGCAGCGGCGCCGGCTTCGGTGACCGGCGTCGCCGCCGCCGCGGAATAGCGGCGCGATGGCGCTCAACCTGCCGCAGGCGCATCTCAAGCGGTCGATGCCGTCGCTGATCGGCGGCATCTTCTCCGCGATCGTCGTGTTCGTGATCTGGCTGCTGCTGTTCGGCACGTCGAGCCTGCCGCTCGTCGCGCTCGGCCTGGTGCTCGCGGTGGCGCTCGGCGCCTGGATCCGACTCGCCGACCTCTAGACACTCCCGCCCGAAAGGCGCTTGCCATGAAAATCACGTCGATCCGCAGCGGCGTCGTCAACCTGCCGGCCGACGAGCCGCTCGCCGGCGCCGCCGCCAACCCGAGCGGGAAGCGGCCGATCGTCTGGCTGCGGCTCGGCACCGACAGCGGCGCCGAGGGGATCGGCGTCGCCTATTTCGGGGCCGCGCTGACCGGCACGCTGCGCCACGCGATCGACGAGCTGGGCGCGCTGCTTGTCGGCGACGATCCGCAGCTGACCGAGGCGGTGCACGCCAAGCTCAAGAACGCGGCCGGCGGCTCGGCCGGGCCGGGCGGCGTCTACCACCTGGCATTGTCCGCGCTCGACATCGCGCTGTGGGATTTGAAGGCCAAGGCCGCCGACATGCCGCTGTGGCGGCTGCTCGGCGGGGCGGGAGCGGCGGTGCCGACCTACGCCTCGGGCGCGCTGATGCGCGAACTCTCGCTCGACCGCGTCGTCAAGGCCGCCGCCACGCTCAAGGACAAGGGCTGGAAGGAGATGAAGACCCAGCTCGCGCTCCCCGGCGAGACCAACCCGCGCATCGAGGTCGAGCGCATGGTCAAGATCCGCGAGGCGATCGGCCCCGACATCAAGCTGATGTGCGACATCAACCAGCGCTGGCGTCCGGAGCAGGCGATGGATATCGGCCGCCGCGTCGAGGATGCCGGGGTCGGGCTCTTCTGGCTCGAGGACGTGACGACCGCCGACGACTACCCCGGGCTCGCGCGGGTGTCGGACGCGCTGGCGACGCCGGTCGCCGGCGGCGAATACGTCTGGGGCATCGTCCCGTTCCGCCACATGATGGAGGCGCGTTCGGTCGATGTGCCGATGGTCGACTTGGTGCGGGTCGGCGGCATCACCCAATGGCTCAAGGTCGCCGGCATGGCCGAGGCGTTCAACCTCCCGGTGGTCAGCCACCTGATCCCCGAGGTCCACGTCCACCTGATCGGCGCGGCGCCGAACGGGCTGACGGTCGAGTACATGCCGTGGCTCGGGCACATGTTCAAGGAGGTGCCGGTGCAGCAGGGTGGCGAGCTGCGGATGCCGACGACGCCCGGCCTCGGCCTCGCATTCGACGACGCGATCCTGGAGCGCTATAAGGCTTGATCGCGGGAGTGGGGGCTCCCGCCCGAACGGGGGACGAGCCGATGCCAAGGACGAAAGACCGGGTGCCGAGGAGCGGCCGTCGGGCGCGGCTTGCCGCGCGCATGGCGGCGGTTGCGGCGCTTCTTCTGCTCGCCGGGTGCCATGGCGGCACCCTTGACGCGGTCTACCCGGGCACGCTCGGCCACGACCCGCCGCCCGCCGTCAACCTGCCGCCGCAGGACGCCGGCCAGGGCATGGTCGTGCAGCCCTAGAGGGTGGCGCTACCGTGAAGATCGCCTCGCTCGAAACCGCGATCGTGCTGCTGCCGAACGACGAGCCGCTCGCCGGTTTCTCCGAGAACCCGAACGCCAAGAACCCGATCGTCACGCTGCGGCTGCGCACCGCCGACGGGATCGAGGGGCTCGGCGTCGCCTATTTCGGCGGCGCAATCACCAGGACGCTGCGCCACGCGATCGACGAGCTTGGCGCGCTACTCGTCGGCGACGACCCGCTGCGCGTCGAGGCGATCGCCGCCAAGCTGCGCGCGGCCGCGGGGTCGGCGGGTCCCGCCGGCATCCTGACGATGGCGATGTCGGCGATCGATGTCGCGCTGTGGGACATCAAGGGCAAGGCGC
>DATJOB010000421.1:0-2301 GCA_035507475.1 Allostellaceae bacterium | reverse complement strand
AGCCGCCGCGCACCCGGCCTGGAAACCACACCCGATGCAGGGCGGGAGCCCAGACTTCATCCCCAAGCTTACCGGCGATGTCGTCGAGATGAAGGTGATCGACCGGATCATCGGCATTCCCGGCCCCGAGGCGATGAAATGCAGCAAGGAGCTGGCGCAGAAGGAAGGCATTTTCGTCGGCATCACCTCGGGCGCGACCTTTGCCGGGGCGCTCAAGGTCTGCACCGAAGCACCGAGAGGCTCCACCGTCCTGTGCATGCTGCCCGATACCGGCGAGCGCTACCTCTCGACACCGCTCTTCGCCGACATTCCGGCCGACATGACCGAGGCGGAGTTGGCGATCTCGCACTCGACGCCGAGCGGTCAGCTCAAGCCAGCGGCATGAGGCGGCGCGGGATCGCATGAGAATTGCGCGACGGGCGGCGAACTATCTCTTTAAGCCGCCCGTAAACTCACCACATTACCCGGCGCCGAAGCGCTGCGGGCCGGCGAAAAGGAGTGTTCGATGAAGCGGATGACAGGGGTTATGAGCGGGGTCGTGGCGCTGCTGACCGCGACGAGCGCGATGGCGCAGACCGCATATGACGACGCGGTATGCCGGCAATACGCCAGCCAGCAGGCCTCCTACGCGCAGTCGCAGGCCAACAGCAATGCGGTGGGCAGCACGCTTGGCGGTGCGCTGCTTGGCGCCGGCCTCGGCGCGGCGATCGGCGGTGGCCGCGGCGCGGCGATCGGCGCGGCCTCGGGTGCGATCGTCGGTACCGGCGCGGGCGCAGCGCAAGCCCAGGGCGCCGGCAACCAAGCCTATTGGAGCGCCTACAACTCGTGCATGGCATCGCGTAGCGCGCCCCCGCCGGCTTACGGCGCGCCGCCGCCGGGTTACGGCCAGCCGACGACCCAGCAGCTCAACCAGCAGCAGCTGAACAACGGCGGCTACAACCCCTACCAGCGCTGAGCTCGCCGGGCGGGGCGCCTAGGCGCCCCGCCGCTCGGCTTACCGCACCGGCGGGTTCCTCGCTCCTCATCGATGCAGGATGCCCTCTTCCGCGTCGAGGGGTTCATCGAGCATCGGTGCGGTGAGATCAAAATCGGGCGGCACGACTATCTCACCGCGGGCTCACGCGATCGAACAGATCGAGGCTGGGTGACACTGATCGTTTCGGTCTCGGCCATAAATCAGCTGGTCATTTTCGACGGCCCGTCATCAATGCTGGTCACAACACCGCGTCAGGCGCCGCGCCGCAGGAGCTCGATATAGCCGAAGGCGTCGATGCAGGCGGTGAAATTGCGGCCGACGACCGTGGAGGTTTCGTCCTCGACGATGACCGCGGGGCCGTCGAGCGTCGCGCCCGGCGACAGGGCCGGCCGCTCGTAGATGACGACCTCGACAAACTCGCCGGTCTCGGGGTCGAACACGGGCCGGCGCCGGGCGGCGGGGGCCGCGAAGGCTGGCGGCAGCGCCGGTGGCCTCGCGTCAACGACCGGCGTGGGGCCGGCAACCAGCACCACCCAGCTCAACACTTCGACCTCGACGCCGGGAATGACGCGGCTGTAAAGCCGCCGATAGGCCTCCTCGAACGCGGCATGGATTTCCGCCGCATCGTCGCGACGATAGGTCTTCGCGGTCAGCGGCACCGCGATCTCGTGGCCCTGCCCGCGATAGCGCATCAGCGCCGAGCGGGTTTCGGCGAGCGCCGCATCCGGAGCGCCGCGCCGGACGATCCTCGCCGCCTCGTCATACATCGCCGCGAGCAGCGAATTGGCCGCGGCGGCATCAAAACTATCGAGCCGCTGCAGTTGCGTGCGCACGACCTCGTAGGCGATCGGCGCACGCAGAAAGCCCACCGCCGAGCCGACCCCGGCATTGGACGGCACCAGCACCCGGTCCAGTCCCAGCTTGTCGGCCATCCGCGCTGCATGCAGCGGCGCCGCACCGCCGAACGCGACGAGCGTGCGGCCGCGCGCGTCCTTGCCGCTTTCGATCGCATGAACGCGCGCGGCGTTCGCCATGTTCTCGTCGACGATCTCGCTCACCCCGAGCGCTGCCAACTCCAGCGCCAGGTCGAGCTTGTCGCCGACCTCGCGCCGCATCGCCGCCTCTGCAGCGTCGCGGTCGAGCGCCATGCGCCCGCCGGAAAACCCGGCCGGATCGATACGGCCGAGCAGCAGATCGGCGTCGGTAACGCTCGGCATCGTCCCGCCCCGACCGTAGCAGGCGGGCCCGGGATCGGCACCGGCGCTGTCCGGGCCGACGGTGATGCGCTGCAGCCGGTCAACCCGCGCGATCGAGCCGCCGCCGGC
>DATJOB010000420.1:0-41461 GCA_035507475.1 Allostellaceae bacterium | reverse complement strand
GCAACGGTGCCGGCGCTTCATCGATCAGCTGGCTCATTGATAAAATGGGTATATGCACCTATATGCGCATCTTCAGCATGAGGAGCGCGTGATGGCAGCCATCCCCTATCGCATTGCGCTTATCGTCGGCGCCGGCCCCGGTATCAGTGGATCGGTCGTGCGCGGTCTCGCGGCGGCCGGGCTCAAGGTCGGCATGGCCGCCCGCAACATCGAGAAACTGGCCCCGCTGGCCCAGGAGACAGGCGCCGAGCGGTTCACCGTCGATGCGACGGACCCCGCGGCGGTGGCGCGCCTTTTCGACGCGGCGGATGCTCGTATCGGGGTGCCCGACGTCGTGCTCTACAACGCAAGCGCCCGCGCGGCGGGGCCGATCGCCGAGCTCGACCCCGAGGCGGTTCGCAAGGCGGTCGAGATCTCGGCCTTTGGCGGGTTCCTCGTCGTGCAGCAGGCGGCCCGCCGGATGATCCCTCAGGGCAACGGCGCCATCCTGTTGACCGGCGCCAGCGCCAGCATCAAGGGCTATCGACACTCCGCGGCCTTCGCCATGGGCAAGTTTGCGCTGCGGGGCCTCGCGCAAAGCACCGCGCGCGAGCTCGGCCCCCTGGGGATCCATGTCGCGCATTTCATCATCGACGGCGGCGTGCGGGGGCCGCGGCACCCCGATGCCGCCGACCGGCCCGACAGCACCCTCCATCCGGATGCGATCGCCCAGACCTATCTCGAGGTCTTGCGGCAGCCGCGCAGCGCGTGGTCGCACGAAGTCGACATGCGGCCCTGGGTCGAGACGTTCTGACGACGACCGGCTGACGACGACCGGAGGGGAGGCCGTGGAACCGCGCAATCGCTCGGTCGCCGTCATCGGCGCCGGCGATTACATCGGCGCGGCGATCGCGAAGAAATTCGCCGCCGAGGGTTTCCTCGTCTTCGCCGGCCGGCGGCGCGGCGAGAAGCTCGCGCCGCTCGTCGCCGAGATCGAGGCGGCTGGCGGCCGGATCGCCGGCCGCTCGCTCGACGCCCGCAAGGAAGACGACCTCGCCGCCTTCCTGCGCGAGGCCGAAGCGGCCGCCCCGCTCGACGTCTGCGTCTTCAATATCGGCGCCAACGTCAATTTCCCGCTGCTCGAGACGACCGAGCGCGTGTTTCGCAAGGTCTGGGAGCTCGCCTGCTACGCCGGCTTCCTCAGCGCGCGCGAGGCGGCGGCGCTGATGGTGCCGCGCGGGCACGGCAGCATCTTCTTCACCGGCGCGACCGCGAGCTTGCGCGGCGGGATCGGCTATGCCGCCTTTGCCAGCGCCAAGTTCGGCCTGCGCGCCGTGGCGCAGAGCACCGCCCGCGAACTCGGGCCCAAGGGCATCCATGTCGCCCATCTGATCATCGACGCGGGCGTCGATACCGAATGGGTGCGCGAACGCATCAAGGCGCGCGAAGGCGAGGCGGCGCTCGCCGGTCTCGATCCGGGTCGCTTGATGCGCCCGGCGGCGGTCGCCGAGGCCTACTGGCAGATCTATCAGGAGCCGCGCGACGCCTGGTCGTTCGAGCGCGAGATCCGGCCGTTCGGCGAGAAATGGTGACGCCATGACCCGCGTTGAATTCCACTTCGATTTCGGCAGTCCCAACGCCTATCTGGCGCACCGGGCGATCCCGGCAGTCGAGCGGCGCAGCGGCGCCCGTTTCGACTATGTCCCGGTGCTGTTGGGCGGCGTCTTCAAGCTGACCGGCAATCGATCGCCGGCCGAAGCCTTCGCCGGGATCAGGAACAAGGCCGAATACGCGCAACTGGAGACCGAACGCTTCGTCAGACAGCACGGCATCCGCGATTTCCATCGCAATCCGTTCTTCCCGGTCAACACGCTGACCTTGATGCGCGGCGCGGTCGCGGCGCAAAGGCTCGGAGTGTTCGAGCGCTATGTCGACGAGATGTTCCGGCACATGTGGTCGGAGCCGAAGAAGCTGGACGACCCGGAGCTGTGGCGGGGCGTGCTCGTCGCGGCGGGCTTCGACGCGCCCCGGTTCGCGGACCTCGTCCAGGATCCCGAGATCAAGGGGGCGTTGCTGGCGAATACCGAACGGTCGGTCGCGCGCGGCACCTTCGGATCGCCGACTTTTTTTGTCGGCGACGAGATTTTCTTCGGCAAGGACCGGCTGCGCGACGTCGAGGAGCTTATCGCCGCCCGCTGACCGGGACGCCGGAGGACGCGGCGAAACCGACGCTCCGCGCGCCTCGCCGGGCACTCACGCCGCGGGTTGCTGCGCGTTTCGCCGCCCGCCGCCCGAATTCGCGGTCGAGAAGAATTCGCGGCATTCCTCTTCGGTCGCCGCGGCGCGCTCCAGTATCCAGGCGCGAAAGGCGCCGAATGCCGGCAGGTTCGCCTTCGCTTGCGGATAGATCAGGTAGTAGGCCATCTCGGTCGACGTCGCCATCGGATAGGCGACGGCGAGCCGGCCTTCGCGGATGTCGTCGGCCACCAGGAAATGCGGCACCAGAAGGATGCCGGCATGCGAAATCGTCGCCTGGATCGCCATCGTGAAATGCTCGAAGCGGAAGCCCTTGCCGCTGCCCTGCCGCGCCGCGCCGGCGGCGCGCAGCCACTGGTCCCACGCATCCGCCAGCGGCGTCAGTTCGAGCAGCGGAAAGCGGGTCAGTTCCTGCGGCCCGCCGGCCGCGTCGAGCGACGCCTTCAAGCGCCGGCTGCAGACGGGGACGAGCTCCTCGCCGATCAGCCGTTCGGCGACGACATTGGGCCAAACCAGCAGCCCGAAATGGATCGCGGCGTCGAGGTCCGAGCCGGCGAAATCGAACGGTTCGGTGCGGACCGCAAAATTCATCACGATGTTCGGGTGCAGCGCCTGGAATTCGGCGAGGCGCGGGGCCAGCCATTTGGCGCCGAACGTCGGCAGCGTCGCGAGATTGAGCGCACCGGCGCCGCGCCGGTGGGTCAGGATCTGCTGGGTCGAAGCCTCGATCCGGTCGAGGCTCGCCCGCACCTCGGGGAGATAGGCCGCGCCGGCATCGGAGAGATTGATGCGTCGGCGCTCGCGGCGGAACAGCTTCACGCCGAGGCGCGCTTCGAGACCCGAGATATGACGGCTTATCGCGCTCTGGGTAATGTTGAGCTCGTCCGCCGCGCGCGTGAAACTCAGCAGCCGGGCCGCAGCCTCGAAGGCCTGCAGTGCGCTCAGCGACGGGATATGCGGTCTCACGAGGTCATGACTTTAAGTCATGAAGAGAAAAGTAGAAATCACTTTTGCATCGCGGATGCGGGGGTCAACAATATCGCAAAGACGGGAGGCCGGTATGGCTCGGGAATTGTCGCGGCGCGAGCTGCTGCAGAGCGTCGCCGCGGGTGCGGCGGCGATTGGCGCGGTCGAGATGGGCGGGCTGCGCTCGGCGATGGCGGAAGAGAAGTTCGTCGTAGCCTCGACCGGCGGCAGCTGGGGCGACGGGATCCGCGCCTCGTTCATCACCGCGCCCAACCTTGCCGAGAAGTTCAAGGTGCCGATCGAGCAGGCGACGCAGATCGAGAGCGTCGCCGTCTCGAAAATCTTGGCGCAGCCGAACAATCCGCCGTTCTCGGTGTCGCAACACGGCGACCCCGAGGCGATCCTGCTGGCCGACAGCGGCTGCGTGCAGGCTTACGATCCGGCGCTCGTGCCGAACTTCAAGGATCTCTACCCGATCGCCACGCAAGACCCGCGCGATGGCATGCAGGAATGGTTCGGCTCGCTCGTCCTGACGGTCTGGGCGCTCACCTACAACACGAAATTCGTGACGAACACGCCCACCTCGTTCGAGGAAATGTGGAACCCCAAATACAAGGGCCGCGTCGGCATCCCCGCCTTCGGCTGGTACGGCATGCTGTGGCTGCACGAGGTCAACCGCACGCTAGGCGGGACCGAGAGCGACGCCAGCAAGGGGCTGGCGGCGATCGCCGACCTGGTCCGCAAGAACCAGGCGGTAATCCTCGAAAATGCCGACCAGACGGTGCAGGCCTTCCAGCGCGAGGAGGTCGTCATCGCGCCGTTCTTCAACGGCCGCACCTCGGCACTGCAAGAGGCCGGGGTCCCGGTCAAGATCGCCTATGTTCCCGGCACGGTCCTGCTCAACGCCGGATACGTGATCATGAAGGCGACGCCGTTGCACGATCTGGCCAACGCCTTCGTCAATGCGACCTTCACGCCCGAGTACCAGCTGATCATGACCGAGCGCTTCCGCTATCCGCCGTCGAACCGCAAGGCGGTGTTGCCGCCGGCGATGGCGCGCTATGCGGTGACCGAGCAGGACCTCGCCCACGCGATCAAGCTCGACTGGGTCGAGATCAACAAGACCCGCGCCGTCAACCTCGACCACTGGAACAAGCAGGTGCTGGGAAGCTGACCCGTCTGTGCGAGTGTCGATAGATCATGCGGGCCGATGGCGCACCGGATTTGCGGGTCGAGGGACTGGTCAAGCGCTACGCGCCGCAGGTGACGATCGGACCGATCTCATTCGAAGTCTATCCCGGCGAATACCTGTCGCTGCTCGGCCCGAGCGGTTGCGGCAAGACGACGACGCTGCGCTGCATCGCCGGGTTCGAGGAGCTGACCGCGGGGACCATCCACCTTGGCGATGTCAGGCTCGACCGCCAGCCGGCGCATAAGCGCAATGTCGGGCTGGTGTTCCAGAACTACGCGCTGTTCCCGCATTTGACGGTCTACGAGAATGTCGCCTTCGGCCTGCGGCTCGCCCGCGTCGATAGGCGCGAGATCGACCGCCGCGTCGGCGCGATGCTCGAGCTGGTCGGGCTCGGCGATGTCTGCCGGCGCCTGCCCGCGCAGCTCTCGGGCGGCCAGCAGCAGCGGGTCGCCATCGCGCGCGCGGTGGTGATGGAGCCGCGCGTCATCCTGTTCGACGAGCCGCTCTCCAATCTCGACCTAAAGCTGCGGCTGCAGATGCGGCGCGAGCTGCGGGAATTGCAGCGCCGGCTCGGCAAGACCACGATCTACGTGACGCACGACCAGGCCGAGGCGCTCGCCCTGTCGGACCGCATCGCGGTCCTGTCGCACGGCCGGATCGAACAGATCGGCTCGCCTCGCGAGATCTACGAGCGGCCGGCGAGCGCCTTCGTCGCCGACTTCATCGGCACCGCCAATCTCGTGCGCGGCGAGGTCCTGGGCGCGGTCGAGGGGCGGCTGACGGTCGCGGTGGGCGAGACGCTGCGGTTGATCGCGGAATGGCCGGGGCCGGCGCCGCGCGGCGCACTGACCCTGATGCTGCGCCCCGAGCGGATCCGGATCGACTGGCCGGGCAGCGAGGCCGCCGAGAACCGCTTCACCGGGACGCTGGGCGACATCGTCTATCTCGGCGAGGACGTGTCGCTCACGGTGCAGCTCGACGGCGCGGTCGAGTTGATGGTGACCGCCAAATCCGACGCGCGCAGCCGCACGCTCGTCCCCGGCGCGCGCGTCGCGCTGTCGGCCGAGCCCGCCGATCTGCACGTGCTTGCGCCATGACCGCGATCTCGCATACCGCCGCCTCGCTGGACGACGCCGGCGAGCCGCGCGCCCGGATCGCCTCGTGGGGGACGCTGCTCGCCGCGCCCTATGCGCTCTATCTGGTCCTCGTCCTGCTGGTGCCGCTCGGCATCGTCACGGTCTACAGCTTCTTCACCTACTCGACGACCGGGGTCGCGCTGCCGGTCCTGACGCTGCGGAATTATGCCCAGCTCGCCGATCCCTATTTTCTGCGGCTCATCGGCCGCACCGCCGGGATCGCGCTCAAGACCACGGCGATCTGCGTCGTGCTCGGATATCCGCTCGCCTATGCGCTGGCGCGCGCCAAGGGCGCCCTGGCGTCGCTCGGGTTTTTCCTGCTGCTGACGCCGCTGATGGTGAGCCCGGTGGTGCGGGCGCTCGGCTGGTACGTGCTGCTCGACCGCAACGGCCTCGTCAACACGGTGCTGGTCGCCTGCGGCGCCGGGAGGCAGCAGCTGTTGTTCAGCGAACCCGCCGTGCTCGTCGGGCTGTCGCACCTGCTGCTGCCGTTCATGGTGCTGCCTCTCGTCGCCTCGATCGAGCGGATCCCGCCCAGTCTCGAAGAGGCGGCGCGCAATCTCGGCGCCAGCCCGCTCGGCGTCTTCCGCAAGGTGATCCTGCCGCTCAGCCTGCCCGGGCTGATCTCCGGCGCGGTGCTCGTCTACGTCGAGTCGGCGAGCGCCTATGTGCTTCCCGCGCTCCTCGGCGGCCGCTTTGTGCGCATGATCGGCAACGAGGTCTACGACGCGCTGCTGGTCTCCTACAACGTGCCGCAAGCCGCCATGCTGACCGTGGCGCTGGTCGTCGTCACGATCGGCATTCTCGGCGCGAGCATGGCCTTGGCGCGGCGCGCGATCGCCGTCGGGAGGGCCTCGCGATGAGCCGCGGCCGGGCGGTATTCGGCTCCGCGATCGTGCTGATCTACGGCTTCATCCTGCTGCCGCTGGTGGTGATCGTCGGCGTCTCGTTCAATGCCGGGAGCCTCTTCGATTTTCCGCCGAAAGGCCTGTCGCTGCGCTGGTACGACGCGCTTTTCGCGCAGTCTTCGTTTCTCCACGCCTTTCTCGACGTCAGCGTGACGGTCGGGGTCGCGACCGCGCTGGCGGCGACGCTGCTCGGCGGGCTCGCCGCGATTGCGCTGGTGCGCTTCCGCTTTCCCGGCCGCGGCTTTCTCGAGGCCTTCTTCCTGACGCCCCTGGTGGTGCCGCACATCCTGCTCGGCGCGGCGCTCTACCTCTATTTCGCCCGGCTCGGGCTCAGCGCCTCGTTGACGACGCTCGTCATCAGCCATGTGCTGATCGCCACGCCCTATGTCGTGCGCAACGTCGCCGCCGGGCTCGTCGGGCTCGATCCGGCGATCGAGGAGGCGGCGGTCAATCTCGGCGCCAGCCGGCTGCGGGCGTTCTTGCGGGTCGCGCTGCCGCAGATCCGCTACAGCGTGGTGTCGAGCCTGGTCTTCGCGTTCATCGTGTCGTTCAGCGACATCAACGTTGCCCTGTTCGTCTCCGGACCGGACACGACGACGCTGCCGGTCTACCTGTTCTCCCAGGTCCAATGGCAGTCGGACCCGTCGATCGCGGCGGCGTCGACCGTCCAGATCGTGCTCGTCGCCCTGGTGGTGGCCGGGCTTCAGAAAACCTTTCGCGCCCGCATCGGCATGTGATGAGGCTTTAATGGCATATCGTTTGGGGATCGACATCGGCGGCACCTTCACCGACTTCTCGCTGCTCGACGAGGCGACCGGTCGCGTCCGGGTGCTGAAGACGCAATCGGTGGCGACGAAGCCCGAAGAGGCGATCTTCGACGGCATCCGCCAATTGCTCGCCGAGCATGCGGTGCGGCCGGAGCATATCCGCTACTTCATTCACGGCACGACGCTCGCGGTGAACACGATCATTCAGCGCCGCGGTCACGTCTCGGCCCTGCTCGTCACCGCCGGCTTTCGCGACATTCTCAATATCGGCCGGCACCGGATCCCCGACGTCTTCAACTTCTTCACCGAGCTGCCGGTCCCGCTGGTGCCGCGCTCGCGCGTCTTCGAGATCCCCGAGCGTTGCCTCGCCGACGGCACCGTGCTGAAGCCGCTCGACGAGGAGGCGGTGCGCCGGGCCGGCCGAAGCATGGTCGAGGCGGGGGTCGAGGCGGTCGCGGTGTGCTTCCTGCACAGCTACCGCAACGGCGCCAACGAGCGCCGCGCGCGGGAGATACTGGCGGCCGAGGCGCCCGACCTCCACGTCTCGCTCGCCTCCGAGATCTGGCCGCAGATGCGCGAATACGAGCGCGCGCTCGTCGCCGTGATGAACGCCTATGTCGGCCGGCGGATGGAGCGGTATTTCTCACGCCTCGAGGAAGGGCTGGGCGAGCTCGGCCTCGGCGCGCGCGTGCTGTCGACGAAGTCGAACGGCGGCATCATGCCCGCGGGCGAAGCCGGCGAACGGCCGGTCGAGACGCTGCTCTCGGGACCCGCCGCCGGCGTCATCGGCGCTGCCTTTGTCGGCGCGGCGAGCGGCCATGAGCGGTTGATCACCTTCGACATGGGCGGCACCAGCGCCGATGTCGCCGTGATCGAGAAGACGCCGCACTACTCGACCGAGAGCCATGTCGGCGACTTCCCGGTGATCATGCCGGCCGTGCACGTCACCTCGATCGGCGCGGGCGGCGGCTCGATCGCCTGGACCGACTCGACCGGCGTCCTCAAGGTGGGGCCGCAAAGCGCGGGGGCCGCGCCGGGTCCGGCCTGCTACGGTCAGGGCGGCCGCGAGGCGACCGTGACCGACGCCTATGTCGCGCTCGGCATCATCGATCCGGTCAATTTCCTGGGCGGCCGGATGGCGCTCGACCGCGGGCTGGCGGAGGCGGCACTGACGCGGCTCGGCCGGCCCCTCGACCTCGATCCCCAGGCAACCGCCGAGGCGATCCTGCGGGTGGCGACGTCGCAGATGTATGCGACCCTCGTGCCGCTGCTCGCCCGCCGCGGCGTCGGCTACGAGGATTACACGCTGTTCGCCTTTGGCGGCGCCGGCCCGAGCCACGCCTTCCTGCTGGCGCGCGATGTCGGCATCCAGCGCGTGCTGGTGCCGCGCCATCCCGGCGTGCTCTGCGCCGCCGGCTCGCTCGTCGCGGACTTGCGCAAGGACATGGTCGAGACCGTCCATCGCGTGCTCGGCCAGGTCGGCGCGGCCGACTTGATGCGGGTGCTCGCCGCCTCGCTGCGACGCCTGACCGCCGCGGGCGAGGCGTGGATCGATGCGCAAGGGCTCGACTTTCCCGAGCGGCGGCTCGATTGGGCCGCCGACATGCGCTATCTCGGCCAGTCCTTCGAGCTGACCGTCCCGCTCAGCGAGGCGGATGTGGCGGACGAAACGGGCTCCGCGCTGCGCAGCCGGTTTCACCAGATGTACGTGCAGGTCTACGGCTACGGCGACGAGAACGCCGATCTCGAAATCCTCGACCTGCGCGTCACCGCGATCGCCATCAGCCCGAAGCGGCCGCTCGAAAGGCTCGCTTCCGGCCGCGAGATTGCCGCGCCGGAAATCGCGCGCCGCGACGTGTACATCGGCGGTCGCCAGTGGCCGACCGGCATCTATCAGCGCGACGAGCTCGCCCCCGGGTTCGCGTTCGACGGCCCGGCGATCGTCGAACAGTTCGACACGACCGTCTTCGTCACTCCCGGCTGGCGCGTTTCGGTCGACGCGTTCGGCAACCTCATCGGCACCGCAACTGACAAGGGCGACCATGTCTATTGACAAGATATTGCTCGAGATCCTCGGCAATCACTTCAGCGGGATTGTCGAGGAGATGGGCTACGTCATTCACCGCGCCGCGTTCACCGTCTTCGTCAAGGAGACCTGGGATTTCGACGCGGCGCTGGTGACGCCCGACGGCGAGATCTTCTGCTACCCTCGCGAGATCGGCGTGACCAACATGCTCGGGATGCACATGGGTGCGGCGATCCGCTGCATCGAGCATTACGAGCCCGGCGACGTGATCGTCACCAACGACCCGCGCTCGACCAAGGGCATGTGTACGCATCTGCCCGATATCATGCTGTTCCGGCCGCTCTTCTACGAAGGCAGGCTGCTCTGCTTCGCGTGGTGCTTCGTCCATTCGTCGGACGTCGGCGGGCTGGTTCCCGGCAGCATTGCGCCGACCGCCTTCGACCGCTTCCAGGAGGGGCTCTGCATCCCGCCGACCAAGCTGTTCAGCCGCGGCGAGCTCAACCAGGAGCTGCTCGGGCTGATCCTCGCCAACTGTCGGATCCCCGAGCAGAACTGGGGCGACATGAAGGCGCTCATCGCGGCGCTGACGATCTGCGAGCGGCGTGTCGGCCAGGTGGTCGCGCGGCACGGGGCGGCGGTCGTCGCCGAGGGGATCCGGGCGCTGCTCGACTACGGCGAGGCGCGCGCCCGCGAGGTGCTGGCACGGGTGCCCGACGGCGCCTACGAATTCGCCGACTACGTCGAGATCGACTACATCTCACCCTACTACCTGCGCCTCAAGGTCAAGGTCATCGTCTCGGGCAGCGACGTGGTGCTCGATTTCGACGGCACCGACCCGCAGGTGCGGGCCGCGCTCAATCTGCCGACCTTCGGGCGCACCAATCAGTGGATCGTGCTCGGCATCGTCAACTTCCTGCGCACCTCGGATCGCGGCTTGCCGCTCAACCGCGGCATCCTGCGCTCGGTCTCGGTGCGCATCCCCGAGGGCAGCGTGCTCAACCCGACGCCGATCGCCCCGTCGGGCGTGCGTCACGCGACCGGCTACCGCGTCGCCGACGCGGTGCTCGGCGCGCTGGCCCAGGCGGTGCCGGAATCGATCCCGACCGCGGGCGCCGGCGGCGCGTCGATCGTCTTGTTCTCGCATCTCGATCCGAAGAGCGGCGCCTACAAGGTGAACGTGCTGCAGCCCGTCCAAGGCGGCTGCGGCGGGCGCCCGACCAAGGACGGCATCGACGGGGTCAATTTCTCGACCGGGTCGCTGCGCAATGTCCCGACCGAGAGCATCGAGCTGGAAGCGCCGGTGTTCGTCCACCATTACATGCTGGCCGACAATGTCGCGCCCGGCGCCCATCGCGGCGGCGCCGGGGTGGTGTTCGAGTTCAAGTGCCTGACGGCCAACGCGATCGTCACCGCGCGCGGCATGGATCGCTACAAATTGCGGCCCTACGGGCGCAAGGGCGGCGCGCCGGGCACGCTCGGCAACACCGTCATCGATCCCGGCACGCCGCACGAGCGCGGCATCGGCAAGATCGACATCCTGCAGCTCGCGCCCGGCCAGGTCGTGAGCATCACCTCGCCGGGCGGCGCCGGTTACGGCGATCCGCTGCAGCGCGCGCCGGAGCGCGTCGTCAAGGATGTCGCCGATGGGCTCGTCGGCATCGATGAAGCCCGCAGTCAATACGGCGTGGTCGTCGTCGACGGGAATTGCGACGAAGCCGCGACGGCTGCGCTGCGGCGCGACCTTGCGAGAAACAGCCCGCCGGCGGAGTTCGTCTTCGGGCCGGAGCGCACCGCCCATGAGGAGATGCTCCCGCCCGCGCTGCAGGACGTTGCGTCGCGGCTCCTGGTCGAGCGCCCGGCCGCCGTCCGCCAATACCTGCGCGACCAGGTCTACCGGGCGGTCGAAAAGGACCGGGGGCTCGCCGCGCTGACCGGCCACCCGCTCGAAACGGCGCTGCGCGAGGTGATCGACGCCGCGCTCGCCACCGGGCGCGTCAGCATGGAGGCTGCGTGATGGCCGCCTCGCTCGGCCGGCTGACCGTTCTCGCCTCGGTCCCCCACGTCACCGCCAACTTCGCGCCGATCTGGCTCGCCAAGGACCTCGGCTACACCGCCGCCGAAGGCCTCGACGTCACGGTCGAGATCGCCGGCTCGCCCAAGGACGCGGTCGAAGGCGTCATCGCCGGGCGCGGCGACCTCAGCTTCGTCAACATCGTCTTCTCGTTCCTCGCCTACGATCGCGGGGCTCCCTACCGGCCCTTCTACGCGTTCGTGCGGCGGCAGAACCGGAGCTTCTCGGTGCCCGAAACGAGCCCGATCCGCAGCCTCGGCGAGCTGCGCGGCAAGGTGATCGGGTTGCATTACGACGATCCCGAGCTGCGCGCCTTCGCCCGCGCGGCGCTGGTCGGGGCGGGGGTCGACCCCGAGCGCGACGTCGTCTTCAAGCCGCTCGCCGGCAGTCCGCTCGATGCGCCCAAGATGGCGGCGATGATCCGCAGCGGCGAGGTCGCGGCGGTCTGGCAACTCGACGTGCTCTCCGGCTTGATGGCCGGCGAGGGGCTGCCGCTGAGGAGCCTGCCGGCGCCCGAGATCGACGGCTTGACCCCGTCGTCATGCCTCGAGGCGATGGAGGATGCGCTCGCCGAGCGTCCTGCGGTGTTCGCTGCCTTTGGACGCGCGGTCGCCAAGGCGACGCTGTTCGCGCTGACCAACCCGGCGGCGGCGGTGCGGTTCCTGTGGCAGCATCATCCCGACGCCGGTCCGGCGCCGGGCGAGGACCCGGCGCACGCGTTTCGCCGCGAGCTGGCGGCGCTCGAGGTGCGGCTGGCGAGCCAGCGGATCGAGGGCGCGCCCGACCCGCGTTGGGGCGCGATAACCGAGCGCGAAGCCGCAGCCTGGCAGGAATTCCTGCTGTCGACCGGAGCGATCGCCAGCCGGCGGCCGCCGGCGATCTACTATTCGAATGCCCTGGTCGACGCGTTCAACGCCTTCGACCCCGGGGAGGTGATCGACCGGGCGACCAGTAGCGGACCCTGAAGCGCGGCGAAGCCGCGCTCAGGGCGAGGCGTAGAGCACCCCTTTCGCCATCGCCAGATGCTCGGCGACCGGTCCCAGCGCCAGGGCCGGGAAGAAGCTCAGCCCGCCGACGATGACGATGGTCCCGACCAGCACCGCGATGAAGAGCGGCCCGTGCGTCGGCAGAGTGCCGGTGGCCGGCGGCACGCGGCCCTTGGCGACCAGCAGCCCGGCGATGCACAGCACCGGCACGATGACGAGGAACCGGCCGGCGAACATCGCCGCCGCCAGCGTCAGGTTGTAGAACGCCGTGTTGGTGCCGAGCCCGGCGAAGGCGCTGCCGTTGGTCGCCGCGCCCGAGGCATAGGCGTAGAGCATTTCCGAGAAGCCGTGCGGCCCCGCATTGGCGCGCCCGGCGAGCCCCTGCGGCAGCACCGCGGCCACCGCCGGCATGCCGAGGATGAAGAGCGGCACGACGAGCAGCGCCAGCATCGCCATCTTGACCTCGTTGGCCTCGATTTTGTTGCCGAGATACTCGGGCGTCCGGCCGATCATCAGGCCGGCGACGAAGACAGCGACGACGACGAAGAGCAGCATGCCGAAGAGGCCCGAGCCGGGGCCGCCGACGATCACCTCGTCGAGCATCATGTTGCCCATCAGGATCAGCCCCGACAGCGGTCGGTAGCTGTCGTGCATCGAATTGACCGCGCCGTCGGACGAGGCGGTGCTGACATTGGCAAACAGCGCCGACTGGCCGATACCGAAGCGCACCTCCTTGCCTTCCATGTTGCCGCCGGCCTGGTCCGGTCCGGCGCGCTGATCGACCGGGAGTGCGGCGAACGCGGCGTTGGGCGTCGCCTCGTTCGCGTAGACGACCGCGAGGCCGGCGAAAAACAGGACGGCCATTGCCGCATAGAGCGCCCAGCCCTGGCGCCGGTCGCCGACCATGCGACCGAACGTGTAGGTGAGAGGCGCGCCGATCAGGAAGACCAGCACGGTCTCGACGAGCCCGGTCAGCGGTGTCGGGTTCTCAAAGGGATGGGCCGAGTTGGCGTTGAAGAAGCCGCCGCCGTCGCCGCTCAGCAGCTTGACGACCTCCTGTGAGGCGACGGGCCCGCGGGCGAGCGTCTGGTGCGCCCCTTCGAGCGTCGTCGCGGCGGCATAATCGCCGAGCGTCTGCGGCACGCCCTGGGAGACCAGCAAAAGGCCCCCCAGCACCGCGATCGGCAGCAGCACGTAGAGCGTGATGCGCGTCAGGTCGACCCAGAAATTGCCGATCGTCCGCGCCGTGCGGCGCGCAAAGCCGCGGATCAGCGTCAGCGCGACGGCGATGCCGGTGGCCGCCGACATGAACGATTGCACGGTGATGCCGGCCATCTGCGTCAGATGGCTGAGCGTCGTCTCGCCGGCATAGGATTGCCAGCTGGTGTTGGTCGCGAAGCTGACCGCGGTGTTGAGCGCGAGGTCCGGGGCAACGCCGGCAAATTGCCGCGGGTCGAGCGGCAGCAGGTTCTGCGTCCGCTGCAGCAAGTAGAGCAGCGCGATGCCGAAGAGGTGAAACCACAAGAGCGCGATCGCATAGCTCGGCCAGCTCTGCTCCTCGGAGGGGTCGACCCCGGCGAGGCGATAGAGGCCGCGCTCCAGCGCGGCGAGCGGCTGCGGCACCGCGAGCCCGCCATCGGCGATGCCGGCGATATAGGCGCCGAGCGGCCGCACCGCCGCGGTGACGAGGGCGGCGAAGACCGCGACCTGCAGCCAGCCCTGCGGGGTCATGGTCTCACCGGAAGGTCATGCGGTCGCAGGCGCCGACATAGAGGCCGGCGCCGGCGAACGCCGCCACGAGCATCACGAACATCAGGATATCGCCCATCGTCGCCGTTTGCGGCCGGTCACGTCGGCCCATTCTGCGGCCGCACCGCGACATCGGAAAATCAAAAACCCGTTCGTCTTGCGTCGCGCCTGCGGTGCCGGCGCGAATCGCTTGCGCTTGACCGGGCTGCATCGGCGACGATCATTGCGCTGTGCGGCCGCCACTGCCGCGGCCGCCGCTTCGACCGGCGAGGGGAGGGGACATGAGCGAGGATCAAGCGATCAACGTCGCCACGCTGCGCGATTGGCTCTCCGACGGCGAGGAGGTCGCGCTTCTCGACTTGCGCGAGGAGGGCCAGCACTGCGACGGCCATCCGCTGCTCGCGGTCAACCTGCCCTACAGCCGGCTCGAGCTCGACATCCTGTCGCTGGTGCCGCGCAAGACGACGCGAATCGTGCTCGTCGACGGCAATGACGGCGTCGCGGCGCGGGCGGCGCGCCGTCTCGCGCATCTCGGCTACGGCAATGTCCGGGCGCTGACCGGCGGCGTCGCCGCCTGGTCGATGGCCGGCTACCCGCTGTTCCCGAGCAACAACGTGCCGAGCAAGGCCTTCGCCGAGATCGTCGAGATCGACAGCCATACGCCGCACATCACCGCCGGCGAGCTTGCCGAGCTGCAGCGCCGCGGCGAAAAGCTCAAGATCCTCGACACCCGCACGGTCGAGGAGTTCAACCGCTTCCACGTGCCCGGCGCGCAGACCTGCCCCGGCGCCGAGCTGGTCTACCGCTTCGCCGACCTGGTGCCCGACGCGGAGACGCTGGTGGTGGTGTCCTGCGCCGGTCGCACCCGCAGCATCATCGGCGCGCAATCGCTGATCAATGCCGGAGTGCCGAACCGCGTGGTCTCGCTGCAGGGCGGCACCCAGGGCTGGCGGCTCGCCGGCCTCGACCTCGAGCGCAACACCCAGGCCGCGGTCGCCCCGGTCAGCGCCGGTGCGGCCGCCGCCGCCGCGCCGCGCGCTGCCGCGGTCGACGGCAGGTTCGCGGTCCGGCATATCGACCGCGCGACGCTTGCCGCCTGGCAGCGCGAGGCGGAGAAGCGCACCACCTATCTGCTCGACGTGCGCACCCCCGACGAATTCGCCGCCGGCCACCTGCCGGGCTCGGTCTCGGCGCAGGGCGGCCAGCTGGTGCAGGCGATCGACCGCTGGGTCGGCACGCGCGGCGCGCGGCTCGTGCTGGTCGACGACAACGGCGTACGCGCGGTGATGACCGCGCACTGGCTGCAGCAGATGGGCTGGGAGGTCGCCGTGCTCGACCGCGCCTTCGATGGCGCCGCGCTCGAACACGGCCCGGGCGAGGCGCCGCTGCCGCCGCTGCCCTCCGCGGCGGTCGTCACCGTGGCCGAGGCGGCGGCGCTGCTGACCGACGGCGCCGCGGCGATCGCGCTCGGCTCCAGCATGGCCTATCGCGCGGCGCACGCCTCCGGCGCGGTGTGGACGACGCGGGCGCGGGTCGCGCGGCTGCCGGGCCGGGTGCTCGGCGCCCGGCGCATCGTCGTCTTCGCCGACGATGTCGGCGTCGCCCGGCTCGCGCTTCCCGATCTCGCCGAGGTGAGCCAGGCGCAGGTCGCGATCGTCGATGGCGGGCTCGCCGCGTGGCGGGCGGCCGGGTTTGCGGTGGTCGCGACGCCCGATACGCCGGCCGACGACGACTGCATCGATTTCGTGTTCTGGAACCACAACCGCCACGGCACCGACGAGGGCGCGGCGCAGGCGATGCGCAACTATCTGCAATGGGAGCTCGATCTGCCGGACGAGATCGCCAGGGACGGGCTCTCCGGGTTCCGGGTCGGCGCCGCGTGAAGACGGTACGCACCCCGGTCCTCGAGATCGCCTATGCCGAAAGCGGGCCGGCGCGCGGGCCGCCGGTGGTGCTGCTGCACGGCTTTCCCGACGACATCCACGCCTATGACGGGGTGGCTCCGCCGCTCGCCGCCGCCGGCTACCGGGTGCTGGTGCCCTATCTGCGCGGCTACGGCCCGACCCGGTTTCTCGACCCGGCGACGCCGCGCTCGGGCGAGCAGGCGGCGCTCGGCCGCGACCTCCTCGACCTGATCGACGCGCTCGCGCTCGACCGGCCGATCCTCGCCGGCTACGACTGGGGCGGGCGCGCCGCCTGCATCGTCGCGGCGCTGTGGCCGGAGCGCGTCGCCGGCCTGGTCTCGGTCGGCGGCTACAACATCCAGCACATCGCCTCGGCCGGCCGGCCGCAATCGCCGGACGCGGAGCATCGTTACTGGTACCAGTGGTATTTCCACACCGCGCGCGGGGTCGCCGGGCTGACCGAGAACCGCGGGCCGTTGTGCCGGCTGCTGTGGGAGCTGTGGTCGCCGAACTACCGCTTCGACGACGCGACCTACGCGCAGACCGCCGCCGCCTTCGACAACCCCGATTTCGTCGCGGTGGTGATCCAGTCCTACCGCCACCGCTATGGCAACGCCGCGGGCGACCCGCAATACGCGGCGATCGAGGCGCTGCTCGACGCGCGGCCGCCCATCGGGGTTCCGGCGATCGTGCTGCACGGCGCCGCCGACGGGGTCGGGCCGCCCGCCGGCTCCGAGGGCCACGCGCGCCACTTTGCCGGTTTCTATCGGCGCGAGGTCGTGCCGCTGGCCGGGCATTTCCTGCCGCGCGAGGCGCCCGACGCGATGGTCGGCGCGGTGCGCGAGCTGGGCCGCCGCTGAAACAAGACTGGTATCGAAGATAACGGTATATTCTCTCCGCTTACCCTAGTAGTGCAGCCGCCTTATCCTCGCGTGCAGGCAATCGCGCAGGGTAAAGATGGCGGCATCCTCGAAACAACACTGGTCGGCCGAGCGTTACGCTGCGGCCGCGCATTTCGTGCCGGCGGCGGGTGGGCCGGTATTGGCCTTGCTCGCCCCGCGACCCGGCGAGCGCATCCTCGATCTCGGCTGCGGCGACGGCGTGCTGACCGCGCAGATCGCCGCGATGGGCGCCCGCGTCGTCGGGGTCGACGCCGCGCCGGATATGGTCGCGGCGGCGCGGGCACGCGGCGTCGAGGCGCATGTCGTCCCCGGGCAGAGCCTGGCCTTTGCCGGCGAGTTCGACGCGGTGTTCTCGAACGCCGCGCTCCACTGGATGCACCCGCAGGAGGCGATGCTCGACGGCGTCCACCGCGCGCTGAAGCCGGGTGGACGGTTCGTCGCCGAGATGGGCGGCCACAACAACACGGCCGCGATCCAGGTCGCGCTGCGCGCGGTGCTGGCCCGTCGCGGGATCGAGGCGCTGTCACTCAGCCCGTGGTATTTTCCCTCGGCCGCGGCCTATCGCGGCAAGCTCGAAGCCGCCGGGTTCGCGGTCGAGGAGATCGCGATCGTACCGCGGCCGACACCGCTCGCCGCCGGGTTCGGCGCGTGGCTTGACACCTTCACCGAGGATTTCTTCGCCCCGCTCGCGGCCGACGACCGGCGCGCCGCCAGGCAGGAGCTCATCGACCTGCTGCAGCCGGTGCTGATGGACGAGACCGGGACGTGGATCGCCGACTATGTCCGGCTGCGCTTCAAGGCGGTGCTGCCCGGCTGACGCGGCCGCATCGCCGGCCTGTCTGGTCCCATTCTTGCGTGCCTAATTTCGCGGCAAGGGCAGCCAACGCGAGCGAGGGGGCGGGGATGAGCGGCGACACCGAAGTCATCGGCGGCGGGCGGGCGGTCTCGCCGGCGGCGCGCTGGGTCCAGCTCGGGCTCGGTCTGGTCTGCATGATGGCGATTTCGAGCCCGCAATATGTCTGGGCGCTGTTCACCAAGCCGCTCGGCACGGCGCTGGGCGCGAGCCCGGCGGCGCTGCAGGTGACCTTCTCGCTGCTGATCGTGCTGCAGACCTTTTTTTCGCCGGTGCAGGGCTGGCTCGTCGACCGCTTCGGACCGCGCACGCTGATCGCGGTCGGCGGCGCGATGTCGGGGCTCGGCTGGGTGCTGGCGGCGCATGCCGCGTCGCTCTCGGCGCTCTATCTGAGTTACGGGGTCGTCTGCGGCGTCGGCACCGGCATCGTCTATGTCGGCGTCGTCGGGCAGATGGTGCGCTGGTTCCCCGACGCGCGCGGCTTCGCCGCCGGGATGGTGGCGGCCGGCTACGGCATCGGGGCGATCCTCACCACCTTCCCGATCAGCGGCAGCATTGCCACCGCCGGCTATCAGGCGACACTGCAGCAATACGGCATCGTCTTCGCGATCGTCGGGGTGCTCGCCGCGCTCGGGCTGCGGCGGCCGCCGGTCGCCGCGGCGCCCGGCGGCGAGGCGCTGGCCGGGGTCGGCAGCGCGCAGATGCTCAAGACGCCGGTCTTCTGGCTGATGTTCGTGATGATGAGCCTGATGTCGACCTCGGGCCTGATGGTGATCTCGCAGATCGGCAATTTCGCCGCGGATTTCGGCATCACCAAATTGACCGTGTGGGGCGCGGCGGCGCTGCCGCTGGCGCTCACCATCGACCGCTTCACCAACGGCTTGACCCGGCCGTTTTTCGGCTGGCTCTCCGACCTGATCGGCCGCGAGAACACGATGTTCTGCGCCTTCGCGCTCGAAGCGGCGGCGATGACCGTGTGGCTGCTGACGATCACCGACCCGCTGTGGTTCGCGCTCCTGTCGGGCGTGGTGTTCTTCGGCTGGGGCGAGATCTTCTCGCTGTTCCCGTCGACGCTCACCGACACGTTCGGGCCGCGCAATGCCACACAGAACTACGGCTTTCTCTACATCGCCCAAGGCATCGGCTCGATCTTCGGCGGGCCGCTGGCGGCGCTGCTGCACGACAGCACGGGGAGCTGGACGACGGTGTTCGGCGTCTGCATCGCCGCCGACCTGACCGCGGCGCTGCTCGCGCTGTTCGTGCTGAAGCCGCTGCGGCGGTCGATACGCTGACTTACCGCGCGCCCCGACAAGCTAGATCAAGGAACCCTGCGCATCCCGGACTCGTTTGCTCACACAAAGGAAAGGAGTCGGGATGACTGATAAAATAGAAGATACGACCCAACAGCGCAATGAAGGTGAAGGTAATCGAACCGCTGCGCGAGAGTATAACGAAATGCAACGGCGGTTCGTCAAGTCGGGAAAAGTCGACCAGAAGGCGCATGAAGCGGAACGCGACTTGCGCGACCAGGACATCCGCGCCGAGCTCGAGCGCGCCGAGGCGGTGGGCAGGCGTCACATCGCCGAGGAGGACCCGGCGGTCAAGCGCCGGTGATCGGCGGCACGCCATACCTCGTCCCTCTCCCCGTACGCCCGGCCGGGTGGAGGGACGAGGTCACGCGGCATGCTCCTTGGCCCAGCGCGCGACCTCGGCATGGGTGGCGAACCAGACGCCGGGCCGCGACTGCGCGAGGCGGATCAGCTCTTCGAGGATCCAGATGCGCGAGCGGTAGCTGATGACGTGCGGATGCATGGTCAGCTGGAAGAGGCCGCCGGCGGCGTAGGCCGCCTCGAACTCACGGCGGAAGATGTCGAGCACGTCGGCGGGCGGCGTATAGGGCCGCAGCGACGAGAACCGGTTCATCATGAAATAGACCGCGTCATCGCGCACCCATTCGACCGGCAGCTCGACCACGCCGCAGGGCTTGCCGTCGAGCAGCAGCTCATAGCAATCCTCGTCCGACATCAGCGAGGAATCGTAGAGGAGGCCCATCTCGGCCTCGATCGCCAGCGTGTTCCAGCTGAAATCCCATGACGGGGTCCGCAGGCCGACCGGGCGGACGCCGCTGGTCTTTTCGAGCACCTCGGCGGCGCGCAGCATCAGGTCGCGCTCGGCCTCATAGGGCAGCACCGAGTTGAGCTCGTGGATCCAGCCGTGGATGCCGATCTCGTGGCCCTCGGCGACGACGCGGCGCTGCTCATCGGGGTGCAGGAGCGCGGTCACCGCAGGCACGTAGAACGACGCCCTTACCCGGTACTTGCCGAGCAGGTCGAGGATGCGGGGCACGCCGACCCGCGCGCCGTACTGCCCCCAGGCGAGCCGGCCGATCGACTTGCCGCCCTCGCGCAAATCGCTGGTCTCGTGGTCGCTATCGAACGACAGCGCGACCGCGCAGCGCGCGCCGCCCGGCCATTCCGCCGGGCGCAGCGCGCGGCCGGCACGCACCCGGTCGACCAGCTTGCGCCAATGCGTCTCGGGGAACTGCCAGGGTTCGAGATCGGATTCCGGGCGCTCGGTGGTCATCGGGGGGCTCCGTTTTTGCGAATGCGCCGGGCCGGTCCGGCCCAGCGCCGGCACCAGCCGCAGACGCCGCGGAGGCGGCGGCGCGCTCGATGTTGGTCGGAGCGGTGAGATTCGAACTCACGACCCTCAGCACCCCATGCTGATGCGCTACCAGGCTGCGCTACGCTCCGACCGGGGTTCGTCTCTCTGGCGAGGGAGGCGGATGATACCGGCGCCCCCGCGGCCGCGCAACGCGCCAGCGTCGGTCAGCTTTTCCGGCGGCCCTTGAGCAGCGCCTCGAGCATCTGGCGCGCCGACAGCAGGTCCTGCACCGCGGCTTCGAGCTTCGCCTTGCCGCTCGCCGACAGCGCGGCATCCGGCGCCGCGGCGGGAGCGGCGCGACGACCGCCTTTGGCGGCGCGCGGCGCCGCCGCGGCCGGCGCGTGCAGCGGGTCGAGCGGAAAGAGGCTCGGCGCGATATCGCCGCCGGCCGCGCCGCCCGTCATCCCCTCGGCGAGCAGCTTCTGGACGCCGCGGATCGTGTAGCCTTCCTGGTAGAGGCATTGCCGGATGCGCGACAGGAGCGCGATGTCTTCGGGCCGGTAGTAGCGCCGCCCGCCGCCGCGCTTCAGCGGCTTCAGCTGCGGGAATTTCGACTCCCAGAAGCGCAGCACATGCGCCGGCAGGTCGAGGTCCTCGGCGACCTCGCCGATCGTGCGGAACACCGCGGTACGCTTGCCACCGCGCCGGCCGGAAGCGGTTTCCCCTGCCTCGCTCACCGTCAAGCGGACGGGCGACCCGTCGCGCCGGAGTGCGCGAGCGACTGGTTGATCTGGTTCTTGAGCGCGTGCGAGGCGCGGAACACCAGCACGCGGCGCGGGCTGATCGGCACCTCCTGGCCGGTTTTCGGGTTGCGGCCGATGCGCTGGCCCTTGCGGCGCACGGCAAAGCTGCCGAACGACGAGATCTTGACCATCTCGCCGCGCTCCAGCGCATCCGAAATCTCGGCGATCACCGACTCGACCAGCTCGGCCGACTCGTTGCGCGACAAGCCGACCTCCTGATAGACCGCTTCGGTGAGCTGAGCGCGAGTGACCGTGTGACCCGCCATGCCGCCCTCCCGTTCGACGGCGGCAAGTTAGCCCCGGCGAAAAACGCCGTCAAATTCCAAAGCGTTGATCGATTTTTTGCGAGGCTTTGCCAGGTTTTTTCCGTTACCAGCGCGCGAGCGCGGCGCCCCAGGTGAGACCGCCGCCGAGCGCCTCCATCAGCACCAGATGGCCGGGCTGGATGCGGCCGTCGCCGACCGCCTCGTCGAGCGCCAGCGGGATCGAGGCCGCTGAGGTGTTGGCGTGGCGCGCGATGGTCAGCACGGTGCGGCCGGGGCGCAGCTCGAGCCGCTTGCCGATCGCGTCGATGATCCGCAAATTCGCCTGGTGCGGCACCAGCCAGTCGATGTCGGCGCCGGAGAGCCCGTGCGCGGCGAGCGCCTCCTCGACCGCCTCGGACAGGTGCTGGACCGCCTGGCGGAACACCTCGCGCCCTTCCATCCGCAGATGGCCCGTCGTGCCGGTCGTCGACGGACCGCCGTCGACATAGAGAATGTCGTAATAGCGGCCGTCGGAATGGAGATGCGTCGACAGCAGGCCGCGTCCCTCGGGCCCGGTATCGGGCGCGGCGTTCAGCACCAGCGCCCCGGCGCCGTCGCCGAACAGGACGCAGGTGCCGCGGTCCTCCCAGTCGAGGATGCGCGAGAAGGTCTCGGCGCCGATCACCAGCGCGGTGCGCGCCTGGCCGAGGCGCAGCGCGTTGTCGGCGGTGGCGAGCGCAAAGATGAAGCCGGAACATACGGCCTGCACGTCGAACGCGGCGCCGCGCTTCATGCCGAGCTGCGCCTGGACCTTGGTCGCGGTCGCCGGGAAGGTATGGTCGGGCGTCGCGGTCGCCAGCACGATCAGGTCGAGGTCGCTGCCGCTCATCCCGGCGCGTTCGAGCGCGCGCCGCGCCGCCGCCAGCGCGAGGTCGGAGGTCAGCTCGCCATCCGCGGCGATGCGTCGCTCGCCGATGCCGGTGCGCTGGCGGATCCAGTCGTCGGACGTGTCGAGCCGGCGCGCCAGCTCGGCGTTGGTCACCACCCGCTCGGGCAAATAGCCGCCGCAGCCGACGACCTGGGAGCGCAGCTTCATGCCGGCCGGGGCTAGAGTGCCGCCGGTTGCGGCGCCGGCGTCTCGACCGCGAGGCGCGCCAGGTCGGCGCGGATCTTGTCGAGGAAGCCGTTAAGCTTCATGTCGATCGCCACGCCGATCGCGTTGGCGAAGCCGAACGCGTCGGTCGCGCCGTGGCTCTTGACCGCGATGCCGCGCAGGCCGAGGAACATCGCCCCGTTGTAGCGGCGCGGGTCGAAGCGCTCGCGGAACTTGCGCAGCGCGCCGCGCGCGAACATGTAGCCGACCCGCGCCATCGGCGAATGCCGGAACGAAATGCGCAGCGCCTCGGCGAAGAGCTTGGCGGTCCCCTCGGCAGTTTTGAGCGCGACGTTGCCGGTGAAGCCGTCGGTGACGATGACGTCGACCGTGCCGGCGCCGATGTCGTCGCCCTCGACAAAGCCGTGGAAGCGGATCGGCGTCGCGCCGCCGCGCAGCCGTGCCGCGGCGCCGCGCACCGCATCGTTGCCCTTGAGGTCCTCCGAGCCGACGTTGAGCAGGCCGACGGTCGGCTCGGTGATGCCCAGCACGGTGCGCGCGAACGCGTCGCCCATCAGCGCGAACTGCACCAGGTTCTCGGCGTCGCATTCGATGTTGGCGCCGAGGTCGAGCATCACGCTCTCGCCGCGCAGCGTCGGGTAGAAGGTGGCGATCGCCGGCCGGTCGATCCCGGGCAGCGTCTTCAGCACGAACTTGGCGATCGCCATCAGCGCGCCGGTATTGCCGGCCGAGACCACGCCGTCCGCGCGGCCCTCGGCCACCGCGTCGATCGCCAGCCGCATGCTGGTGCCGCGCCCGGCGCGCAGCGCCTGCGACGGTTTGTCGTCGTTCTGCACCGTCTCGCTGGTGTGGTGCAGCACCGCGACGCTGGCGAGGCGCGGCAGCTGAGCGAGCAGCGGGCTCACCTGGTTCTCCGCCCCGAACAGCAGGAAGTGAGTGCCGGGGTGACGCTCCAGCGCGATGTCGGCGCCGCGCAGCACGATCTCCGGCGCATGGTCGCCGCCCATTGCGTCGAGAGCGATCGTGATCGTGCCGCTCACCGCGACAGGGCCTCGCCTGGTTTGGCGCGAATCAGGCGGTCGCCGGCTCCGCCGGGACCACTTCGCGGCCGTCGTAATGACCGCAGGCTTCGCACAGATGGTGCGGCCGCTTCAGCTCCCCGCAATTCGGGCACTCGGCATAGGCGGGCGCCTGCAGCCGGTGGTGCGATCGCCGCATGTCGCGACGCGACGGCGACACTTTTCGTTTCGGTACGGCCATTGGGCACTCGTCTGACGCGGAAGCGGGAGGCGAGACACTTAGCCAAAATCCACACCGGCGGCAACAACCTCGGCAGCGCAGCCTCCCTGCATTATTGCCGCTCGCGGCGCGCCAGCCGGGCGAGCGCGGCGAACGGTCCCTCGGCCGCCGCCTCCGGGGCCGCGGCGTCTTCGGCCGCGGCGCCCGGGATGCGCGGAAACGGCGGCAGCGCGAGCGAAAATTCCTGCGCCACCGCCTCGCCCACATCGATCGCCTCGCCGGTAAGCGGCTCGAAGGCGGGATCGTCATCGCCGGCCGGCGCGGTCGCCTCGGCCTCGGGCGGGCCGTAGCGCAGCTGAAAGCGTTCGTTGAGGCTTCCGGCGACCGGATCGAGCGTGGCGATGCAGCTCTGCGCGAAGGCCGCAGAGAAGGACGCGGTCAAGAGGATCGTCCCGCCGCTTTCGCGGCTGAGCTCGATCTCGGCCTCGAGCCGGTCGAGCGAGACCAGGTCGAAGCGCCGCGCGAGCGCCTCTCGCTCGGCGGCGTCGGCGGCGATGTGCTGGCGGAACGGACCGGCGCCGAGCCGCGTCAACGGCACCGGCCGGGCGAATTCGGATGCCCGCCGGCTCATGGCGCGCCGAACACGATCTGCCCGGCCAGCACCGCGGGCGCCGGCTGTGCGGCAAGCGCGCCGGATTCGCGCCGCACATAGCTGGCGACGCGGCGCAGCTGCTCGGGCGTGCCGGCGGCGGTGCCGTAAAGGTTGCGGCCGAGCGCTTCGTCGAGCGCCGCCTCCGCGCCGTCGAGCCCGGCTTCGTAGGCGCGGACGCGGCCGTAGAACGCCTCCGCCATGCGCCTGATCTGTCGGCCGACGCCGAGATCGCCGGTGCCGATCTCGCGCAGCGACCGGTCGAAATCGGCGAACATCGTGTCGAAGAAGCGTTGTCCCAGCTCGGCGGCCGGCGCCCGCTCGCCCTTCAGCCGGTGCAGATAGAGGAAGGCGTGCAGGCAGACCAGCTCGAACCGCCCGTCGAGCGTGTCGGGCACGCCGAGCGCGGTAAAGAACGCGGGTTGGCGCGCCTGCTCGACCACCCGCCGATAGGCAAGCTCCGCCGCCTCGCGCAGCGGATTGCGGTGAAACGCCAATTCGGCCTCGCTATGAAATCCGCCGGCGCCGGGGCGGTCGCAACCGGCCGGCGCCACACCCTGCACGACGCGCGGCACCCGCCGCCGGTGCCGCCGACCAGTGCCGCCCCCCGCGCGGCGTGGCGCGGCGTTGACAGCCATCGCCCCGCGACTAAAGTCACCGCGACAGATGGGCCTCGTTCCGCTCCGTTTCAACAAGCTGCCGGCTGCCGCGCGACCGTCATGGGCGGTGCTGGCGGTCGCCGCCGTGCTGACGCTCGCCGGCTGCGGCGGTGTCGTCGACCAGCGCGGCAATCTGCCCGACCCCGACCGGCTCGCCCAGATCAAGCCCGGCGCCACCACCAAGGAGCAGGTGGTCAAGATCCTCGGCACGCCGTCCTCCGCGAGCACGTTCGACGACGATGTCTGGTACTACATCAGCCGGCGGACCGAGCAGATCGCGTTCTTCTCGCCCAAGGTGCTCGACCAGCAGGTCTACATCGTCGACTTCGACAACAAGGGCGTCGTCAAGGATGTCGGCCACAAGACCCTGGCCGACGGCGAGCCGATCACTCCGGCCCCCGGCGCGACGCCGGCCCCCGGCCGCGAGCTTTCGTTCATGGAGCAGCTGCTCGGCAATATCGGCCGGTTCGGCAGCTCCAACTCCAGCAAGTAGCCAACTCCAGCAAGTAGCCGGCTCCAGCAAGTAGCCGGCTCCGCCGACCCGGCCGTTCAGGGCCGCGCTCTCGGTATCCGGCCCTTCAATGGCCGGCCCAGGTGCCGAGCACCGCCAGCAGCAGCAGCGCGACGATGTTGGTGATCTTGATCATCGGGTTGACCGCGGGCCCGGCGGTGTCCTTGTAGGGGTCGCCGACCGTGTCGCCGGTCACCGCGGCCTTGTGCGCGTCTGAGCCCTTGCCGCCGTGGTGGCCCTCCTCGATGTATTTCTTGGCGTTGTCCCAGGCGCCCCCGCCCGAGGTCATCGAGATCGCGACGAAGAGGCCGGTGACGATCGTGCCGAGCAGCATCGCCCCCAGCGCGCCGAACGCCGCCGCCTGCCCGGCGACCAGCCGGATCACGATATAGAGCACGATCGGCGCCAGTACCGGCAGCAGCGAGGGCACGATCATCTCGCGGATCGCCGCCCGGGTCAGCATGTCGACGGCGCGGCCGTAATCGGGCTTGGCGGTGCCCTGCATGATGCCCGGGATCTCGCGAAACTGGCGGCGCACCTCGTTGACGATGCCGCCCGCCGCGCGGCCGACCGCGGTCATGCCCAGCGCCCCGAACAGGTAGGGCAGGAGCCCGCCGATGAAGAGCCCGATCACGACATAGGGGTCCTGCAGCGCGAAGCGCACGTCGAGGCCGGGGAAATAATGCTTCAGATCCTCGGTATAGGCGGCGAACAGCACCAGCGAGGCGAGCCCGGCCGAGCCGATCGCATAGCCCTTGGTGACCGCCTTGGTGGTGTTGCCGACCGCGTCGAGCGCGTCGGTCGTCTTGCGCACCTCCGAGGGGAGATCAGCCATCTCGGCGATGCCGCCGGCATTGTCGGTGACGGGGCCGTAGGCGTCGAGCGCCACCACCATGCCGGCGAGCGCGAGCATTGTCGTGGCTGCGACCGCGATGCCGAAGAGCCCGGCCATCAGGTAGGAGACGACGATGCCGACGCAGATCACGATGACCGGCAGCGCCGTCGCCTCCATCGAGACGGCGAGGCCCTGGATGACGTTGGTGCCGTCGCCGGTCGTCGAGCTTTGCGCGATGCTGCGCACCGGGCGGTACTCGGTCGAGGTGTAGAACTCGGTGATCCAGACGATGAGCCCGGTCACCGCGAGCCCGACGACGGCGCAGGTCAGGATGTCGCAGCCGGTGATCGTCCCCGAGACCATCGCCAGGTCCTGGCGGAACCCGGTCAGCCAGCCGACGACCGCGGCGATCGCCAGGATCGACAGGATGCCGGTCGCGATCAGCCCCTTGTAGAGCGCGCGCATGATGCCCTGGTCGGGGCCGAGGCGGACGAAGAACGTGCCGATCACCGAGGCGACGATGCACACGCCGCCGATCAGCAGCGGCAGGAGCATCATCGCGTCGCGCAGCGGCGGCTGGAAGAAGATGTTGGCGAGCAGCATCGTCGCGACGATGGTGACCGCATAGGTCTCGAACAGGTCGGCCGCCATGCCGGCGCAGTCGCCGACATTGTCGCCGACATTGTCGGCGATCACCGCGGGATTGCGCGGGTCGTCCTCGGGGATGCCGGCCTCGACCTTGCCGACGATGTCGGCGCCGACATCGGCGCCCTTGGTGAAGATGCCGCCGCCGAGCCGGGCGAAGATCGAGATCAGAGAGGCGCCGAAGCCGAGCCCGACCATCGCTTCGAGCACCGGGCGCAGATCGGCGCCGGTCACGGTCGCGCGCAGGAAGAAGTAATAGATCCCGACGCCGAGGATGCCGAGCCCGACGACGAGGAGCCCGGTCACCGCGCCGGCCTTGAAGGCGATGCCGAGCCCTTCCGCGAGCCCGCTGCGCGCCGCCTGGGCGGTGCGCACGTTGGAACGCACCGAGACGTTCATCCCGATATAGCCGGCGGCGCCCGACAGCACTGCGCCGATCAGATAGCCGAGCCCGACGCGCCAGCCGAGCGTCACCGCGAGGATGATCAGGATGACGATCCCGACCACCGCGATGGCGCGGTACTGGCGGTTCAGATAGGCGCTCGCCCCGACCTGCACGGCGCTGGATATCTCCTGCATCCGCGCCGTCCCGGCGTTGGCGGCCAGCACTTGCCGGCTGGTGACGAACCCGTACAGCAAGGCAAGCACGCCGCACGCGATCACCAGGATATAGGCCGCAGACATCGTCGTTGTTTCCCCCCGGAAGGCACTGCGCGGAACAAAAAACCTGCCTTCGGCACCGCGCCGGCGCGGCGAGCCAGGTCAGGTCGCGCGGAACATGCCAGAAGCGCGGGGCGCCCGCAACTTTGCGGCTCAATCCGCCGCATAGCGGGCTTCGCCCTGCGGCGCGCCGAGATGCAGCCAGAGGATCGCCGCCGCCACGAGCGCGACCGCCGGCATCACCGCCAGCTGCACGGTCGTCCAGCCGAACCCGGCGAGCAGCGCGCCCGACGAGAACGCCGCGAACGTCGCCGTGCCGAAGATCATGAAGTCGTTGAGGGCCTGGACCTTCGCTCGCTCCTCCGGCGCATAGGTGCGGGTGAGCAGCGTCGTCGCCCCGACGAAGAGGAAGTTCCAGCCGACGCCGAGCAGCGCGTTCGCGGCCCAGAAATTGGCCTCGGCGATGCCGGCGAGGTTGATGCCGCAGCAGGCGAGCAGCAGCATCGCGCCGGCGAAGAGGATCCGGGTCACGCCGAATCGCGTGATCAGCTGGCCGGTGACGAAGCTCGGTGCGTACATGCCGAGGATGTGCCACTGGATGACGAAGGCGGCGTCGGTAAAGTGGAAACCGCAGCCGATCATCGCGATCGGCGTCGCCGTCATCACCAGCGCCATCACGCCGTTGCCGATCATCCCGCAGAGCAGCGCGACGGCGAACCGCTTCTGGCGCACGATGCGCAGCAGCGGACGCCCCGCGTTGCGCCAGGCGCCGCGCAGCGGCGCCGGCGGCAGGCGGATGAAGAGGAGCAGCGCCGCGGCGCCGAGCTGCAGCGCGACGACCATCGCAAAGCAGCCGGCGAACAGCACCGGCGCGAAAAGGTCGCGCGACCATTTGGCGGTCTCCGGTCCGAAGACGCCGGAGAAGACGCCGCCCGCGAGCACCAGCGAGATCGCCCGCGCGCGGAACCCTTCGTCGGCGATCTCGGCGGCGGCGAAACGGTATTGCTGGGCGAAGCCGTTGGAGCTGCCGATCAACAGCGTGCCGAGGCAGAAGAGCGGGAACGACGCCGCCCAGACCGCGAGCCCGGCGACGATGCCGCCGCTGACGCCGATCGCCGCGCCGGTCCAGAACCCGCCGCGCCGGCCGATCCGGCCCATCAACAGCGCTGCCGGGATCGTGGCGCACATCATCCCGGTCTGCTGCAGCGCCACCGGCAGCGTCGACAGCGCCTTGTTGAGCGCCAGCATGTTGCCGATGATCGCCGAGGTCGTCGCCAACACGCTCATGCTGGTCATCGCCAGCGCCTGGCAGCCGGCGAGCAGCAGCACCGTCTTGCGCGCCTGCTGCATCAGAAGTGGCGCCACCCGGCATTGTCGAGGGCGACCTGCCTGCCCTCGGCGTCCACCAGCCGCACACCCGCGCCGGCCTCGATCGCGCCGATCTCGGTGAGCGGCAAGGCGAGCTCGGCGGCGAGCGCGGCGATCCTGCCGGCGGCTTCCGGCGGCGCGGCGAAGAGCAGCTCGTAATCGTCACCGGCGGTGGCAAGCCGGGCGCAAAGCCGCGCGTCGGCGAGGGTCAGCTCGCGCGCGGCGGGCGACAGCGGCACGCGCGGCAGCGCGATTTCGGCGCCGACGCCGGACGCCTCGCAGAGATGGCCGAGATCGGCGACGAGCCCGTCCGAGACGTCGATCGCCGCATGCGCGACCCCGGCGAGCCGCAGGCCGAGCGTGCAGCGCGGCTCGGGCAGCCGGTAGCGCGCGATCAGCGCGGCGCGATGCCCGGCGGCGAGACCAGGGTGCGCGCCGCGCAGCAGTGCGAGGCCGAGAAACGCGTCGCCGACCGTGCCGCTGACCCAGACGCGATCCCCCGGTCGCGCGCCGCTGCGCCGCAGCTCGCGCCCCTCGACGACGCGGCCGATCGCGGTCAGCGAGAATGCGGCGGGGCCCGGCGTCGAGGTCGAGTCGCCGCCGAGCAGGCTGACCCCGAAATGCCGCTGGTCTTCCCCGAGCCCCTCGGCGAAGCGCCGCACCCAATCGTCGTCGCGCGTCGTCGGCAACGCGCTCGCGACCAGGTAGGCGAGCGGCTCGGCCGCCATCGCCGCAAGGTCGGAGAGGTTGCGGCGCAGCAGCTTGCGGGCGACCAGCTCGGGCGGGTCGTCGGGCAGGAAATGGACGGATTCGACCAGCTGGTCGACGGTCAGCACCAGGCGATGGCCGGGCGGGCACTCGACGAGCGCGGCGTCGTCGGCGAGACCGAGCGCGCCCGGCCCGGCGAGCGGGGCGAAGAATTGCCGGATGCGGCCGAACTCGCCGAGCCCGCGGGCCATGCCCGGCCTAGAGTTCGGCGGCGCGCAGCGCGCGGGCGAGCCGGTTGAGCACGCCGTTCGCCAGGCCCGGCTCCTTGCCGTCGAAGAAGGCATGGGCGATCGCGACGTATTCGCTGAGCGCGACGCGCGGCGGGATGTCGGCCCGGTACGCCAGCTCGTAGGCGCCGGCTTCGAGGATGAGGCGCAGGATCGTTTCGAGCCGGCGCAGCGGCCATTCCTCGCTGAGCGCGGCGGCGAGCGCCTCGTCGAGCCGCTCGCGATGCTCGCAGACGCCGCGCACGATGTCGGCGAACAACACCTCGTCGGCCTCGCCGTAGCACTCGCCGTCGATCTCGCGGCCGAGCCGGTGGTGCAGGAACTCGGCGATCGCGACTTCCGGGCTGAGCCCGGGATTGAGCGCCAGCTGGTAGAGCGCCTGCACCGCGCCGAGTCGCGCGGCGCTGCGCCGCCGGCCGGCCGGCGACGGACGGGCGCCGTCGTCGTCGCTCGCGCCGGCCCCGCTCACGCGTCGCGGCCGAAGCGGCGCCTGACCCCGACCATCGCCAGGCAGGCGCGCACCGCGGCGCCGCCGTGGTCGCGGCCGTTGCCGCCGGGGCTGGCGCGGTGCAGCGCCTGCTGCTCGTTCTCGCAGGTCAGGATGCCGTACCCGATTGCCAGCCCGTCGGCGACCGCGAGGTGCTGCAGCCAATCGGCGGTCGCTTCGCAGATATGGTCGTAATGCGTGGTCTCGCCGCGGATCACGCAGCCGAGCGCGACAAAGCCGTCATACTTGCCGCCGGCCCTGGCGGCGATGCCGATCGCGCCGGGGATCTCGAACGAGCCGGGCACCTGGATGACGTCGCAGGTCGCGCCGGCCGCGGCGAGCGCCTTTTCCGCGCCCTCGCGCAGCAGCGCCGCGATATGCGCGTAATAGGGCGCCTCGACAAGCAGCAGGTGCGGCGCGCGGCCGTCGCTCTTGTCCGCCGTCACGCCGCCCTCCGCGCCTCGAGGAGGCGGCCGACATAGCGGGCGATGAGGTCGATCTCAAGGTTCATGCGCGTGCCCGGCGCCGCGTCGCCGAAGGTGGTATGGGCGAGCGTGTGCGGGATGATGTTGACGCCGAAGCGGCTGCTCTCCGCTTCGTTGACCGTAAGGCTCACGCCGTCGATCGCGACCGAGCCCTTGGATGCGATGAACGGCGCCAATTCGTCCGGCGCCTCGAACGAGAAGCGCACGCTGTCGCCGTCCGTCCGGCGGGCGACGACGCGCACCACCCCGTCGACATGGCCGAGCACGAGATGGCCACCCATCTCGTCGCCGAGGCGCAGCGACTGTTCGAGGTTGAGGCGCGTGCCCACCCGCCAATCGCCGAGCGTCGAGCGGGCCAGCGTCTCCGGCGAGACCTCGACCGTGAAGCGCCCCGGTTCGAGCGCGATCGCGGTCAGGCAGACGCCCGAACAGGCGATCGAGGCGCCGAGCGGAATGGCGGCGGTGTCGAAGGCGGTCGCGACGGTCAGCACGAGCCCGCCATCGCTGTGCCGCGCCGTGCGCACCGCGCCGATATCGGTGACGATGCCAGTGAACATCGCGGCTAAGCTAGGAGCCTCGCTGCCGATTGACCAGCGCTTTTGCCCGGCGGGACACTGCGCCGATCGCCACCGCAGGGTGTTATCCTGCCGGGTAGCGACTTTTGCGGCGGTGATGCTGTGCGAACCTTCTGCAACCGGCTGAGCCATCTCACCGCGGCGACGGCGTTGGCGCTGGTCGCCGGCGGCGCCAGCCATTCGGTGCTTGCCCGCGGCGCCGCGGAGCCGATCCCGTGCGGCGCCTTCGCCCGCGGCCCGGCCGGCGGCTGGCGCGTGCTGAGCCCGGTGACGCTCGATTTCGGCGGGCTCCTCTATAGTCCGACGGTCGGCACCACCTTTGCCGCGGGGGCGACCGAGCACGGCATCGAGCTGAGCGACGTGCTCGACCGGCAATGCGGCAACCGCTAGCGCTGCCGTCGGCTATTCGTCGCGCGCGTAGGTCTCGATCAGGTCGCCGCCGACCGTTTCGCTCGCCAGCAAGGTAAAGCGCGGCGCTGCGGCAAGCGCGCCGAGGCCGAGCGCGGCGACCGCCGGCACGCCGTCGCCGCCGAGCGCCAGCGGCGCCCGCATCCAGACGAGCCGGTCGACGAGCCCGGCGCGCAGCAGCGCCGCGGCGAGCACCCCGCCTCCCTCGACGAGGAGCCGGGTCAATCCCTCGCCGGCCAGGCGGCGGAGCGCGTCGCCGAGATCGATCCCGCCCGCCGCATCGGCTTCGACGCGAACGATCCTGACGCCGCGCCGCGCCAGGGCGGCCAGCTCGGGCGCGCCGGGCGGGGCGCAGGTCAGGAGCCAGGTCGGTGTGCGCTTCGCCTCGGCGAAGAGACGCAAGCTCGGCGGTAGGCGCAGCCGGCGATCGATGACGACGCGCGCCGGCGAGCGGTCCGCCAGCCCCGGCAGCCGGCAGGTCAACTGCGGATCGTCGGCGAGCGCGGTGCCGGTGCCGATCAGCACCGCGTCGTGCGTCGCGCGCAGCAGATGCGCGCGTCCCCGCGCCGCCGCGCCGGTGATCCAGCGGCTTTCGCCGGCGGCGGTCGCGATTCGGCCGTCGAGCGAGCTCGCGAGCTTCAGCGTGACGAGCGGCCGGCCCTCGGCGATGCGGCGGAAGAAGCCGGCGTTGAGCTCCTCCGCCTCGCCGGCGCAAAGCCCGCTATCGACCGCGATCCCGGCGGCGCGCAGGCGAGCAAGGCCGCGGCCGGAGACGCGCGGATCGGGGTCCTCGACCGCGACCACCGCGCGCGCGATGCCGGCGGCGATCAGCGCCTCGGCGCAGGGCGGGGTCTTGCCGTGGTGGCTGCACGGTTCGAGCGACACGTAGCAGGTGGCGCCCCGCGCCGCGGCGCCGGCGCGCGCCAGTGCCTCGGTCTCGGCGTGCGGACGCCCGCCCGGCTGGGTCCAGCCGCGGCCGACGACGCGCCCGTCATTGACGATGACGCAGCCGACCGCCGGGTTCGGCCAGACCCGACCGAGCCCGCGCCGCGCCAGCGCCAGCGCCGCGCGCATCAGCGTGAGGTCGGCAACCTCAGCCATTTGAAGCCCGCCCCGGCAAGGGCCGGGGCCCATTTATCCGCTGCTCCACGGGTTGAAGCATGGGTCCCGGCCTTCGCCGGGATGGCCAAAAATATTGTCTCAGCAATCGCCGTCGGCGGCGATGCGGCCGACGAAGTCGCCAAAATCCTTGGCTTCGCGGAAATTGCGGTAGACCGAGGCGAAGCGGATATAGGCGACCTGGTCGAGCTGGGCGAGCGCCTCCATGACATGCTCGCCGATCATGTCGCTCGGGATGTCGGTCTCGCCCGAGCTTTCGAGCTGGCGGACCATCGAGTTGATCATCCGCTCGACGCGCTCGGTCTCGTACGGGCGCTTGCGCAAGGCGACGTAGATCGAGCGCGACAGCTTCTCGCGGTCGAACGGCTCGCGCTGGCCGTTCTTCTTGACCACGGTCAGGTCGCGCAGCTGCACCCGCTCGAAGGTGGTGAAGCGCGCCGCGCAGTTCGGGCAGAAGCGCCGGCGCCGGATCGCGCCGCGGTCGTCGGTCGGGCGCGAATCCTTGACCTGGGTGTCGTCGGTCCCGCAGAACGGACAGCGCATCTTATCCTCCCCCTTCTACGCCCGCGGATACACCGGAAAGCGCTCACAGAGCGCGCCGACCTCGCCGCGCACCCGGCCCTCGATCCCGGCATTGTCGTCCGGGTGCTGCGCCAGGCCGCGCAGCACCTCGCCGATCCACGCGCCGATCTGGCGGAACTCGGCGACGCCGAAGCCGCGCGTCGTCGCCGCCGGCGAGCCGAGGCGGATGCCGGAGGTGACGGTCGGCGGCTTGGGATCGAACGGGATGCCGTTCTTGTTGCAGGTCATCCCGGCGCGTTCGAGCGCCTGCTCGGCCTCGCGCCCGGTGAGGTCGAGCGGCCGCAGGTCGACCAGCATCAAATGCGTGTCGGTGCCGCCCGAGACGATGGCGAGCCCCTCGGCCACGAGCGTCTCGGCAAGCGCCTTGGCATTGTCGACGACCGCCCGTGCGTAGACCGCGAAATCGGGCCGCAGCGCCCCGCCCAGCGCCACCGCCTTGGCGGCGATCACATGCATCAGCGGACCGCCCTGCAGCCCCGGGAACATCGCCGAGTCGATCTTTTTCGCGATCGCCTCGTCGTCGCTGAGGATCATGCCGCCGCGCGGGCCTCGCAGCGTCTTGTGCGTCGTGGTGGTGACGACGTGGGCGTGCGGCAGCGGGCTCGGATGCACCCCGCCGGCGACCAGCCCCGCGAAATGCGCCATGTCGACCATCAGATAGGCGCCGACCCGGTCGGCGATCGCACGGAAGCGGGCGAAGTCGATGATCCGCGGATAGGCGCTGCCGCCGCAGATGACGAGCTTGGGGCGCTGCGTCTCGGCCTGGCGCTCGACCTCGTCGAAATCGATGCGCGCATCGTCGGCGCGCACGCCGTAATGCACCGCCTTGAACCACTTCCCCGACAGGTTGGGCGGCGCGCCATGCGTCAGGTGCCCGCCGGCGGCGAGCGACAGGCCGAGGATCGTGTCGCCCGGCGAGAGCAGCGCGAGGAACACGCCCTGGTTGGCCTGCGCGCCGGAATGCGGCTGGACGTTGGCGAAACCGCAGCCGAACAGCCGCCTGGCGCGCTCGATCGCCAGCCGCTCGGCGATGTCGACGAACTCGCAGCCGCCGTAATAGCGGCGGCCGGGATAGCCCTCGGCGTATTTGTTGGTCAGCACCGAGCCCTGCGCCTCGAGCACCGCGCGGGACACGATGTTCTCGCTGGCGATCAGCTCGATCTGCGACTGCTGGCGATGCAACTCCTGCGCGATCGCGGCGGCGATCTCGGGATCGGCGGCAGCCAGTCCGGCAGCGAAAAACCCGTCGGGGAGGGGGGAGACGGAGGGGGCAGCCAGGGTTTCACCTATCGCGGCAAGAGGCGGGGCGCAGCGGCGCCGACCGCCGCTGTTTCACGCCGGAAGCCTACCATATCTCGGGTGGCGATGTCAGCCGGCTACCAGACCTCGCGTCACCGGCGGAGGTCTGTCGGGCCTCGCCGGGCGCCGGCTTCATCCCGATTATTGGTTCGGCGGCAAAGCACAGGCATGAATCGGACTCGGCGATTTTCCGCGGAATGCCCAGGTCTCCAGCTAAAGATAAGTCGCCACGACAACTTGGCGACGACGATTACTATTATCTCTCGGAGTTTTCGTTGACACCAAAAAAAGCGGCTGCAATTATCAGCCTGGGAACATCCACTCTACCCGACGGGGCAGGATATGGCAGAAACGGGAGCGCCGAAATCGGCTGACGACGAATTGTTGCGCATGACCACCGAAGTGGTCGCGGCCTATGTCAGCAATAATACCTTGGCCACCGGTCAGCTCGGCGACGTTATTCACGCGGTCTACAATTCGCTGCGGGCGCTCGACGGTCAGGTGGTCGAGGCCGCGCCGGAAGCGCTGAAGCCCGCGGTGCCGGTCCGCAAGTCGATCACGCCCGAATACCTGGTGTGCCTCGAGGACGGCAAGAAGCTGAAGATGCTGAAACGCCACCTGCGCTCGACCTACAACCTGTCGCCCGACGAATACCGGGCGAAATGGGGGCTGCCGCCCGACTATCCGATGGTGGCGCCGAACTATGCGCAGCAGCGCTCGGAATTCGCCAAGAAGATCGGGCTCGGCCGCGGTACCGGCCGCCGCGCGGCGCGCGCCAAGAAGTAGGCTCCGGTCGGGACCGGCGCGGTGCGTCCGGCGGCGCCACGTCAAGCCGGCCCGCGGCGCTGTTTGCCGGTCCGCCGCCGCCCGGGTTAAGCTGCAACCGCCGATTTCGGCGGTCGAGCCATGGCGACGGCGCAGCCGCTCAAGTACCGCGCGTTCCTGTCATACAGCCATCGCGACAGCGCGGCGGCAAAGCGGCTGCACGCGCGCCTCGAAGGTTTCCGCATCGCCCGCGACCTGGTCGGCCGCGACACCGGCATGGGCCCGGTTCCCAAGGAGCTGCGGCCGATCTTCCGCGACCGCCACGATTTCGCCGCCGGCGGCAGCCTGGCGGAGCAGACCGTGGCGGCGCTCGACGCGGCGCACGCGCTGATCCTGCTCGCTTCGCCGGCGTCCGCGCAGAGCGCGCCGGTCGACGAGGAGGTCCGGCTGTTCCGCGCGCGCCACCCGGAGCGGCCGCTGATCCCGGTGATCCTCGACGGCGAGCCGGGGCACGGCGAGCGCGAGTGCTTTCCGCCCGCGCTGCGCGGCGAGGACGGCGTGCTGGCGGCGGATATCCGCGACAGCGGCGACGGCGCGCACCTCGCGCTCGCCAAGGTGGTGGCGCGGCTGATCGGCCTGCCGCCCGACGAGGTGTTCCGCCGCGCCGAGCGCGACCGGCGGCGTCGCGCGCGGCTGCGGCACGCGATCATGGCGGCGCTCGCGGTGCTGGCCGTCGCGGCGAGCGGCAGCGCGATCTATGCCTGGGTGCAGCTCAAGACGAACGAGGCCTTCCTCGACGCCACGCTCAAGACCGCGAGCGGCATCGTCGACAGCGCCGTCGCCCAGGCCGAGAAATACAACGTGCCGCGCCGCGCGACGCTGACGCTGCTCGGGCAGGCCGAGGGCCTGTTCGACGACATGGCGAAATACGGCCGCGCCACCCCGGCCCTGCGCTACCGCAAGGCGTGGATGCTGATTCAGTTCGCGCGCAACTACAAAATCCTCGGGGATACCCCGAACGAGGAGTCGCATGCGCGCGCGGCGCAGCAGGTGCTCGCCGGGCTCGCCGCGGAGCGGCGGAACGATGCCGAAATCCAAGAGGCGATGGCCGCGGCCGATGTCGAGGTCGGCGACGTGCTGGTCGCCAAGGGCGATCTCGCGGGGGCGCGCGCGGTGTTCGGCGACGCCTCGGCGACCTACCAGCGGCTCGTCAAGCTGCGCCCCGACCCGGCCTGGCAATACGGCGTCGGCGTCACCGCGGAGCGGATCGGCGACATCGCGATGGCGCAAGGCGATCTTGCCGCTGCACTGGCGGCCTACCGGCAGAAGCGAGAAATCGCCGAGCGGCTCGCCGCGGCCAATCCGGCCGACCCGCGATGGCGGCGCGATGTCTCGGTCGCGCTCAACAAGATCGGCGACACGCTGGTCAGCCAGGGCAAGCCCGATGACGCCCTTGCCACCTACCGCGAGGGGCTGGAGATGGCGCGGCAACTGGCCGCCGCCGACACGGGTAACGCCGGCGCGCAGCGCGATCTCTCGGTGTTCGAGGAACGGGTCGGCGACGTCGAGGCGGCGCAGGGCGAGCTGCAGGCCGCGCTTGCCGCCTATCGCGACTCCCTCGGGATCCGCGAGAAGCTTGCCGCCTCCGACCCCGATTCCGCCGAGTGGCAGCACGATCTCTCGGTCGCGCACGAGCGGGTCGGCGGGGCGCTCGCCGCCGAAGGCAACCTCGCGGATGCGCTCGATTCCTACCGCCGCAGCCTGGCGATCAGGGAGCGGCTCGCCCGGGCCGACCCGACGAACACCCTATGGCAGCGCGAGCTGTCGGTGGCACACGGCAAGCTCGGCGAGATCGAGTTCGACCAGGGCAATCTGCCCGACGCGGTCAACTCCTTCGGCGAGTCGCGGAAGATCGACAAGCGGCTGGCGGAGACCGACCCGAGCAATGCCGACTGGCAGCGCAACCTTGCGGTCTCGTCGGTCGAGACCGGCGACGTGCTGGTCGCGCAGAAGAACTTCGCCGCGGCGCTCAGCCTCTATCGCGACGCCTGGTCGATCCTCGACCGCCTCGCGCGCGCCGATCCCGCCAATGCCGCGGCGCAGCGCGACCTCGCGGTGGCGGCCGAGAAGGTCGGCGACGCGCAACTCGGCGGCGGTGCGACAGACGACGCGCTCGCTTCCTACCGCGAGGTGCTGGCGGTGTGCCAGCGGCTGGTCGAGGCGCAGCCCGACAACGCCGGCTGGCAGCGCGACCTCTCGGTCGCCTACGACAAGATGGGCAAGGCGCTCGCGGCGCAGGGCCATGTCGCCGAGGCGCTCGACGCGTATCGCGCCGATCTGGCGATCGCCGAGCGGCTGGCGGCGCGCGACCCGATGAGCGTCGGGGCGCAGCACGATCTCGCGATCGCGCATACCCGGTTGGCGATCACGCTGCGCGACGCGAAACCCGCGGAGGCGCGCGAGCACTTCACCGCGGCGCGCTCGATCATGAGCGCGCTCGTCGCGCGCCATCCCGAGCGGACCCAGTGGCAGGACGATGTCGCCCTGCTCGACCGCGACCTGGCGGCGCTAGGCCCCGCCCCGGCCGAGGGCGCGCCGCGCTGAGGCCGATGGCGCGGGCGGCGACGACCCGGAGGCGGCGCCGGGCGCGGCCCCGGCTCTGGCCATGTGGTGGTGGACGCGCTACAGCAGCCGGGCGGCGATCGCCGGCAGCGCGGCGATGTCGACGCCGTTCCTCGCGCCGAGCGCGACCAGCGCCATCGGGTCGTCGCCGGCGCGCATCCGGCAGAGCGCCCAGAGCAGCGTCGAGCGGGTGCCGCTGCGGCAATGCGCGACGATCGGCTGCGGCGCGCTGCCGAGCAGCGCCTCGAACGCCTCGACATCGGCCCGGCTCAGCGTCGCCGCGACGAACGGGATGTGGTGATAGGCGATGCCGTGCGCGGCGGCGAGGCGCCGCGCCTCGGCGGCCGGGAGCTGCCCGGGGTCCTCGCCGTCGGGGCGGTTGTTGACGATGGTCTTCACCCCGGCGGCGGCGAGCCCCTCGATATCGGCGGCGCCGAGCGCGCCCGCGGCGGCGATCCCGGGTTCGAGCTGCATGAGCGGCGGCATCGCTGGCTCCTGTCAAGTGCGCCGGGCCGTCCGGCCCGGCTTGCGGCTGTCAAGTGCGCCGGGCCGTCCGGGCCGGCTTGCGGCTACCGACTGCGCCGGGCCGTCCGGCCCGGCTTGCAGGACCAGCCCGGCGCCGCATCCGCGCAGGCGGGTGCCAAAGCAAAACGGGCTGCAAAATTGCAGCCCGCCGCGGTCGCGTCAAATTGTTGTCGGGTCAGGCGGCGTATTGGCCCGGCCGCTGCACGAGGTCGCCGGCGCGGATCCAGAAGCGCTCGAGCCGGCGCAGCGTCACCGTCGCGGCCGACAGGTCCTCGTCGGTGATCGCGGTCTGGTTCAGCATCTCGACGTGGCGCTGGTGCATCTTCTGCAGGCGGTCGCGCAATTTCGCGCCCTTATCGGTCAGGCGCACGTGGATCGAGCGGCGGTCGTGCACCGAGCGCTCCTGCGAGAGATAGCCGTTCTCGACCATCTTCTTGACGTTGTAGGAGACGTTGGAGCCGAGATAGCAGCCGCGCAGCGTCAGCTCGCCCACCGTCATCTCGGCGTCGCCGATGTTGAACAGCATCAAGCCCTGCACGTTGTTGATGTCGTGGATGCCGAGCCCGTCGAGCTCGAGCTTGACGACTTCGAGAAAATGGCGGTGAAGCCGCTCGACGAGCGAGATCACCTCGAGATAGCCGTTCTTCATCTCACGCCCCGTTAGGCCGCGTCCGCTCGAAAACCTAACGAGGTTTGTGTTAATTTTTCGTTCTCACGCGCTAATGCCGCTGCTGCCGCACCAGCTGCATGATCGCCGAGAAATCGAGCCCGCCTTTGCCGCCGTCGACAAAGAGCTGGTAGAGGTTGGCGGCCGACGCGCCCATCGGCGTCGCCGCCGCGGCCTGCCCCGCGGCCGCCTGCGACAGGCGCAAATCCTTCAGCATGTTGGCCGCGGTGAAGCCGGCCGGATAGCCGCGATTGGAGGGTGCCGCCGCCACCGGGCCGGGCATCGGGCAGTAGTTGGTCATCGCCCAGCATTGGCTTGTCGACGTGCTGCAGATGTCCCACAGCGTCTGCGCCGGCAGGCCCAGCTTCTCGGCCAGGGCAAAGCCCTCGCACACCCCGATCATCGTCACCGCCAGCATCATGTTGTTGCAGATCTTGGCGATCTGGCCGCTGCCCGAAGGCCCGGCATGGACCAGCGTGCGGCCCATATTGGCGAGGATCGGACGCCCCTTCTTGAACGCCGCCTCGCTGCCGCCGACCATGAAGGTGAGCGTCGCCGCCTGCGCGCCCATGACCCCGCCCGAGACCGGCGCGTCGAGCATCTCGAAGCCGGCCTTCTTGGCTTCCTCGGCGACCAGCCGGGCGGTCTCGACATCGATCGTCGAGCAGTCGATCAACAGCGCGCCCTTCTTCGCCTTGGCGAGGATGCCGTCGGGGCCGAGATAGACCGCGCGCACCTGCGGTCCGGCGGGCAGCATGGTGACGACGATATCGCCCGACGCGGCGGCCTCGGCGGCGGTCGCCGCGGCCTTGCCGCCCTGCAGCTCGAGGCTGCCGAGCGGCGTCGGCACGACATCGTAGCCGGTCACCTTGTGCTGCGACTTCAGCAGGTTGGCGGCCATCGGCGCGCCCATGTTGCCGAGGCCGATAAAACCGATCGTCGCCATCCCCGCGTCCCTCCGCTAATCGAACGTCAATTCGCCGTCGCCGAGCGGCGCGAAATAGCCGCCGACCGTCGCCGCGTCGACCGCGGCGAGGCTCGGCGGCTGCCAGCGCGGCTGCTGGTCCTTGTCGACCAGCGTCGCGCGCACGCCCTCATAGAAATCATGCCCCGCCATCACATGCTGGGTCAGCCGGTATTCGAGCCGCAGCGCCTCGTCGAGATCGAACTCCCGGCCGACCGTCAGCTGGCGCAGCGTGATCTTGAGACTGGTCGGCGATTTCGTCAGGAGTGTGGCGCGAGTTTCCGCCGCCCAGTCGCGATCCTGGGTTTCATCATCCAGGGCGCCGAGGATCGCCTCCACCGTGTCGCCGGCGAAGCAGCGGTCGATGGCCGCGCGGCGCGCGGCGAGCGGCGGCGTCCCCGCTTCGCCGGCGAAGCGGCCGAGCGCGGCCGCGACTTGCGCGCCCTCCTCGCCGTCGCGCCAGGCGATCGCGGCGAGCGCTTCCTTCAGCGCCGGCACCTGCTGCCGCGGCACGAAATGCGTGGCGAAGCCGCAGTAGAGCGCATCGGCGGCGGCGAGCCGCGCGCCGCTGAGCCCGAGATAGCGGCCGATCCGGCCGGGGCAGAGATTGAGAAAGCGGGTCGCGCCGACATCGGGGAAGAGGCCGATGCCGGTTTCCGGCATCGCAAACATCGTCGCCTCGGTGGCGACGCGGAACGCGCCGTTGACCGAGACCCCGGCGCCGCCGCCCATCGTGATCCCGTCGATCAGCGCGATATAGGGCTTCGGATAGCGGTGGATTCCGAGGATGATGCGGTACTCCTCGGCAAAAAACACCGCGGTGAACGACGAATCGCCGGAAGTCCCCCTGCCGGCCTCATAGACCGCGCGCACATCGCCGCCGGCGCAGAACGCGCGGTCGCCGGCCCCCTCGATCAGTACCGCATGAATGTCGAGATCGC
>DATJOB010000419.1:0-2436 GCA_035507475.1 Allostellaceae bacterium | reverse complement strand
CGTCGTTTCAGCCGAGGAAGCGCTGAGCCCGGGCGCGCCGCAGCTCCATGAGCAGGCCAAGGGCAATCTCTGCTACGACTGGCATCTCGGCGACAAGGCGGCGGTGGACGCCGCCTTCGCCAAAGCCGCGCATGTGACGCGGATCGACATCGTCAACAACCGGCTGGTGCCGAACGCGATGGAGCCGCGCGCGGCGATTGGCGAGTATGATCGCGCCACCGGCGAATACACGCTCTACACCACCAGCCAGAACCCGCATGTCCTCCGGCTGCTGATGGGCGCCGTCGTGCTGCAGCTGCCGGAGCACAAGCTGCGCGGGGTCGCGCCCGATGTCGGCGGCGGCTTCGGCTCCAAGATCTATCACTATGCCGAAGAGGCCATCGTCACCTGGGCATCGGCGCGGGTCGGCCGCCCGATCAAATGGACGGCCGAGCGCGGCGAGAGCTTCGCTTCCGACGCTCAGGGCCGCGACCACGTCACCCATGCCGAGCTGGCGCTCGACAAGAACGGCAAGTTCCTGGCGCTGCGGGTGGCGACGATCGCCAATCTCGGCGGCTATCTCTCGACCTTCTCGACGGCGATCCCGACCTACCTTTACGGCACCCTGCTCGCCGGCACCTACACCACGCCGGCGGTCTATGTCGAAGTGAAGTCCGCCTTCACCAACACCGTGCCGGTCGACGCTTATCGCGGCGCCGGGCGGCCGGAAGCCTGCTATGTCATCGAGCGGATCGTCGACACCGCGGCGCGCGAAATGAAGATCGACCCGGCCGAGCTGCGCCGGCGCAATTTCATCCCCAAGGACGCCTATCCCTATCAGACGCCGGTCGCGCTCACCTATGACAGCGGCGACTATTTCACGACGTTGGACATGGCGCTGAAGGCGGCCGATTACGCCGGCTTCGAGCAACGCCGCCAGGAGGCGGCGCGGCGCGGCAAGCTGCGCGGCATCGGCATCGCCACCTATATCGAGGCTTGCGGCATCGCGCCTTCGGCCGTGGCGGGCGCGCTCGGCGCCCGTGCCGGCCTCTATGAGACGGCGGAGCTGCGTGTTCATCCCACCGGCAGCATCACCGTCTTCACCGGAACCCACAGCCACGGCCAGGGCCACGAGACGACCTTCGCCCAGCTCGTCTGCGAGCGGCTCGGCGTGCCGATCGAGATGGTCGATGTCGTCCATGGCGACACCAACAAGATCCCCTTCGGCATGGGCACCTATGGCTCGCGCTCGCTGCCGGTCGGCGGCTCGGCGCTGGTCAAGGCCATGGAGAAGGTGATCAACAAGGGCAAGAAGATCGCCGCCCATCTGCTCGAGACCGACGAGGCCGATATCGAGTTCAAGGACGGCAAGTATTCGATCGCCGGCACCGACAAGAACGTCGCCTTCGGCCAGGTCGCCTTCGCCGCCTATGTGCCGCACAACTACCCGATCGAGGAGCTCGAGCCGGGTCTCGACGAGACCTCCTTCTATGACCCGAAGAACTTCACCTATCCCGCCGGCTGCCATATCGCCGAGATCGAGATCGATCGCGATACCGGCATCGTCAGCGTCGAGCGCTTCACCGCCGCCGATGATTTCGGGCGCATCGTCAATCCGCTGATCGTCGAAGGCCAGGTGCATGGCGGGCTGGCGCAGGGCATCGGCCAGGCGCTGCTCGAGAACGCGATTTACGACGAGGACGGCCAGCTCGTCACCGGCTCGTTCATGGATTACTGCATGCCGCGTGCCGACAATCTGCCGTCATTCAAGGTTGCGACGCACGGCACGCCCTGCACGCACAACCCGCTCGGCGTCAAAGGCTGCGGCGAGGCCGGCGCCATCGGCGCGCCGGCGGCGGTAATGAACGCCGTGGTCAACGCGCTCGAAGCGGTCGGCGTGCACGATCTCACCATGCCGGCGACGCCCGAAAAAGTCTGGCGCGCCATCAACGGCCGTCTCGCGGCCTGAACCCATTAAACAGGGGAGCAACCCATGTACGATTTCAAATACCAAAAGGCTTCGAGCGTCGCCGACGCGGCGAAGGCGATCGGCGCGGACGCCGACGCCAAGCTGGTCGCCGGCGGGATGACGCTCATCCCGACGCTGAAGCAGCGGCTCGCCAAGCCGTCGGCGCTGATCGACCTCGGCGGCATCGCCGATCTCAAGGGCATCAAGCGCGACGGCAACGCCATCGTCATCGGCGCCATGACCACGCATTTTGCCGTGTCCACGTCCGCCGACGTGAAGAAGGCGATCCCCGCCCTCGCGCATCTGGCGGCGCATATCGGCGATCCGGCGGTGCGCAACCGCGGCACGATCGGCGGGTCGATCTCCAACAACGATCCGGCGGCGGATTATCCGTCGGCCGCGCTGGCGCTGGGGGCGACGATCAAGACCACCAAACGCACGATCGCGGCCGATGATTTCTTCCAGGGGATGTTCTCGACGGCCCTGGA
>DATJOB010000418.1:0-12220 GCA_035507475.1 Allostellaceae bacterium | reverse complement strand
TGCTGCGCCCGCCGGCGCGCATGGTCGGCCATGTGACGTCGAGCTACTGGAGCGCCAATCTCGGGCGCTCGATCGCCCTCGCCTTGGTGCGCAACGGCCGGGCGCGGATCGGCGACAGCCTCTTTGCGCCGACCGCGGACGGGCGCAACCACAAGGTCGCGATCGTCCCGCCGCGATCGCTCGACCCGGTGCCCGATGATGGCTGAGTTCGGCCCGCCGATCGAGCGGCCGGGGGTGCGGGCGGCGCTGCTGCCCGACCGGACCCGGCTCGCGGTGCGCGGCCGCGACGGCACGCCGGCGCTGGTGGCGGCGGTCGCCGCGGCGCTCGGCTTCGCGCCGCCGGTTGCCGCCAACACGGTCGCCGCGAGCGGCGAGGCGGCGGCGCTGTGGCTCGCGCCCGGCGAATGGCGCATCGTCGGCCCCGCGGAGGCGCGGGACCGCCTCGTCGCGGCGCTCGAAGCCGCGGTGCCGCGCACGCTGGCCGGGGTCGTCGATGTCTCCGACGGGCATGTCGGGTTCCGGCTCGACGGGCCGGCGGCGCACGAGGTGCTGGCCCGGGGCTGCCCGCTCGACCTCGATGTCGAGCTCGCCGCGCCCGCAAGCTGCGCCCGCTCGCTGCTCGGCGGGGTCGGCGTGCTGCTGCTGCGGGCAGACGCGGCGCCGCACTTCGAGATCGAGGCGCCGCGCAGCTATGCGGCCCATCTCTGGCGCTGGCTCGAAGCCGCCGCGGCGACAATCGCCGGGCCGCTAGACTAACCGGCGGCGAGGACGCAGCATGGGCGCGCCCGATGCGCCGCGGTGAGCAGATGAACCCCGAGGTCGACGCCTATCTGAGCAATGCCAGGAGATGGCAAGGTGAAATAAGCAAATTGCGGGAGATCGTCCTCGGCTGCGGCCTGATCGAAGACTTCAAATGGCGCCAGCCGTGCTACACCGCCGATGGCGGCGTTGTCCTTCTCATCAGCAGCTTCAAGGAATATTGCGCGCTCGCGTTCTTCAAGGGAGCGCTGTTGCAGGATCCGCGGGCCATCCTGGTCGCGCCGGGCGCAAATTCGCAGGCAGTGCGGCAAGCCCGCTTCACCAGCGTGCAGCAGATCGCGGCGCTCGAACCCGTCGTCAAAGCCTATATCGACGAGGCCGTCGCCGTCGAAAAGGCGGGGCTGAAGATCAAGAAGAATCCCGGCGTCGCAATCCCCGAGGAATTCCAAAGCAAGCTGGCTGAAATTCCGTCGCTCGACGCCGCCTTCGCCGCGCTGACGCCGGGACGCCGCCGCGCCTATCTGATGTATTTCGCGCAGCCCAAGCAATCCAAGACGCGCGCGTCGCGGATCGAGAAATGCACCCCGCGGATTCTCGCCGGCAAAGGGCTGGATGACGATTACCGCGCGATGAAAAAATAGGCCCGACCGTCATGCCCGACACCACCGCCGCCATCTCCCGCGTGCCGTCCGGCACCGACCTCGTCGAGTGGTATTTCAATGAGGGTTGGACCGACGGGCTGCCGGTCGTGCCGCCGACCGCCGAGAAGGTCGCGGCCTCCATAAAGGCGCTGGGCGGCGACCCGGAGTTTCTCGAATGCCGCGTCCCGCCGCGCCATGGCGGGCTCACGCGCGAGGTGCTCGCGGTCAACATGGTGATGGCCGGCTGCAAGCCGGACTACGCAGCCGTCGTGCGCGCCGCGATGCTGGCGCTGACCCAGCCGGCCTTCAACCTCAACGGGGTGCAGGCGACGACACACATGGCCGGGCCGCTGCTCGTCGTCAACGGCCCGGTGGCGGGCGAGATCGGCATGAACGGCGGGGTCAACGCGTTCGGCTCGGGCAATCGCGCCAACGCGACCATCGGCCGGGCGATCCGGCTGATCCTCTTGAATGTCGGCGGCGGCACGCCGGGCGATCTCGACAAGTCGACGCTCGGCCATCCCGGCAAATACACATACTGCGTCGCCGAGAACGAGGCCGCGAGCCCGTTCGCGCCCTATCACGTCGAGAAGGGCTTTGCGGCCGAGGATTCGACCGTCTTCGTGATCGCCGCCGAGCCGCCGCACAGCGTCACCAACCACGTCGCCGACGACCCCGAGGGCATCCTCGATTCGATCTCGTCGGCGATGTCGACGATCGCCAACAACAACGCGGTGTCGAGCGGGCATTGCGCGGTGGTCATCGGCCCGGAGCACGCGCGCACCATCGCCGGCAAGGGCTGGACCCGGCACGACATCAAGAACTACCTGCACAAGAACTCGGGCAACCTGTTCCGCAAGCTCGCCTTCGAGCATCGCTACGGCGAGGTCTACAACCGCAACCTGCCGCGCTGGTACAAGCGCGAGCTCGATTCGCGCATCCCGATCGTACCGAGCCCCGACCACATCCACCTCTTTGTGATCGGCGGCACGGCGGGCCGCTTCTCGGCCTTCATTCCCGGCTGGGGGCACATGTCGTCGCCGGTGCTGCGCGGCATCGAGGGCGGCGGCCCGGCGGGCCCGGTCTGCGTCGACGGCACGTGCTACCTGTGAGCCACGGCGATCGTCAAAAAGCTGCAAGGCCGCGCCAGCATCCGCTGAAGTCGTCGCGAGGACCGGTGGCCCCTCCGTTCGCCGCCTCCCGTGATCACCCGTCGGCCTGTGGAGCGCCCTGAAGTCGGGCCCCGGCTTTCGCCGGGGAGCGCCTTTATTCGATTCGGCGCGAGGCGCTCTCGCCTGTAAATTACCTGCAGATATCAGCGGAAACAGCGAGTGCGCGAGGAGCCGATATGGGCGATGGTGATGAACTGACCGTATTCGACCCGCGCGGGCGGGTCGATGCCGAGCGCGTCGCTCCGGCGCCGCGGCCGACGGCGCTCGCCGGTCTCCGGCTGGGCGTCCTCGACAACACCAAGTGGAACGCCAACCGGCTGTTGCGCAAGACCGCGGCGCTGCTCGCGGCGGAGCACGGCCTCGGCCCGGCCTCCTATTACAAGAAGGAGAGCTTCTCGAAGGCGGCCGACCCGGCGCTGATCGCCCGGATCGCGGCGGAGAACGACATCGTCCTGACCGCGATCGGCGATTGAGGGTCGTGCACGTCGTGCTGTACGCATGACGGCATCGCTCTCGAGGCTCTGGGGCGGCCCACCGCGGTGGTGGTGACCGGCGAGTTCCTGCACGAGGCGCATATGCAGCGCGACGCGCTCGGCATGCCGGACCTCGCGCCGGTGGTGATCGACCACCCGCTGTCGACCCTCTCCGACGCCGAGATCGACCGGCGCGCCGGGCAGGCGGCGGCGCAGGCGGTGGCGATCTGGCTGGGGAAGGATAAGGGATGATCGAAGGCGCCTATAGCGGCCTCAGGGTGCTCGATCTCGGCCAGGGGATCGCCGCGCCATACTGCGCGATGCTCTTGGCGATGCACGGCGCCGAGGTGGTCAAGCTCGAACCGCCCGGCGGCGACTGGTCGCGCGGCCTCGGCCGCCGCTACGGCGACCACACCGCGATGTCGGCGACCTTCAACCGCGGCAAGAAGGGCCTCGCGCTCGACCTGCGTGCCCCGGCGGCGCGCGAGGTCGCGCTGCGGCTGGCGGATGCCGCGGACATCGTCGTCGAAGGCTTTCGCCCGGGCGTCGCGGCGCGGCTCGGTCTCGGCTACGAAGCGCTGGCGGCGCGCAACCCGCGCCTCATCTACGTCTCGGTCAGCGGCTTCGGCCAGGAGGGGCCGCATATCGGCCTGCCCTGCACCGATTCGGTGGCGCAGGCCTTCTCCGGGCTCGCCGCGCTCAATATCGGCAATGACGGCGCGCCGCACCGGGTCGGCGCGCTGATCGTCGATGCGCTGACCGGGCTTTACGCGGCGCAGGCGGTCGGGGTCGCGCTCTACGCGCGCGAGCGGCGCGGCTGCGGCGCGCGGCTCGACCTCAGCCTGACGCAGAGCGCCGCCGCGGTGCTCGGCCACAAGCTCGCCGAGCACGTTCTCGAAGACGGGCGGCCGCAGGTCATCAACGTGCCGACCGGCGCGCATCGCGCGCGCGACGGGTGGGTGATGATCGCGCTGTTGCGCGAAGCCGATTTCGCGCGGCTGGTCGCGGCGCTCGGCGCCCCCGGCCTGGCGAGCGACCCGCGTTTCGCGAGCTTCGCCGCGCGCGCCGAGAATGCCGCCGCGATCTTCGCCGAGCTCGGTGCCGTCTTCGCGCGCGAGACGACGGCGCATTGGCTCGCCGCGCTGCGCGCCGCCGACATCCTCTGCGACCGGATCAACGGCTTCGACGATTGGCTCGCCGACCCGCATGTCGTGGCGACCGGCGGCGCGGTTGCGGTCGCGCCGGGCGACATGCCGCGATTCAAGGTGCCGCGCACGCCAGGGGCCTCGGCCGCGGCCGATGCGGCGCTGCCGCCGGCGCCGCGCATCGGCGAGCACGGCCGCGCGATCCTCGCCGACATCGGGCTCGACGCCGCGGCGATCGCGCGCCTCGCTGCGGAAGGGGCGCTGATGCTGCCATGAGCGACGATTTCGACCGCCGGCGCCATCGCTTCCCGGAGAGCAAATTCTTCGAGGATCTGCGGGTCGGCGACCGCTTCTACATCCCGAGCCGCACCGTGACCGAGGCCAATTTCGCGGCGTTCCAGACCGTCTCGGCGGACAACCACCCGATCCATTACGACATCGAATACTGCCGCGACCGCGGCCATCCGGGGCCGCTCGCGCATGGCTTCCAGGTGCTGTGCTTCACCGCCGCCGGCGCCGGCAATTTCGCGCATGTCGTCGGCGATGCGCTCGTCGCCTTCATCGAGCAGTCCTCGCGCTTCCTCAAGCCGGTCTATCCGGGCGACACGCTCTACCCGTCGCTGACCATCGCCGCGCTCGCGCCGCAGCGGACGACCGGCGTCGTCACCGTCGCGGTGACCGTGCACAACCAGAAGAGCGAGCTGGTCCTGGAGGGCGAGCAGAAATACCTGCTGCGGAGGCGCTAACCGGCGGCGCCGAGGATTTCGGCGATGACCTCGCCGGCCCGGCGGCATTGATCGCGGTTCACGTCCATATGCGTCACCGCGCGCACCGTGCGGGCACCCAGTGCCGACAGCAGCACGCCGGCGGCTTTCGCGCGCGCGGCCAGGGTCGCCGCATCGGGCGCCTCGGCCGCCATCTGCCAGATCACGATGTTGCTCTGCACCGTGGCGAGGTCGAGATCGATGCCGGGCAGCCCGGCGACGCGCTCGGCGATGAGGCGCGCATTGGCGTGGTCGTCGGCGAGGCGCGCGACATTGTGGTCGAGCGCATGGAGCCCGGCCGCGGCGAGGATGCCCGATTGCCGCATCGCCCCGCCGAACCGGCGGCGCGCGGTGATGCCGTGGGCGACGAGCGCGCGACCGCCTGCAAGCACGCTGCCGACCGGGCAGCCGAGACCTTTCGATAGCGCCACCGAGACGAGGTCGAACGGGCCGGCCAGCGCGGCGAGGCTCGCGCCGCTCGCCGCCGCCGCGTTGAACAGCCGCGCGCCGTCGAGATAGGAGGCGATGCCGGCGTCGCGCGCCGCGGCGCAGACCGCCTCGGCCTCGCCCTGCGGGAAGACGATGCCGCCGCCCATGTTGTGCGTGTTCTCGATCGCCACCAGTCCGGTCGGCGGCAGCACGATATGGCCGCGCGGCTTCACCGCGGCGCGGAACTCCTCGGCGCTGAAGCGGCCGCCGCTGCCGATCGCGGTGAACTGCACGCCCGAATTGGCCGCCGCGGCGCCGGCCTCGTGCCACATCATGTGCGCCTGTTGCGCCACGATCACGTCGTCGCCCGGCCGCGTCAGCAGCCTGAGCGCGAGCTGGTTGGCCATCGTGCCGCTCGGCACGAAGAGCGCGGCCTCCTTGCCGCAGAGTGCGGCGATGCGCTCCTGCAGCAGATTGACCGAGGGGTCCTCGCCGTACTGGTCGTCGCCGACCGGCGCCTCCGCCATCGCGCGGCGCATCGCCGGCGAGGGCCGGGTGACGGTGTCGGAGCGCAGATCGATCGTGTCGAGATTTGGCATCGGGGCCTTCCGGTCGGGGGCGCAAGGCTAATCGAGGCGCTTCGCGGGTTGCAATCGCCGGGCGGGCGTGTTGTGATTTTCCATGACTGTCTCACGGCGTGAGACGAGGAGTTGGATGCTAACCTGTTGCTGGCGCGGCCTCGCCTGCGCCAGTTTGCTTTTTGTCGCGCTCGCTTCGCCGGGTGCCGCGGCGCAGAGCGAGACGCGATTCTTCCGCATCGGCACCGCTTCGACCGGCGGCAGCTTCTTCGAGATCGGCGCGCTGGTCGCCGCGGCGATTTCGAGCCCGGTCGAGGGCGCGGCCTGCGCGTCGGCCGATGGCTGCGGGGTTCCCGGCCTCGTGGCGGTGGCGCAGGCGACGCAGGGCTCCATCGAGAATCTGCGGCTGGTCAATGCAGGGCAGCTCGAATCGGGGTTTGCCCAGGCCGACCTCGCGGCGATGGCCTATGCCGGAATCGGCGCCCTCGCGCAGCAGGGAGCGATGCCGCACCTGCGCGTCATCGCCAGCCTGTTCCCGGAGGCGCTGCATGTCGTGGTGCGCGCCGACAGCCCGATCCGCTCCGTCGAGGGGTTGGCGGGCAAGGCGGTGGCGGTCGGCGAGCCGAACTCCGGCGCCGCGGTCAACGCCAAGGTGCTGCTGGCCGCGGCCGGGTTCGGCGAGGATGACGTGACGCGCCGGTCGCTGCGCCCGGCGCAGGCCGCCGAAGAGATGAAGGCCGGCACGGTCGACGCGCTGATCCTCGCGGGCAGCCAGCCGATCCCGGCGATCCAGGAACTGGCGGCGTCGATCCCGGTCCGGCTGCTGCCGGTCGACGGCAACGTCGCCGCCCGGCTCGAACGCGAATTCGGCTTCTACCGCCGCGCCACGATCCCCGCCGGCAGCTATCGCAATGTCGATACCGACACGCCGTCGGTCGGCTTCTCGGCATTGTGGATCGTCGGCGCGGACGCGGACAGCGACCTCGTCTACGACATCACCCGCGCCGTGTGGAGCGCGAACGCCGCGCGGCTCTTCGCCGGGCTCGAACCGGTCGGCCGGGAGATCAGGCTGGCCGACGCGCTCAAGGGTGTTTCGCTGCCGCTGCATCCGGGCGCGGCGCGGTTCTATCGGGAACACGGCATGGCGATCGACAGCCTGCCCGAAGCCAAGGCCTCGGCCGAGGGGACGACACAATGACGACGACCGGCTGGCGTGAACGCTGGCGCGACTACTGGCACCCGCACGAGATCGTCGACACCTCGCCCAAGGTGTCCGACGAGGTGAAGACGACGACCTGCTACATGTGCGCCGGGCGCTGCGGGATCAAAGTCCACCTCAAGGATGGCGGCATCCGCTACATCGAGGGCAACAAGCGGCACCCGGTCAATCGCGGCGTCATCTGCGGCAAGGGCGCCGCGGGCATCATGCAGCAGCAGTCGCCGGCAAAGCTGCGCAAACCCCTGCTGCGGGTCGGCGAGCGCGGCAGCGGCGAGTTCCGCGAGATCGAGTGGGACGAGGCGCTCGCCACCGCCTTCGAATGGCTCTCGCGCATCCGCGCCGACGACCCGAAAAAGCTCGCCTTCTTCACCGGGCGCGACCAGTCGCAATCGCTGACCGGGTTCTGGGCGACGCAATTCGGCACCCCCAACTTCGCCGCGCATGGCGGTTTCTGCTCGGTCAACATGGCGGCCGCCGGGATGTACACGATCGGCGGCAGCTTCTGGGAGTTCGGCGAGCCGGATTGGGATAGGGCGCGGCTCGTGCTGCTGTTCGGCCTTGCCGAGGACCACGATTCCAACCCGATCAAGATCTCGCTTTCGGCGCTGAAGCGGCGCGGCGGCAAGTCGATCTCGATCAACCCGGTGCGCACCGGCTATTCGGCGATCGCCGACGAGTGGATCGGCATCCGGCCTGGCACCGACGGGCTGTTCGTGCTGTCGCTGATCCACGAGCTGCTGCGCGCCGACCGCGTCGATCTCGATTATCTCGCGCGCTACACCAATGCCGGCTGGCTGGTCGTCCAGGCGCCGGACACGCCCGAGGACGGGCTCCTTGCCCGCGACGCCGACGGCAACCCGCTGGTGCTGGGCAAGGACGGGGCGCCGACCGCGGCGCTCGATGCCGGGGTCGAGATGCGCATGGTCGGCGAGGCCACGCTGCCGGACGGCCGCAAGGCCGTGCCGGTGTTCCAGTTGATCGCCGAGCGCTATCTCGAGCCGCGCTACGCTCCCGAGGCAGTCGCCGCGACTTGCGGCGTGCCGGCCGCGACGATCCGCGAGCTCGCCGCCGAGATCGGCCGGGTCGCCTTCGAGGAGAGCATCGAATTGGCGGTGCCGTGGACCGATTGGGCGGGGCGGCGCCACGAGACCATGCGCGGCCGCCCGGTCGGGATGCACGCGATGCGCGGTATTTCGGCCCATTCCAACGGTTTCCAGACCTGCCGGGCGCTGCACCTGCTGCAGCTGCTGCTGGGCACGATCGACGTGCCCGGCGGCTGGCGCTACAAGTCGCCGCATCCCAAGCCCTGTCCGCCCGGTCCGAAGCCCGCCGGCAAGCCCGGCCAGGTCGCCGCCGGCAAGCCGCTGGCCGGGGCGCCGCTCGGCTATCCGATGGGTCCGGAAGACCTGATCGTCGACGATGCCGGCAACCCGCTGCGCATCGACAAGGCGTTCTCGTGGGAGGCGCCCATCGCCGCGCACGGCATGATGCACATGGTGGTGCGGAACGCCTGGGCGGGCGACCCCTACAAGATCGACACGCTCTTCATGTACATGGCCAACATGGCGTGGAACTCGGCGATGAACACCGCTGAGACGATGCGCATGCTGACCGACAAGGAAGCGGACGGCAGCTACAAGATCCCGCGCATCATCTATTCCGACGCGTTCTATTCCGACATGGTCGGCTATGCCGACCTGGTGCTGCCCGACACCACCTATCTCGAGCGCTGGGACGCGATCTCGATGCTCGACCGGCCGATCGGCAAGCCGCACGGCCCGGCCGATTCGATCCGCCAGCCGGTGCTCGTGCCCGACCGCGATGTGCGGCCGTTCCAGGACGTGCTGATCGATCTGGGTGCGCGGCTCGGCCTGCCGGCTTTTGTCAACGGCGAGGGCGGACCGCGCTACCCCGCCGGCTACAAGGATTACCTGACCTACCACGAGCGCACGCCGGGCATCGGCCCGCTGGCCGGCTGGCGCGGCGCGGACGGCAGCGAGCACGGCAAGGGCGCGCCCAACCCGGACCAACTCCAGCGCTACGTCGACAATGGCTGCTTCTGGGAATACGAGCTGCCGGCTGACCAGCTCTATTACAAGCACGCCAACCGCGCCTACCTCGACACGGCGGCGGCGATGGGCCTGATCGGCGGCGCCGCGCCGATCGTCCTGCAGCTCTATGTCGAGCCGCTGCAGCGCTTCCGGCTCGCCGGCCAGGGCCACGGCGCGGTGCTGCCGCCCGAGCGCCTGCGCGCGCGCATCGCAACCCATTTCGACCCGCTGCCGATCTGGTATCCGCCGTTCGAGGGGACGCGGATCGACGGCGAGGCCTTCCCGTTTAGCGCGGTCACCCAGCGGCCGATGCCGATGTACCACTCCTGGCACTCGCAGAACGCCTGGCTGCGCCAGATCCTCGGCGCCAACCGGCTGTTCATCAGCCGGACGACGGCGGCGAGCCTCGGGCTCGAGGACGACGCCTGGGTCTGGGTCACCAGTCATGCCGGCCGCATCCGCGCCCAGCTGAAGCTGATGGACGGCGTCAACCCGGATACGGTGTGGACCTGGAACGCGATCGGCAAGCGCGCCGGGGCCTGGAACCTGGCCGCCGGATCGCCGGAGTTCGAACGCGGCTTCCTGCTCAATCACCTGATCGCCGAGACGCTCCCGCCGGAAGGCGGCGCGGCCGCGGGCGGGGCGGTCACGCGCGGTCCGGCCGAGGGCAACGCCGACCCGATCACCGGCCAGGCCGCCTGGTACGACCTGCGCGTCCGGGTCGAGCACGCTCCGCCCGGCGAAGCTGGCGAGAGTGCGCCGCATTTTCCCGCGCTGCGCCGACCGGCCTCGCTTGCCGCCGCGCCCGGCATCCTGCGCTACGGGAGCCAGTTCCGATGACCGACCTGCCGGCGCGGCCGCCGGACGCGAAGAAGCTCGGCCTGGTGATCGACCTCGACGTGTGCGTCGGCTGTCACGCCTGCGCCACCGCCTGCAAGGAGTGGAACAGCGGCGGCCATTCGGCGCCGCTCCCCGATTTCCAGCCCTATGGCGCCGACGCCTGGGGCGTCTGGTTCAACCGCGTCCATTCCTTCGAGGAGGGTGAGGGGGCAGGCGCGCGCACCGTGCATTTCCCGCGCTCGTGCCTGCATTGCGACGAGCCGGCTTGCGTCACGGTCTGTCCGACCGGCGCCTCCTACAAGCGCGCCGAGGACGGCATCGTGCTGGTCAATGCCGAGATCTGCATCGGCTGCAAGCTGTGCTCGTGGGCCTGTCCCTACGGCGCCCGCGAGTTCGACGAAGACCAGGGCGTGATGAAGAAATGCACGCTCTGCATCGACCGCATCTACAACGACAACCTGCCCGAGAGCGAGCGGCTTCCGGCCTGCGTGATGGTATGCCCGACGAGCGCGCGGCATTTCGGCGATTTCGGCGATCCGGGCTCGGCGGTCTCGGAACTCGTCGCGGCGCGCGCCGGCAAGGACCTGATGCCCGAGCTCGGCTACCGGCCGGTCAACAAATACCTGCCGCCGCGCCGCGCGCATGGCGCGAACCCGGCGGGGCACGCCGCCGCCTCGCCGGCGGAGCCAGTGCAGCCCGGCGAGAGCCGGCTGCTGCGCTGGGTCGACCGGCTGCTGTCGCGCTAGACGATGCCGGCATCGGCGCAACAAAGCCCGTCCCGCGGGCTGGGCCCTGGGCGCGACGTCGGCGTCGGCGAGCGTCGCCGTGGAAGACGCCGATGGCCAGGCCGCGTCCGGCCCAAGGGTGGATGGCCGGGTAGAGCCCGGTCACGCGGATAAGGGGAGGGGACGGTGCACCCGGCCTTGTCGATCGTCTTCTTCACCACCGCCTCGGGCGCGGGTTTCGGTCTCTTGACACTGACCGGGCTCGGCGCGCCGCTCGGCCTGCTGCCGCAGAACCCCTGGTTCGGGTTTGCCGCGCTGGCGACGGCCACCGCGCTGGCGGTCGCGGGGCTGCTCTCGTCCTTCCTGCATCTCGGCCGGCCGGAGCGCGCCTGGCGCGCGTTCTCGCAATGGCGCACGTCGTGGCTGTCGCGCGAGGGCGTCCTGTCGGTGCTCGCCTTCCTGCCGGCGGCGGTCTTCGCAGCCGGCTGGCTGCTGCTCGGCCGCACCGGCGGGTTCGCCGGGCTGTGCGGCATCCTGGCGGCGGCGCTGGCGACGGCGAGCGTCTTCTGCACCGGCATGATCTACGCCTCGCTGAAGCCGATCCGGCAGTGGCACAACGGCTGGGTGGTGCCGAATTACCTGCTGCTCGCGCTGATGGCCGGCCTCCTGCTGCTCGACCTGATCGTGCGCTTCTGGGCGGTGCCGGTGGCGATCCCGATCATGACGCTGGCGGTGCTCGGCCTCGCCTGGTGGTCGAAGGAGGGCTACTGGCGCTTCGTCGACACCGCCGCGGCCCCGAGCACGGTCGCCAGTGCGACCGGGCTCGGCCTGCGCGGCGCGGTTCGGCTGCTCGAGCCGCCCAATACCGAGGAGAATTATCTGCTCAAGGAGATGGGCTTCCGGATCGCGCGCAAGCACCGGTTGCGGCTGCGGCTGGTCGCCCGCCTCGCGGCGTTTGCCGTCCCGCTCGTCGCGACGCTCGTCGCGCTCGCCACCGGGGTGATCGCCGCCGCCGCGATAGCGGTGCTGAGCGCCGCGCTGGGCCTCGTCGTCGAGCGCTGGCTGTTCTTCGCGGAGGCCCGGCATACGGTCATGCTCTATTACGGCGAGGCGCGCGTCTGACGTCGGAAAAGCGTGCGTCGGCAACGGGTTATGCCCGGCGGCGGCGATGTTACAAAAATATGCCGAAAAGCGGTTGACGCTCGGAGGCTTAGGGATTACATACCGCACCCCTTGCGACGGCGAAGGCCGTTTGCGGGGCCTGCCATTTGACATCGTGGGAATGAGGAAGGGATGCGTGGGCGGCGGCGTTCTAGGACGCTGGCTGTTCACGCAGGCGAGGGCGCGGTTCGCCGCGGCCTCGACGAGTAAGACTAGTCAGTGTCCTTTGAGTGATTGCGAACGCTCGGCGCTTACCGGTTTCG
>DATJOB010000417.1:0-11117 GCA_035507475.1 Allostellaceae bacterium | reverse complement strand
ACGAGCTGCTCGGCGCCACCGGCTACCACGACAACTGCACCGACAATCTCGCCGAGGGGCTGCGCGAGCTCGGCCTGGTGCCGCCCGAGACGCCGTCGCCGCTCAACCTCTTCATGAACATCCCGGTGATCGACGGCAACGCGATCGACGTGCTCCCGCCGGTCAGCACGCCGGGCAGCCATGTGACGCTGCGCGCCGAGATCGATTGCATCGTCGCCTTCTCGGCCTGTCCGCAGGACATGGTGCCGGTCAACGGCGCCGACATGAAGCCGACCAACGCGCATTACGAGATCGTCGGCTGAGCTGCGGCGGCCTAAAGGGATCGGGCTCTACGGCAGCGCGTGCCAGATCGCCCGGTTGGTGGCGATGTAGCCTGGCGCGACATGCGCCAGCCGGCCGCCGATCTGCGCGTGCAGCGCCGGCAGGCGGTGGAACGGCACCGCCGGGAAAAGGTGGTGCTCGGCGTGGTACGGCATGTTCCACATCAGAAGACGCACCGGGAACGCGGTCAGCGTCGTGCGGGTGTTGCTGAGGCCGTCGCCGTCGCGGCTGCAGCCGGTATGCTCGGTGATCAGGTAGGCGCGCAGCAGCGGCATCGCCAGCAGCGCCGGCAGGAACCAGAAATAGAGCGGCGCGGTCCAGCCGAGCAGGATCGCCGCGGCTGCGGCGGCGTAGATGGCGAGCTGCGCCGACATCGACAGCGCGATCGCGCGGCGCGCGCTCGCCGGAACGAAGGGCAGCGCCGCGGTGCGGCCGAGCGCGAGGCGCGGGTAGTCGATCGCCCGCCGCACCCAGAACATCAGCCCGCAGACCTCGCCGAGATAGGCGAGCCGGCTGCTGGCGCGCGGGAACATCAGCTCGGGGTCGCGTGCCGGGTCCTGGGTGTAGCGGTGGTGCCAGGCGTGGAAATGCCGGTAGTAGGTCGAGTTGTAGAAGCCGATGACGCCCGCGATCCAGCCGATCGCGGCGTTCGCCGCCGGCGAAGCGAAGGCGGTGCGGTGCGTGCATTCGTGCATCGGCGCGAAGGTCGCGACGATGACGAGGCCGTGCAGCAGCATCGCCGGCAGCAGCAGATACCAGTGCGGCAGCGCCAGCCAGACGACCAGCCCGGTGGCGCCGAGGCAGCCGAGATGCACGGCGCTGCGCGCCGCGCCTTGCAAATTCGACCGGCGGCCCATGACGCGCAAATCGACGAGGCCGAGGAGGCCGCGCGCCGACGGCGTCGCCGCGACGCTGATCGGCACCGGCATGAGGTCGGCGGTCTCGGCGGTCATCGCGGCTAGAACTCGAGGAGCGTGTCGCGCAGATGCCGGTGCGCGTAAGCCTTGCGCACCAGCCCGCGATCCTGCAGCGCCGGCACCAGCCCGTCCTCGATCTCGGCGAGGCTGCGCCGGCTGACATTGGGCAGCGAAAACAGGAAGCCGTCGCCGCCGACCTCCTCCATCACCTCGCCCATCCGTGCGGCGACCGAATCGGGCGTCCCGACCAGCTCGACCGAGAGGCTCGTCGCGCTGTAGTCGGCCATCGCCTGGCGCAGCGTGCGGTTGCCGGCGATGCGTTTGAACTGATCGAGGTTGAGCTGGTGGCCGTTGGTGGTGAGCTCGATATCGGCGATCGGCTTGTCGAGGTCGAACACCGAGAAGTCGATGTTGGTGGTCTTGCCGAGATGGGCGAGGCGCTGCGCGACCTGCTCGGCGGCGCGCGCGGCGCGGTGCTCCTTGGCGCGTTGCGCGTCGGCTTCGCTCTCGCCGAGGATCGGCGCGATCATGAAGAGCACCTTGCAGGTGTCGGGGTCGCGCCCGTATGCGACCATGTGGCGGCGCACATCGTCGCGATAGGCCTTCATCGCGGCGATGCCCTTGGGGTGGGCGACGATCGTGTCGGCGTGGCGCGCCGCGAACTCGCGCCCGCGCGGCGAGCCGCCGGCCTGCGCGATGACCGGCTGGCCCTGCGGGCTCGGCCCCGAGTTGAGCGGGCCGCGCGTCTTGAACCAACGCCCCTCGAAATCGCCGTGGCGGACCTTCGCGGGATCGGCGAAGACGCCCGTTTCGCGGTCGGCGAGGAGCGCCCCCGGCTGCCACGAGCCCCACAGCCCGCGTACCGCCGCCATGTACTCGTCGGCCATGTCGTATCGCAGATCGTGCTCGGGCATGCCGGGCAGGCCGAAATTGCGCGCCGCGAAGTCGGAGCTGCCGGTCACCGCGTTCCACCCGATCCGGCCCGACGATACCTGGTCGAGCGTCGCCACCAGCCGCGCCAGCAGATAGGGGTGATAGGCATAGGTGCCGAAGGTCGGGACGATGCCGATCCGCGAGGTGACCTGGGTCATCAGCGCGGCGACCACCGAGGGGTCCTGGCGCGGCACCGCGATCGCGTTCTCCAGATAGATGTCGCGCGACCCGCCCCAGCTCTCGCCGATATAGGACGAATCCTCGATCAGCAGATAGTCGAAGCAAGCGCGCTCCAGCGTGCGCGCCATGTCGAGGAACAGCTCCGGCACCATCCAGCTGGTGCCGATATGGCCGGTCCACGCCTCGCCCCAGGCCTGGGCGCTCGACCCCTGCAGGAACCACGCGAGGTGAAACGGCTTCGCCGCCATGACCTGGCCTCCGCTCTCGTCAGCGCCGCCGGTGCAAATCCAAGGCCGACAAGGTCACGCCCGGCATGATTTGGCGATCTCCGCCGGGCGCAGCGGCGTCGCGTTGAGCTCGATCGCGAACGGCGCCAGCGCGTCGCACACCGCATTGGCGATCGCCGCCGGCGGCGCCACCGCGCCGCCTTCGCCGACCCCCTTGACGCCGAGCGGGTTGAGCGGCGAGGGCGAATGCAGGTGGCGGATCTTGATCGACGGCATGTCGGCGGCGATCGGCAGCGCGTAGTCCATCAAGGAGCCGCTGCGCAGCTGGCCGTTTTCGTCGTAGTCGATCGCCTCGCAGAGGATGCCGCCCAACCCCTGCACCGCGCCGCCCATGATCTGCCCCTCGACCAGCATCGGGTTGACGACATTGCCGCAATCATGCGCCACCGCATAGTCGTCGATCCGCACCCGCCCGGTCTCGCGGTCGACCTCGACCACCGCGGCATGCACCGCATAGCTCCAGGTCACGGTCTGCGGCTGCCAGTAATAGGTCTCCTCGAGCCCGGCATCGACCCCCGGCGGCCGCTCGCTGGTCCAGCCCGGGATCGCCGCCTTGGCGATGCGCGCCAGGCTCAGCATGCGCCCCGGCACGCCGACGACGCCGACCCCGCCCTCGCGCAATTCGAGGTCGGCGGGCGCGCATTCGAGGATCTGCGCGGCGATCGCGAACACCTTCTGCCGCAGCCGTTCGCTCGCATGGTACATCGCCGCCGATTGGGTGACCGTGCTGCGGCTCGCCATCGTGCCGAAGCCGATGGCGATGGCGGCGGTGTCGGCGAGCGTCACCACGACGTCGTCGGGCGCGACGCTCCACAGGTCTGCCGCGACCTGGGCGAAGATCGTCTCCATCCCCTGGCCCTGCGGGGCGGCGCCGCCCGCGACGAAGATCTTGCCGCTCGGATCGATGCGCACGAAGGCGCTCTCGAACGGTCCGACGCCGGTGCCCTCGATGTAGCAGCCGATGCCGAGCCCGAGATAGCGGCCGTCGCCTCGCGCCGCGGCCTGGCGCCGGCGGAACGCTTCGACCCCGCCGATCGCCGCGAGCGCCATGTCGAGCGCCGCCGGATAGTTGCCGCTGTCGTAGACGATCGGCTCGCCGTCGCGGTAGGGCATGCCGACCGCGTAGGGCATGGCCTCGGCCGGGATCATGTTGCGCCGCCGCACCTCGGCCGGTTCGAGGCCGAGCTGGCGGGCGACAAGGTCGATGGTGCGCTCCATCGCGAAGCAGGCTTCGGGCCGCCCGGCGCCGCGATAGGGCGCGTTCGGCACCTTGTTGGTGACCGCGATGCGGCCGGTCGCGGCGAAGTTGTCGATCCGGTAGGGGCCGGTCAGATGCACCGCCGTGTTGTAGGCGACGCCGGAGCCGATCGGGTTCCACGCGCCGCAATCGACGAGGTAGCTGTCGCGCATCGCCAGGATGCGGCCGTCGTCGTCGAACCCGACCTCGACCTCGTGCAGCTGGTCGCGCGAATGCGTCGCGCTCATCAGGTGCTCGCTGCGCCCCTCGATCCAGCGCACCGGCCGGTTGAGCCGGCGCGCGAGGAACGTCACCAGCATGTCCTCGGGATAGACGTGCCCCTTGCCGCCGAACCCGCCGCCGACGTCGGGGGCGATGCAGCGCACCCGCGCCTCGGGGATGCCGAGCAGCGCTGCCGCCTCGCGGCGCACCCAATGGACGACCTGGGTCGAGGACCAGATCGTCACCGAATCGGTGCGCTGATCGTAGGCGCCGAGCACGCCGCGGCACTCCATCGGCACCGCGGCATAGCGGTGGTGGTAGAAGCGCCGGCTCAGCCGGTGCGGCGCCCGCGCCAGCGCCGCTGCGGCGTCGCCGCGCCCGACCGAGAACTCGCCGATCAGATTGGTGCCGAAGCGGTCGTGGACGAGCGCGCTGCCCGGCCGCAGCGCGGCCTCGGGATCGACCACCGCCGGCAATTCCTCGAGGTCGAGCGTTACCAGCTCGGCCGCGTCCTCGGCCTCGTCGCGGGTCTCGGCGACGATGATGGCGAGCGCCTCGCCGACGTGCCGTGCCTTGTCGTGCGCGAGCAGCGGTTCCTGCGGGTTGAGGAATTTGTGCTGGATGACCGACATCCATTTCGGCGGCAGCGCGATCTGACCTTCCGGCACCGGCGGCAGCAGCTGCAAAAGGTCGGCGCCGTTGAGCGCCGCGGCAACGCCGGGCGCGGCGCGGGCGCGCGACAGATCGACCGAGCGGATCCGGGCGTGCGCCAGCGGGCTGCGCACCACCACCGCATGCAGCATCCGCGGCAGCACGAGATCGGCGACGAACTGGCCGCCGCCGGTCAACAGGCGGCGGTCCTCGCGCCGCTTCAGCGAGCGCCCGACATAGGCGTGCCCGGCATCGTTCATCGGTCGCGCGTCCTCGATTGCCGCATGGCGAGGACGCGATTGTTCACCGCTTTCGGCGGCCGCGCCAGGGCCTAGCGCGCCGCGCGCGGCATCGGGTCAGAGGAATGCGCGGCTAATGGCGGCGGGCGAAGAAGCGCCGCAGCTGGTCGCGGAAGCGCGCGCTGCGGCGCATCGCCTCGCGCAGCTCCTCCTTGCGCACGACATAGGTGTCGAGCGCCTCGGTGGCGATCACCGTCGCGTTGCGCGGCGCGCCGGTGATGAGCGCGCCTTCGCCGAAGAACTCGGCCGGGCCGAGCCGCGCGACCTCGTGGTCGTGGCGCAGCACCCCGGCCTCGCCGTGGGCGATCAGGTACAGCTCTTCGCCCTCCTCGCCCTCATGGATGACGATCTCGCCCGGCTCGAAATGGCGGCGCGTCGCGGTCTCGGCGAGGCCTTCGATCTCGCCGAGCGGCAGCGCGGCGAAGGGTTCGACGGTCTTGAGGAACTCCTGCGCGCGCAGCGCATTGTCGAGCTCGATGTCGGAGGCGATGCGGCCGTCGACCATGTGAACGATGCGGTCGGCCATATCCATGATGCGATGGTCGTGGGTCACCATCAGCACCGCAGTGCCGTCCTCGGCGATCATCTGCTTCAGCAGGTCGAGGACGCTGAGCGTCGCCTCGCGGTCGAGCGCCGCGGTCGGCTCGTCGGCGAGCACCAGCCGCGGCCGGTTGGCGAGCGCGCGGGCGATCGCGACGCGCTGGCGCTGCCCGCCCGAGAGCTCGCGCGGCCTGGCGTCGGCATGGTCGGCGATGCCGAGGCGCGCCAGCATCTGATGCGCGGCGCGGCGCGTGTCGTGCCCGGCGGTCTCGCCGAGTTCGAGCGCCATCCGCACGTTCTCGGCCGCGCTCAGCGAATCGAACAAATTGTGCAGCTGGAAGATGAAGCCGATCTCGCGGCGCGCGAGGACCAGCTCGCGCGCCGGCAACCGCCCGAGGTCGCGCCCGAGCACCTCGATCAGCCCGTCCTGCAGCGTGCGCAAGCCGCCGATCAGCGTCAGCAGCGTCGTCTTGCCCGAGCCCGAGGGGCCGGTCAGCACGGTCAGCTGGCCCGGCGGCACTTCGAGCGAAACGTCGAACAGCACCTGGTTGCGCGCGCTGCCCTGGCCGTAGGCGAAGTCGAGATGCTGCACGCGCACTGCCGGCGCCGTCGGCACGACCGTCATGTCCATCAGAAGAACTCCGCGGGGTCGGCGGCGATCACCCGGCGCACCGCGAGCCCGCCGGCAAGCAGCGACATCGCGAGAGTGAGCGCCAGGCTGAGCGCGGTCAGCTCCAGTGTCATGTGCAACGGCAGCAGCGCCAGGCTGCCGATCACGGCGAAGACCGCGAGGCTCAAGAGCCAGGCCGGCAGGTAGCCGGCGATCCCGGTCAGCACCGCCTGGCGCAGCACGCTGCGCACGAGATACGAGGTGCGGTAGCCGATGCCCTTCAACGTCGCGTATTGCGGCAGCCGGTCCGAGAGGTCGGTGTAGATCACCTGGTAGGCGATCAGCGTGCCGACCGCGAAGCCGACCAGCGTGCCGAGAAAGAAGATCGGCGCGGCCGACGACAACTGCGCCTGGAAGCGGCGCTCGAGCGCGACGATCTGCGGCTTGGTCATCACTGTCAGGGTTGCCGGCAGCGCGGCACGCAGGCGCTGCGCCGCCGCGTCGACCGACACGCCCGGCTGCAGCCTGATGACCGCGGCGTCGACCGGCAGCGACGCGGCGGGCTGCCGGTTGCCGGGGAAGAGCCGCGCGAACAGCCGCACCCCCATCACCACCGTGCCGTCGCTCATGAAGTCGGGGCCGAGGGCGAAGCTGCCGACGACGCGCACGGTCTGGCCGTTGAGCTGCGCCGTCGCGGGCGGGTCGGCCATGCCGAGAAAGCCGCGCGAGCGCCGGTCGACCAGCACCGTGTCGTCCGCCGCCAGCAGGTGCTGCTGGTCGGCGAGGTCGGACGGCAGGAAGACCGGCGGGCCGTCGGGGTCGACCGCCAGCACCCGTATCAGATGCGGCTTGCCGTCGATCGGGCTGGTCCAGAAGAAATCCTGCCAGTCGAGGTCGAGCGGCATCGCGCTGGCGATCCCGGCGACGCCGCGGATCGTCGCCAGGTCGCGCGCCGCGAACGGATCGTGCGTGCCGAAGCGATACTTGGAGGCGTTGAGCACGAAAAGATCGCCGTCGAGCGCGTGCTCCACCGCCAGCGAGGCCGCGAAGAACGCCTGCTCGAAGCCGAGCTGCACCAGCATCAGCAACACCGCGAAGGCGATCCCGGCGCTCGACCGCGCCAGCCGCCACGGGTCGGCGAACAGGTTGCGCCAGGCGAGCGGGACGCCCGGCGCCGGGATCAGCGACCGCGGCAGGTCGAGCGCGCTCATCGCCCGAACGCTCATGGCCCGAGCGCTCATGGCCCGAACAGCGCCGCCGGGTCGGCGCGCCGCAGGCTGCCGCCCGACAGCACGGCCGACACCGCCGACATGATCAGCGCCGCGCCGAGCACCGCCGCGAATTGCCCCAGGCTGAGCGCGACCGGCAGCAGGGTCTGGCCGCGGATCACCGCGTAGACCGCGAGCGCCACCAACGTCGCCGGCACGAAGGCGACCGTGACGACGGCAGCCGCCTCGATCACCAGCACCGCGGCGAGCTGGGCATCGCCGTAGCCGATCGCCTTCAGGGTGGCGAATTCCGCAAGGTGGCGGATGATTTGCGTCGCCAGCGTCTGGTAGAGCACCATCAGCCCGACGATGAACGAGACGACGAGGCCGGAGCCGAAGATCAGCCCGACCGAGGTGCGCGTCGTCCAATAGGCGGTCTCGTGCGCGGCGAGTGCGCTGCGGGTGAAGACGCGCACGTCGTCGGGCAGGGCGCGGCGCAGCGCCGCCGCGACGCTGCCGGGGTCGGCGCCGGGCGCGAGGTCGATCAGCCCGAGATTGACCGGGTCGTTGCGGCGCCCGGTGACGCGCGCGAAATTCGTCTCGTCCATCAGCGCGACGCCGATGCCGAGAAATCCGGTGCCGAGATGATAGGTGCCGCCGATCGTCACGCGTCGCCCGTCGAGGTCGATTGCCCGTCCGGCGGCAAGCGAGCCGAAGATCGGGCGGGTCTCGTCGTCGACGAGGATGGTGTCGGGCCGGGCCAGCAGGTTCTGCCGCTCTTCGATGCCGGAGACCGCGAAGGGCCTGGCCTGCGGGTCGCAGCCGATCAGGAAGACGTCGAGGCGCTGGCCGCCGCTCGGGTCCTGCCATGTGCCGCCGGCGAAATAGAGCGGCGTAACCCGGGCGACGCCGGCGACCGCAGCCGCCTCGGCGAGCCGCGCGCGGGGAAATTGCCAGGGCTGCGCCTGGTACTGGTAATCCTTCGAGACGAGCAGCAGGTCGAAACGCATCCGGTTGTAGACCAGCATCCCGCCCTTCGGCACCGCGACGAAAAAGCCGAGCTCGACGAACACCAGGAGGATCGCGATGAACACGCCCGCCAGAGCGAGCCCGGTGCGGCCCTTCTCGTGGACGAGAATACGCCCGGCGAGTTCGCCGCTGACGCGCAAGCGGCGAAACACCGCGAGCCGGCCCGCGCGGTAAGGTCGGCCGATCGTCGGCATCGGAATGGCAACCCCTTCTCCCGGTGCTCGATGAACACGGAAGGCGGACAAAAATTCCGCTGCGAAACGGAGGGTTAGGCGGTCGCCTCGACGACCGCGCGGATGTCGCGATGGACCGCGCTCGCAAAGTCCGCCACCGCCGACATGATCGTGTAATGGTCGAGGCCGGGATAGACCCGCGCGGTCAGGCCGAGCGCCGCGGCGAAGTCCTGCGACTGGCCGATGAAGCCGGCGGTCTCGCCGCCGCCGACGGCGATCAGCGCCGGCGCCCGGTCGGGCCGCGGCTGGTGTTGCGGGCTGAGGCGGCGCGCCCGGCTCTCGTCGAGCCGCAGCTGCTCGTTGACGTTGGTCTTGAGCAGCGGCACCAGGTCGAAGACGCCGGACAGCGCGATCCCGGCGGCGATCGGCAGGGCCGGCTCGGCCGCCAGCGCCATCGCGGTCAGCTGGCCGCCGGCGGAATGGCCGGCGACGACGATGCGCCGGCGGTCGAACGGCAGCTCGGCCGCGTCGGCGATCCAGCGGATGCCGCGCTGGGTCTGCGCGACGATCTCTTCCACCGTGACCCCGGGCGTCAGGTCGTAGTTGATCAGCGCGACCGCGATGGCCGCGGCGACGAAGGGCGGTGCGATGAACGAGAAGTCGCCCTTGTCGAGCGCGCGCCAGTAGCCGCCGTGGATGAAGAGGAGGAGCGGCGCGTCGCTCGCCGCGGCGGGGAAGAAGTCGAGCCGCTCGCCCGGCGCGTTGCCGTAGGCGAGATCGAGCCGGCCGGCGAGCCGGGCGCGCGCCGCGGCGCTGTCGGCGGCATAGCGCGCGTAATGCTGCGGGCTTTCGGGATGCCGGCGGCGGATGTTGTATTCGGCCTCGAAGGCCTCGTCGATCATGGCGGACCGCCGCGGCTCACCCGGCGAGGGGCGGCAGGGCGACGCCGAGCGCGGCGAACTGCGCCCTGGCATCGGCGAGAAAGCGGCGCAGCACCGGCTCCTCCTCGTCGCGGGTCGCGGCGCCGAGCCCGGCGTCGCGCACGATCCTGTCGGCGGCGGCGAGGTCGTTCGCGTCCGACAGCCAGACGCAGCGTAGCCCGGCGAGCTCGACCGCGCGCACGATATGCGCGACCTCGGCGGCGATCGCCGCGCGGTCCGCCGCGCGCCAGTGCGGCGCCCGGCGCTCGAGATAGAACCAGCCGAAGGCGGCGTGGCGCGTCTTGTCGCCGACCAGCCGGTCGAGGATCGCGCGCGCGGCGGGGTCGCTCGCATTGTCGCGGTGGAGGCGGTGCAGTTCGAGGTCGAGCCCGGCCTGTACCGCGCCATGCGCGGCGACATAGGCGTCGAGGCTGCGTTCCGCGTCGAGCGCCTCGCGGTGCAAGCCCTGGTTGAACAGCGCGGCGTAGCGCGCGCTCGCCGGCGCGGCGACGAAGCCGCCGCACAGCTCGGCGAAGCGGTGGCAGCATTCGAGGTGCCACGCCTCCTCGGTGTTGCGCACGGTGAGGAAATATTTCGGGTCGCTCTCGCGCTCGCGCTCGAGGCAGAAGCGGATGATCAGCGCCGGCGTCTCCGGCAGGCCGCCATATTGCAGCCAGGCCTTGCGGCTCCACGCGAGCCGCGCCGCCGCGAGCTGCTCCGCGGAATAGCGCGCGGCGTCGAACAAGCCCCACGGGATGTCGCGCTCGGGGTCCCAGCGCGCCGCCTTGGCGCGGTCGTAAAGGTCGCGGATCGTGGCGATTTCCGGTTCGAGGTGCAGCGGAAAGCGGCGCTCGACCGGCACCGTGCCGCTGAAGGACCGCGCGTGATCTGCTGCCACCCTCGCCCTCGCACCGTCGCGGTTCCGCCCGCGGCGGCAAGGATAGGCGCTCAGGCCGCGTCGTGAAAGATGACGCCGAGCGTGAAGCGGCTCCCCGAATGCAGCCGGCTGACTCCGTGCCGCATCGTCACCCGGTACTCGCCGCGGGTCCCGGCGACCGGGCGGTGGTTGACCGGGAAGATCACCGCGTCCCCCTGGTTGAGCGGCACGACCTCGCCGCGCGACTGGCGGCGCGGGCGTTGCTCGACGAGGAGGAACTCGCCGCCGGCGAAATCGGCGCCGGGGCGCGACAGCAGCACCGTCGCCTGCAGCGGGAACACCAGCTCGCCATAGAGGTCCTGGTGCAGGCAGTTGTAGTCGCCGGGGCCGTATTTGAGGATCAGCGGCGTCGGCCGCTTCTGGCCGGCGGCGTGGCAGCGCGCCAGATAGCGCTCGAGCGTCGCCGGGAAGTCGGCGGCGGCGCCGAGCCGGCGCTGCCAGGCGTTGGCGACCGCGGCGAGCGGCGGGTAGAGCGCGGCGCGCAGCGTGGCGACGCGCGGCGGCAGCGCATAGGCGAGGTATTTGTATTCGCCCCGGCCGTAGCCGTGCCGCGCCATCACGACGCGGCTGCGAAACTTCTCACGGTCGTCGTAAAGCGCCGCGAGGGCTCGGCACTCCGCCGCGTCGAGCAGCCCGGGCAGCACCGCATAGCC
>DATJOB010000416.1:0-10662 GCA_035507475.1 Allostellaceae bacterium | reverse complement strand
AGCTTCAGCGGCGGGATGCGCAGCCCTTCCTGATAAATCTCGGTCGAGTCCGAGGCGTTCGACCCCGGCACCCGGCCGCCGACATCGGTGTGGTGGCATACCGCACAGGCCCAGGCGATGCGGGTGCTACCCCCCTCCCCCTCGATGGGGGCAGCTTTTGTGAAGATCGGCTTGAAGCAGAATACGTCGGGCAGATGCATCCCGCCCTTGAACGGATCGTTGAAGATGAAGACATCGCCCGGATGGATGTCGTCGGCGAACGTCTCCAGCACCGACGCCATCGCGGTCGGCATCGAGCCGAGATGGCCGGGCAGCGTCAGCCCCTGCGCGACGAGCACGCCGGCGCCGTCGAACATCGCGGTCGAGTAGTCCATGTTGTCCTTGAGCACGCCCGAATAGGTCGTGCGGAACACGGTCAGCGCCATCTCGTCGGCGATGCCGAACAGCGCGTTCTTGAACAACTCGAACTCGATCGGGTCGCTGATCATCGCCGCCTCGCCTGCCGCACGCCGGCAATTGCAACCCAGGCGCGGCCGGCGATCAAGGCCGCGGCGGGATGACGCAGGCATGCGCGCTCGCGGATTGATGCAGAACAGCATCCACAAGGGCTGGCGGATCGAGGACATCTGGCTCGACCGCTAGCCTTGCCGCTTTCGCCGACGCCGCCCCGCCCGCTACCATCGCAGGGCCACGACAACGGAGCGGCCGCATGCCCGACCTTCCCCGCCTCAACCCGGCGATCCGCGCGCTCGACAGCGGCAAGCCGGCTTGCGTCACCTTCTCGCCGGCCGAGATCGGCGCGGCGCAATCGATCGCCGCGCAGCCCTATGACGGCGTCGTCTTCGAGATGGAGCACAACCCCTACGACATCCGCCAGCTGCGCGACTGCATGCAATACATGCTCGACCGCGCGCAGATCCTCAAATCGGGCACGCTGGCGCCGGCGGTGGCGCCGATGGTGCGCATCCCGCCCAATGGCGGCGAGATGAACCAGTTCATCGCCAAGCAGGTGCTCGACATCGGCGTCTACGGCATCGTCTGGCCGCATGTCTCGACCGTCGAGGAGGCGCGCAACGCGGTCCAGGCCTGCCGCTACCCGCGGCCGCGCGAGGCGAAGTACTACGAGCCGCCGGGGCAGCGCGGCGACGCGCCGCGCACCGCCGCACGCTATTGGGGCATCGACCAGCCGACCTACTACAAGCGCGCCGACACCTGGCCGCTCAATCCCGAGGGCGAGGTGCTGGTCGTCATCATGTGCGAGGAGAAGCGGGCGATCCGCAACCTGCCCAAGATGCTCGACGAGGTGCCGGGGATCGGCGTCGTGCTGATCGGCGAGGGCGACCTGTCGCAGGACATGGGCTATCCGCGCCAGTACGAGCACCCCGAGGTCGCCGCCGCGATCGACGACATCCTGGCGATCTGCAAGGACAAGGGGATGCCGTGCGGCCATCCGCATGTCGACGCCAACAACGTCGAAGCGCTGGTCGCCAAAGGCTTCCGCTGGCTGATGCCGGCGCCGGCGCAATCCTTCGCGGCGCTGCAGAAGGGCCGCGCCGCCTGCGGCCGGAAGTAATCGATGTCGCCAGACGGCCCGCCCGGCGCAAGAGCGCCCGCCAGGCCATGACGAAACGGAAGGCGAAATGCAGCGGTTGCATCTTGGGAACGATGCTCGTCGTGGTTGGGGCAATGCAGATGTATCCGCTGTGGAACTACGATCCCTATACGGACGGCGCGACCGAATGCACCAACGGGGCGGCACCGGCCGGCGGCCCCAAGTGCCGCGAGCTCGATCCGCCGACCTCGCCGCGCGGCCCGGTTCCCCCGGCCCTGCCGCGCGCCGCATAAACCGGGGGATCGAGCACTCCTTGGGCGCCACCGCTTTCGCCGCGCGACGGCCGAAAGCGGTGGCTCTTGCCACCTGCCACCGGACGCGATCTAGTGGCGCCATCCCGAGCCCCCGACGGAGGATTCCGATGGACGCCGACGCCAAGAAGACCGCGCTGCGCATGATCCCCTACGGCATCTATGTGCTGACCGCCGATGACGGGCAGGGCAATGTCGCCGCGGCGACGGTCAACTGGGTGACGCAGACCGCCTTCAACCCGCCGCTCGTCGTGGTCGGCGTCAAGACCGACAGCGGTGCCTACGGTCTCGTCAAGAAGACCAAGAGCTTCGTCCTCAACATGCTCGGTAAGGCGCACAAGGGCCTCGCCTTCACCTTCTTCAAGCCGGCGCAGCTCGAGGGCGGCAAGCTCTCCGGCCAGGAGATCACCAAGGCCGGCAACGGCGCGCCGATCCTGTCCGCCGCGCTCGCCGCGGTCGAATGCCGGGTGACCAGCATCGTCGAGCAGGGCGACCATCACATCGTCGTCGCCGAGGTGGTCGAGGCGCATCTGCCGAACCCGATCCAAGGCCGCCCCGACGTCGCGATCCTCGAGATGAAGGATCTCGGCGACAACGTCTTCTACGGCGGCTGAGCCGGCGCCCCGTCCGGGGTATAAGGGCGCGGCGAATACGCTCAAGCGCGTGCAACCGGAGCCGAGCGTGACGGTAGAGCAGAGCAAGCCAAAGCGGGCGACCGCCGCCGCCGGGCCGCGTCGGCGCCGGCCGCGGCAGGAGCCCGTGCTCCGCCATCAGCCGCCCGACGGCGTGCAGCCGCACCTCAATCACCTGCTCGAGCGCGACACTGCCGACGAGGTGGTCCGGTTCGGCGTCGAGCGCAAATGGTTCGGCGACCTCTACCACCGTACCCTGACGGTCAGCTGGCCGGTGTTCCTGGCGACCGGATCGACGGTCTATATCGCGGCCAATCTCGGTTTCGGGGCGCTATACCTGTTGCAGCCGGGTTCGATCACCGCCGCCCGTCCCGGTTCGTTCGCCGATGCGTTCTTCTTCAGCGTGCAGACGATGGCGACGATCGGCTACGGCGTCATGTCGCCGGCGACGTTCTACGCCAATCTGCTGATGACCGTGGAAACCGCGGCCGGCCTGCTGTTCCTCGCCCTGACCACCGGCCTCATCTTCGCGCGGTTCTCGCGTCCGACCGCGCGGGTTCTGTTCAGCAGGGTCGCGGTGGTCGGTCCCTATAACGGCGTGCCGACATTGTCGGTCCGGCTCGCCAACCAGCGCAGCAACCAGCTGCTGGCCGCCGAGGTCACGATGACCCTGGTGCGCGACGAGCTCACCCGCGAGGGAGAGCTGTCCCGCCGCTTCTACGATTTGAAGCTGGTGCGCGAGCGCTCGCCGGTCTTCGCGCTGAGCTTTCGCGCGATGCACCCGATCGACCGCGACAGCCCGCTCTACGGTATGAACTACGAAAAGCTGGCGGAACAGCATGCCGAGATCGTCGTGATCGCGAGCGGCGTCGACGAGACGCTGGTCCAGCCGGTCGGCGCTCGCACCTCGTATCTGCCGCACGAGATTTTGTGGAGTCACCGCTTTGTCGACATTTTCGGCTGGACCGAGGACGGCCGCCGCGCCATCGATTACCGGCGGTTTCATGATACGATGAGGATCGCTTAGGCGCGCTGGAGGAAAGCATGGACCAGCACACGCTTGCCTGGCCGAAGGAAGGCAACTCGCGCGTCCCTTACCGGGTGTTCGCCGACGCCGAGATCTACCGCGCCGAGCTCGACCGGCTGTTCCTCGGCCCGACCTGGCAGTTCCTCGCGCTTGCCGACGAGCTGCCCAACCCGGGCGACTACAAGACGACGTTTCTCGGCGAGACGCCGGTCATCGTCACCCGTGCCGAGGATGGGCAAATCCATGCGATGCTCAATCGCTGCGCGCATCGCGGCAACCTCGTCTGCCTCAAGCGGCAGGGCCACACCGACGAGGGCCTTACCTGCGTCTACCACTCGTGGAGCTACGACCTCGCGGGCAACCTGAAGAGCGTCGCGTTCCGCCGCGGGATCGGCGGCAAGGGCGGCATGCCGGAGAGCTTCCGCCTCGAGGAGCATGGCCTCAGGAAGCTGCGCACCGACCATTTCGCGGGGCTGGTCTTCGGCACGCTGTCGCCCGAGGCGCCGCCGCTTGCCGACTATATCGGCAACCTGATCGGCGAGCGGATCGGCCGGGTGATGCGCGCCAAGCCCAAGCTGCTCGGCACCACCTCGCAGATCCTCCACAACAACTGGAAGCTCTACGTCGAGAACGTCAAGGACACTTACCACGCGACCTTGCTGCACACGTTCTTTGCGACCTTCCGGGTGAGCCGGCTGACCGCCGGCGGCGGCGTGCTGGTGAGCGAGGGCGGCGGCAACCACACCAGCTACACGCGCGGCAAGAGCGACACGCTCGGCGCGGACGCGAGCGACAAGCTCTATGCCAGCATCCAGTCGATGCGCGACGGGCTGACCCTCGCCGATCCGCGCCTTCTCGAATCGAGCGAGGAGTTCGGCGACGACGTCACCGTGCAAATCCTCAGCGTCTTCCCCAATTTCGTGATGCAGCAGATCCACAACTCGGTGGCGCTGCGCCTGGTGCTGCCCAAGGGGCCGACCAAGACCGAGCTGCAGTGGATCTATCTCGGCTTCGAGGACGACGACGCGGCGATGACCGAGCGGCGCCTGCTGCAGAGCAACCTGGTGGGGCCGGCGGGCTACATCTCGATGGAGGACGGCGCGGTCGGGCATTTCGTGCAGCGCGCGATCGTCGGCAGCGAGGACGAATGCTCGGTCGTCGAGATGGGCGGCCACGCCCATGCGTCGCAGGACACCCGCACCACCGAGGCCTCGATCCGCGGCTTCTGGCAGGCCTACCGCCCGCTGATGGGGCTGTGACAGCGCCCAGCTCCCCGGGTCGCGCCCGGGGATGACGACAAAGGACGACGGATGAGCCCGGAAGAGGTCGTTCGGCGGCTCGAGATCGATGCGCTCTATGCCGACTATGCGCATTGCCTCGACGACGATGCGCTCGAGGACTGGCCGGGGTTTTTCGTCGACGATTGCTGGTACCGCATCACCTCGGCCGAGAATGTCGAGGCCGGCCTGCCGCTCGGCATCGTCTACGCGACCTCGAAGGGCATGCTGGTCGACCGGGTGATGGCGCTGCGCAAGGCCAACATCTACGAGCCGCAGCGCTACCGCCATCTGGTCGGCGCGCTGAAGCTCGGCGCCGAAACCGACGGCGCGGTGCCGGTGGTTGCCAATTTTCTCGTCGTGCGCATCATGCAGGACGGCGCGATGACGCTGTTCGCCGCCGGCCGCTACATCGACCGCGTGGTGCGGCGTGGCGGCGGCTGGGCGTTCGCGCGCAAGGACGTGGTGCTCGACAGCCGGCAGATCGACACGCTGCTGGCGATGCCGCTCTGAAAACAGGGGGATGCGGATGCCCGGTTCGACCCGCTGCGCGCGCCGCGCGCTGCTCGTGCTCGGCGCGCTGCTGGCGCTGCTCCCGGCGGCGCCCGCAGGTGCGGCCGACGCACCGGTCGTCGTCGCCTCCAAGATCGACACCGAGGGCGCGCTGCTCGGCCAGATGATCGCGGCGGTGATCGAGGCGCAGGGCGTGCCGGTGACGCGCAAGATCCAGCTCGGTCCGACCAACATCGTGCGCGAGGCGATCCTTGCCGGACAGATCGACGTCTATCCGGAATACACCGGCAACGGCGCGCTGTTCTTCCACCGCGAAGGCGATGCGGTGTGGAAGAACGCCGCCGAGGGCTACGCCACGGTCAAGCGGCTCGACGCCGCGCAGAACCATCTCGTGTGGCTGACCCCGGCGCCTGCCGACAATACCTGGGTGATCGCGATCCGCAAGGATCTGCCGGGCTTCCCCGACAAGAAATGCCTCGACCAGCTGGTGACGTATCTGAAGGGCGGCGGCCGCTTCAAGCTCGCCGCCTCGGCCGAGTTCGTGTCGAGCCCGGCGGCGCTGCCGGCGTTCGAGCAGACCTACGGGTTTCACCTCGCGGCCGACCAGATCCTGACGCTTTCCGGCGGCAACACCGCGACGACCTTGCGCGCCGCGGCGGAGGGGATTTCCGGCGTCAACGCGGCGATGGCCTACGGCACCGATGGCGAGCTGGCGGCGCTCGGCCTCACCGCGCTGTGCGACGACAAGGGGGCGCAGGTGGTCTATGCGCCGAGCCCGGTGATCCGCCAGCCGGTGCTCGACGCGCATCCCAAGATCGCGCCGGCGCTCGATCCGGTCTTCAAGTCGCTGACCCTCGAAACGCTGCAGCAGCTCAACGCGCGGATCGCGGTCGGCGGCGAGCAGCCGCAGGCGGTCGCGGCCTCCTACCTGAAAGCGCAGCATTTCCTGCCGTGACGCCGGCTGCACCGGCGGCGCCGATGGCTGACGCCGCGCCGCCCGGCGTCCGGGTGCACAACCAGGTCGCCGTCGCGCTGGTCGCGGTCGGCGCCGCGGCGACGCTGGCAGCCGGGTTTGTCGAGCTTGCCCCGAACCGGCTGGTGTCGGGTCGGCCGGTCGCCTTGTGGGCGGCCGCGCCGGCGCCGCTCGCCGCCGCCCTTGCCGCGCTCGCCGCTTCGCTCGTGGCGCTCGCCCTGGCCCGCCCGCGACCCGTCGTCCAGCGGCTCGCCGCGCTCGTCGCCGGCGCGCTGCTGCTCGCGGCGCTCGCCGCCGCGGGCGCAGCGGCGACGCGGCTCGCGGCGACCGGCTCGGCGCTCGCGGCGGTGTCGCTCGGTCCCGGGTTCTGGGCGATCTTCGCTTGCAGCGCGCTGGCGCTGATCGACGCGCTACAGCGCGCGCAGGCCGGGCCGCGCCTGCAGCTTGCTGCCGCGGCGCTGCTCGTCCTCGGCTTTCTGGCGCTCGCCGAGGCGGGGGCGCTCGACGCGCTATCGCTGGCGCACGAATACGTGGCGCGACGCGATAGCTTCGCCGCCGCGGTGCTCCGCCACCTCGCGCTGGTCGCCGCGGCGGTCGGCCTGGCGCTGGCGATCGGCGTGCCGCTGGCGCTTCTCGCGCTGCGCCGCCGGCGCTTCGAGACGGCGCTGTTCGCGACGCTCAATTTGCTGCAGACGGTGCCGTCGATCGCCTTGTTCGGGCTGCTGATCGTGCCGCTCTCGGCGCTGGTGGCGGCGGCGCCGGCCTTGGCCGCGCTCGGCGTCGCCGGGGTCGGGCCGGTGCCGGCGGTGATCGCACTCGTGCTCTACGCGTTGCTGCCGATCGCGCGCAACACGGTGGCCGGGCTCGCCGGTGTGCCGGCGGCGACGGTCGACGCCGCGTTCGGCATGGGGATGACCCGCCGCCAGGTCTTCTGGCAGGTCGAGGTGCCACTCGCGCTGCCGGTGCTGGTCGCCGGGCTGCGCATCGTCACGGTGCAGGCGATCGGCCTTGCCGTTGTCGCCGCGCTGATCGGCGCCGGCGGGCTCGGCGGCTTCGTCTTCGAGGGGCTCGGGCAGTACGCGACCGACCTCGTGCTGCTCGGCGCGCTGCCGGCGATCGCGCTGGCGCTGGCCGCCGATTTCCTGCTGCGCCTGGGAGCGGCGGCGCTCAGCGCCCGCTTTGCGCCATGATCGATATCGACCGGGTCAGCAAATCCTATGACGGTCGCACGGTGGTCCGCGAGTTGACGCTGAGCGTCCCCGAAGGATCGCTCTGCGTGCTGCTCGGACCCTCCGGCTGCGGCAAGTCGACGACGCTGCGGATGATCAACCGGCTGGTGCCCTTCGACAGCGGCGCGATCCGCGTCGGCGGCGAGGACGTGCGCGCCGTGGCGCCCGAGGCACTGCGTCGGCGCATCGGCTATGTGATCCAGTCGGTCGGCCTTTTTCCGCACTGGCAGATCGCCGACAACATCGCCACCGTGCCGCGCCTGCTCGGCTGGCCGGCGGCGCGGGTCGGCGCGCGGGTCGACGAGCTGCTGGCGCTGCTGCGCCTCGACCCGGAGACCTACCGGTCGAAATATCCGCACCAGCTGTCGGGCGGCGAGCAGCAGCGCGTCGGGGTGGCGCGTGCGCTGGCCGCCGACCCCGAGGTGCTGCTGATGGACGAGCCGTTCGGCGCGGTCGACCCGCTCACCCGCGACGCGCTGCAGGCCGAGCTGCTGCATATCCATCGCGCGACCAAGAAGACGATCGTCTTCGTGACGCACGATATCGAGGAGGCGCTGCGCTTGGCGACGACGATCGCGCTGTTCGAGCGCGGCCGGCTGGCGCAGGCCGGGACGCCGGCCGAGCTCGTCGAGCGGCCGGCGGCTGATTTCGTGCGCGAGTTCATCGGCGCCCAGGGGCTCGGGCTGAAGCTGCTCGCGGTGCGCCGCGTCGGCGATTGGATGCGCGCCGGCGAAAGCGCCGAGGGCACGCCGCTCGCCGCCGACGCGACGCTCGCCGAGGCGCTCGCGGCGATGGTGGCGCGCCGCGCCGCGCGGCTGCCGGTGGCCGACGCCAAGGGGCGGACGGTCGGTGCGATCGCGCTCGCCGACCTGGTGCGCTGAGCCCGCAGGGTGCGCGAGGCGGCGAAGACCCCGGCGCTGTGGGTCGGCCTGCTCTTCGCCTTCCTGCTCTTCGACATGCCGGCGCTGCGCCCGCTCTTCGCCTGGGGCTTTCCCGAGGTGCGGCCCGAGATCTTCGAGCGCGCGAGCTTTTGGGAGCTGTTCATCTCGCATCTGTCGCTGGTCGCGGCGGCGAGCGGTGCGGCGACGCTCGCCGGAATCGCCGCGGCGGTGTTCGCGACGCGACCCGCCGGACGCGGCTTCCGCACCATCGCGCAGGTGCTCGCCACGGTCGGTCAGACCTTTCCGCCGGTGGCGATCCTCGCGCTCGCCGTACCGGCAATCGGCTTCGGCCCGCTGCCGACGGTGGTCGCGCTGTTCCTCTACGGGCTCCTGCCGATCGTCGAGAACACGATCGCCGGCCTCGAAGGCGTCGCGCCCGGCGTCCGCGAGGCGGCGAGCGGCATGGGGCTGTCGCCCTGGCAGGTGCTGCGCAAGGTGGAGCTGCCGCTGGCCGCGCCGGTGATCCTTGCCGGGGTCCGCCTCTCGGTGACGGTCGGCATCGGCACCGCGACGATCGGCTCGACGGTCGGCGCGCTGACCTTCGGGACGCCGATCTTCGACGGGCTCGCCGGCAACAAGATCCCCTATGTGGCGCAGGGCGCGGTGCTGGTCGCGCTGTTCGCGATCCTCAGCGATCTGCTGTTTGCGCTGCTGGCGCGTCGCCTCGCGCCGCCTGGTTAGAATGGGCCGGGCCTGACCCGGCCATCCGAGTGGATCCCCGGGTCAAGCCCGTCAAGCCCGGGGATGACGACAAAGAGAAGCCGCAGCAACCCAAACCGATGCCGCTCTAATCGGGCGTCCGGGCGGAGGAGTGGGCCGGTGCCGTCGTCGGCGCGGATGCGCCGGCGCAGCTGGACAGATAATCCTCGAGCGCGGCGCGCTGCTCCGGCGAGACGCGCAGCCCGAGCTTGCTGCGCCGCCACAGAATATCGTCGGCGCTGCGCGCCCATTCCTCGCGGATCAGCCAGGCGGCCTCGGCACGGCCGAGCCCGGGACCGAACTCGGCCTCGCCCGGCGCCGCGAAATCGTCGCTCGGCAGCGCCGCGGCATGGGTCCAAGGCGGGCCGGCGCCGGGCAGGTGCGGCGCAAGCCGCGCCAGTGCCGCTTCGGCGAGCCGGCGATAGGTCGTGAGCTTGCCGCCGAACACGGAAAGCGCGGGCGCGCCCGCCGCGTCGAGCTCGAAGACGTAGTCGCGGCTTGTCGCCGCCGCGCTCGTCGCGCCGTCGTCGTAGAGCGGCCGCACCCCGGCATAGCGCCACACCACGTCCTGCGGCGTCGGCGGGTGCTTGAACCAGCGCCCGACCGCGCGGCACAGATAGGCGACCTCCTCGGGCGTCGCCTGCGGCGCCTCGGCGCTGTCGACGGTCGCCTCGGTCGTGCCGATCAGCGTGTAGTCGTGCTCGAACGGGATCGCGAAGACGACGCGCCCGTCGTCGTTCTGCAGCAGATAGGCGTGGTCGTGCGGGTAGAGCCGCGGCACCACGATATGGCTGCCCTTGTCGAGGCGCAGCCGCGCACGGCTCGCGAGCCCGGCGCGGCGCAGCACGTCGGCGACCCACGGCCCCGCGGCGTTGACCAGGATGCGCGCGGCGACATCGCGCGCCGGCCCGTCTTCCGGCTGCAGCGTGGCACGCCACGCGGCGCCCTCGCGGCGGGCCGCGACCAGCGCGCTGCGGGTGGCGATCTCGGCGCCGAGCCGCGCGGCGTCGCGCGCGTTGGCGACGGTCAGCCGCGCGTCGTCGACGACGCAGTCGGAATAGACGAAACCGTCGCGCACCGTCTCGCGCAGCGGCGCGCCGAGCGGTCCCGAGCGCAGATCGACCGCCGCCGACGCCGGCAGCGACCGCGCGCCGCCGAGCCGGTCGTAGAGGAAAAGGCCGGCGCGCAGCATCCAGCGCGGCCGCTGGCCGCCGCCATGCGGCAGCACGAAGCGCATCGGCCGCACCAGATGCGGCGCCGCGTGCAGCAGCACCTCGCGCTCGGCCAGCGATTCGCGCACCAGGCGAAACGCGAAATGCTCGAGATAGCGCAACCCGCCGTGGATCATCTTGCTCGACGCCGAGGATGTGGCGCCGGCGAGGTCGCCGCGCTCGCAGAGCAGCACCTTGAGCCCGCGCCCGGCAGCGTCGCGCGCGATGCCGACGCCGTTGATGCCGCCGCCGACGACGAGCAGGTCGAAGCTCTCGCTCATGGCGGCGAGCATAGCA
>DATJOB010000415.1:0-11240 GCA_035507475.1 Allostellaceae bacterium | reverse complement strand
TCCCGGCCTGGTCGGCGGCGGCGATAACCTTGTCGTCGCGGCGCGAGCCGCCCGGCTGGATGACCGCCGTGATCCCCGCGTCAATGCCCACCTCGAGCCCATCGGCGAATGGGAAGAACGCGTCCGACGCCATCACCGCGCCCTTGACCGGCGACTCGGCGAGACCCGCCGCCTTCTGCATGTCGCCAGCCTTCGCGACGGCGATCTTGGCGCTGTCGACGCGGCTTGGCTGGCCGGCGCCGATCCCGACCGTCGCGCCGTTCTTGGCAAAGACGATCGCGTTTGACTTGACGTGCTTGGCGACGGTGTCGGCGAAGATGAGGTCAGCGATCTCGGCTTCGCTCGGCGCGCGTTTGGTGACGGTTTTCAGGTCGTTAGGCGTCGCGACGGCGTTATCCCGCCCCTGCACGAGAAACCCGCCGGCCAGCGAGCGGAAGGTCATACCGGCGGCCGCCGGGTCGGGCATACCGCCGGTGACCAGCACCCGGATCAGGCGCTTGCCGGCAAGCACCGCCGCGGCTGCGTCGTCGATCGCCGGGGCGATCACGACCTCGACAAAGATCTTGGCGATGGCGTCCGCAGTCGCGGCGTCGAGCGTGCGGTTGACCGCGACGATGCCGCCGAATGCGCGGACCGGATCGCAGGCCAAGGCGCGCTGCCAGGCTGCGGCGAGGCTCGCGCCCTTCGCCACGCCGCACGGATTGGCGTGCTTGACGATGACCACCGCCGGGTCGGCGAACTCGGCGGCGAGCTCGAACGCGGCGTCGGTGTCGGCGTAGTTGTTGTAGGACATCTCCTTGCCCTGCAACAATTTCGCGGTGGCGACGCCGGGCCGCCGCTCGTCCGTTCGATAGAAGGCGCCCTCTTGGTGCGGGTTCTCGCCGTAGCGCGCGACCTCGACGAGCCGCCCGGCAAGCGTCAACCGCTCGGGAAAGGCGGTCCCCTCCTCGCGCGCCATCCAGCCGGCGATCGCCGCGTCGTAAGCCGCGGTCAGCGCGAACGCCTTGGCGGCGAGCGCGCGGCGCATCGCGGCACCGACCGCGCCGCCATTGGTCGCCAGCTCGGCGAGCAGCGGATCGTACTCCGCCGGGTCGGTCACGACCGTCACGAATTCGTGGTTTTTCGCCGCCGCGCGGATCAGCGCGACGCCGCCGATGTCGATGTTCTCGACGCATTCGTCACGGCCGGCGCCCGACGCCACGGTCTCGGCGAAGGGGTAGAGGTTGCAGACGAGGAGGTCGATCTCGCCGATGCCGTGCGCGGCGAGCGCCGCGCGGTGGTCCGCCCGGTCGCGCCGCGCGAGGAGCCCACCATGCACCGCCGGGTGCAGCGTCTTGACCCGGCCGTCGAGCATCTCCGGGAAGCCGGTCACCGCCGCGACTTCGGCGACGTCGAGCCCCGCCTCGGCGAGCGCGCGGGCCGAGCCGCCGGTCGACACCAGCGCCACGCCGCGCGCCGCGAGCGCGCGGGCGAACGGCACCAGCCCGGCCTTGTCGCTGACCGAGATCAGGGCGCGGCGGATCGGCGGCGGGACGGCGGGCATGCCCGCGGGGTATAGGGCGCGCCGGCGGCGCCGGCAAGCTCAGCGACGCCTCCGGCCCAGCTCCCAGAGCAGCGCGAGCACGGCAACGACGGCGACCGCGAGCGCGGCGAATCCCCAGCCCCGCGCGGCGGCCAACGCGCAGCCGATCAGCACCAGGTCGGCGGCGATCACCCGGCGCACGACGGCGGCGTGGCCGAGCCCGTGCTGCACCGCGCGCTGGTAGAAATGCTCGCGGTGCGCCTGCCAGATGCGCTCGCGGCGCAGCAGCCGGCGCAGCAGCGTGAGACTGGCGTCGGCGAGGAAATAGAGCGGCAGGATCAGCGCCCCCGCCCACGCGCCGCGCAGCGCCAGCGCATAGAGCAGGAACCCCAGCAGATAGCCGAGCGGCACGCTGCCGACATCGCCGAGAAAGATGCGCGCCGGCGCCCAGTTCCAGACGAGGAAGCCGAGCGCCGCGGCGGCGAGGGCGAGCGAGCTCGCCGCGAGGCCGGGGTCGGCGGTGCCGGCGACCAGCGCGATGCCGATGCCGATCGCCGCCGCCTCGCTGCCGGCGATGCCGTCGATCCCGTCCATGAAGTTGAACAGATTGACGAACCAGAGCCAGACCAGCGCCGCCGCCGTCGCGTCGAGCGCCGGCGGCAGCCAGCCCTGAAACACCGCGCCGCGCGGCAGCAGCGCCACGCCCGCCGCCACCGCGCCGAGCTGGGCGAGCAGCCGGACCGCCGGCGACAGGTCGCGCAGATCGTCGAGCCAGGAGACGCCAGCGAGACCGACCGCGGCGGCGAGCACGACGAGGTCGCCGACCGGCCGCAGCCCCGCCGCGCACAAGCCGAGCCATGCCGCGAGCGTGGCGGCGACGACCGCGACGCCGCCGCCGCGCGGCGTCGGCACCGCATGCGAGGAGCGCGCGTTGGGGATGTCGAGCACCGCACCGCGGCGCAGCAGCGACGCCAGCAGACGGGTTGCACCGCAGGAGACGACGAAGGCCGCCGCCGCGACGGCCGCGAGCAGCGGCAACGGAGGACTAAAGCTCGCCGGGTGCCGGCGCCCTGCCCTCGCGCCGGATCGCCCAGCGCACCGAGGCGCCGTTGCTGCCGGTCGTGCCGCTCAGCACGATCTGCTGGGTCGTCTTCAATTCGCCCGCGCCGAGATAGATGCTCTCGGCGAGGCTCATATCGGCGCCGCTCGCGCGCAGCCGCCAGATCAGACCGCTCGGCAGCCGCAGGCGGACCGCGCTGCCGTCCTGGCTCAGCGTCGGCTCGACCGAGGGGTGCAGGTGAAAGCGCAGCGCGAACTCGATGCCCGAGCGGCCACCGGTCAGCTTGTCCTCGCCGCGCAGGTCGTCGCCGTCGGCGGCGAGGTAGAGCTCGCGCGAATAGGTGAGGCCGAAGCGCTGACGGTAGCCGTCATGGCTGACCGCGATCCATTGGTGCCCGTCCTCCTCGGCGCGCTCGCAACGGATCGTCGGCGGGCTGCGGCCGAGCGTTCCCCGGTCGGTGATCTCGACCGCGTTGGTATCGGCGACGACCAGTACCGAATGCGCCGCGGTCGAGCGCGCGACGCGACGCCACGCGGTCTGCGTGCCGCGATAGCCGCCGCAATTGACGATGATACGCTCGCGCCCCTGGCTCATCTCGAACGACAAGGGCGCGGCATGGGCGGCCTCGTCGAACCCTTCCGGCGGCGGCTTGCCGGCATCGACCAGCACCAGGCTGTGCCCGGCCTGCATCCGCTGGAAGCCGGAATGCGGCGCCTGGGCCGGGGCGCGTCCCTTGGTCTCCGAGCGCGTCAGCACCAGGTCGACGAGGATCCCGTCCTCCTCGACCGAGCCGTTGAACAACGCCAGCTTGCGGTCGCCGTGGCGGAAGAAGCGCAGCATCGGCGCCATCCGGTCGATCGCCTCCTGCAGCGCGCCCGGCACCGCGATATGCCCGGCGCGCAACGCCGCGCGGGTATCGACCAGATCGCGCAGCACGTCGAGCTGCACCGACGGGCTGCGCGAGCGATGGCCGCCATCCGGCAGGATCTGCGCCGGCAGCTCGCGCTCGACCGCGCGCAGCGCGCGCGCGACGCGCTTCTGCGAGCTGCCGAACGCGACAAGCCCGGCGATCAGCCCCTTGAGCGCGCGCAGGCGGGGCGGCCCGTCGAGCTCCCACGCCGCGGTGCGCGCGAGATGGCGAAGCTGCGCGCCGAGGCTCGTCAGCATCGCGCGGCGCAGCAGCCGGTCGGCCTCGCGGCTGGCGATCTCGTCGAAATGCACGACCCAGGTATAGAGCCGCGTCGCCAGCACATCGGCGCGCCAGGCGATCGGGTGCCAGCCGGTATTGTCGGTGAGCCAGCTCTGCACCAGGGCGCGCACCGCATCCTTGGCACCGCCGCCGACGCTCAAAAGGTCGGCGATCCACGAGAAATCGTGCCACGCCGCGAGCCAGGCATTGCCGGCCTCGGGCGGGAACCAGACCGGCATCGGGTTGCGTACCACCTGCCCGGCGAGCGCGATCTCGCCCGAGAGGATCGTCGTGCCGCGCGCGGCGTCGCCCGGCCAGCGTTCGCCGACCCGCAACCGCAGATCCGGCGGCACCCGGCCGATCAGCGTATGGCGATAGAGCGGCCCGGCGGCAAAGGTGCGCAGCGCATCGCGGCCGAGCCGCGTGAGGAGCGGCGGCACCTCCCGCCCGGCAGCAGCCGCGGCCGGTGCCTGCGGCGCGGGCTGGCCGGTCCGCGACCTCAAGCGCGCCCCCACGCCCGCGCGCCGCTAGCCACTTGCCCGGCGGTAGACTGCATGACGTGTCGTAACAAGGAATAGGCGAGCCCGCAAGCTGCGGCCGGCCGTTCGGTCAGCCCGGTCCACCGATGGGCTAGGACGGCAGCCTGACCAGTCTGGCGGCATAAAAGCCGTCGATGCCTTCATACTCCGCCAGATGAAACGGCAAGGTCCGTAGGTCGCCGTCCGCGGTCAGCCATTCGCCCGCGAGCTCGCTCTCCTCGGCGGTGATCGGGCGGCGCGCGACCGGCGCCCCGGAGCGCAGCAGCCCCTCGATCCGCTGCGGCCCCTCCTCGGGTTCGAGCGAGCAGGTGCAGTAGACCAGCATGCCGCCGGGGCGCACCATCTCGATCGCGGCACGCAGCAGCCGGTCCTGGATCGTCGCCAGGCGGGCGACGTCGGCCGGCCGCTTCAGATGCGGCACATCGGGATGACGGCGGATCGCGCCGGTCGCCGAGCACGGCGCATCGAGCAGGACAGCGTCGGCCGGCTCGTCGGGCCGCCAGCTCAGCGCGTCCGCGGCAACCGGCGCGGCCGGCAGCGAGAGACGCCGCAGATTGGCGACCAGCCGTTCGAGCCGGCGGCTCGAACGGTCGATCGCGGTGACGAACGCGCCGCCCTCGGCGAGCTGCGCGGTCTTGCCGCCCGGCGCCGCGCAAAGGTCGATGACGCGCAGCCCGGCGACATTGCCGAACAACCGCACCGGCAGCGAGGCCGCCGCGTCCTGCACCCACCACGCACCCTCGGCATAGCCGGGCAGCGCCGCCACGGCGCCGCCGCCGGCGCGGCGCAGCGTGCCGGTGGGCAGCGTCGTCGCCGAGAGGCTCTCGCACCATTGCGCGGCATCGCCGCGCACCGTCAGGTCGAGCGGCGCCTCGCGCAGATGCGCCGTCGCGATCAGGCGCGCGACCTCCTCGCCGTAATGATTGGTCCACGAGCGCCACAGCCAGGCAGGCGTGTTGAGCGCCGCGGCGTCCTGCGCCGCGACGCGCTCGGGCCCCTCGACGCTGAGCCGCCGCAGCACCGCATTGACGAGGCCCTTATGCGCCGGAAACCCGCGGTTCTGCGCGAGGTCGACGCTGGTCGCCACCGCGGCATGCGGCGGCGTGTGGAGAAACAGCAGCTGCGCGATGCCGAGCCGCAGGATGTCGTGCACCTGCGCCGCGCGCGGCGGCAGCGGGCTGGCGAGGCAGGCCGCGATCAGCGCGTCGATCTGGCCGAGCCGGCGCAGCACGGTGGCGACCAGGAGCCGGGCGAAGGCGCGATCGCGCAACGCCAGCTTCGCCATCGCCTGGCTGTCGTCGATCGCCTCGTCAAGCGAGCGCTCGCGACCCAGCACGACCCCGATGAGGTCGAGCGCAACATGCCGAGCGGTCGATGCTGGAGCCATGGACAAAGGTTCTTCCCTGACCAGCGGACCCGAGCGAAGCACAGCCAGACCGCGCCCGGCCGCCTCCCCACCCCCTGTTCCGGAAACGCCTCGGTTGAGCGGGCGTCACCCGGCTGCCATAGTGAACATATGGCAGCGACCCTCGCCGACATCCCCGAGCGCGACCCGGTAAAACGCGACGAACCGGCGGCCCCGCCGGCCAGGCCGCGCGAGATCGGCGGGCCGAAAGGTCCCGAGCCCACGCGCTGCGGCGACTGGGAGGTCGACGGGCGCTGCACCGACTTCCAGGAGTGGCGGCGATGACGGGGCTGAACGCGGCGACGCGACCCGCCGAGGCGAGGGTCGGCCACCGGCTCTCGCCGGCGGGCGGGGTCGAAATCACCGGCGCCGACCTGGCGCGAGCGGTGCCGGAGAGCCTGATCGCCCTGCTCCATCGGGCGCTTCTCGACCATCATGTCGTGGTCGTGCGCGACCAGGCGCTGACCAAGGAGCAGCAACACGACTTCACCCGCCGGTTCGGCGAGCTCGAAGACCACGTCGCGCGCCATTCCGACGCGCGCTACGGCATCGTCCATTCGGTGACCAACCTCGATCGCGACGGCAATCCGAGCGAGACGCTGGAAATCCGCGGCAACTATTTCTGGCACACCGACAAGTCGTACCACGCGGTGCCCTCGCTGATGACGCTGCTGCACGCGGTCGAACTGCCGCCCGAAGGCGGCGACACGCAGTTCGCCAACATGGTGCTCGCCTATCGCGCGCTGCCCCAGGCGATGAAGGCGCGGCTCGCCGGCCTGCGCGCCGTCCACAGCTGGGAGGCGAGCCGCCGCCAGTCCGGCAGCTCGCCCGCGACCGAAGAGGAAAAACGCGAACGGCCGCCGGTCGCGCACCCGATCGTGCGCACCCACCCGGAGACCGGCGAGCCGGCGCTCTATATCGGCAACCATGCCGGCGCGATCGAGGGGATGGGCGAGGCCGAGGGACAGGCGCTGCTCGGCGAGCTCCTCGCCCACGCCACGCAGCCGCAATTCGTCTACACGCATAACTGGCGGTCGGGCGACCTGGTGATGTGGGACAACCGCGCGCTCTTGCACCGCGCGCTCGCCAATTACGCGATGGCGCGGCACCGCCGCGTGCTGCACCGCACCGTGGTGCGCGGCACCGTCCCCTACTAGCCGGCGGGCACCCGCAGCGTCGGCACGAAGAAGAAGGCGACCTGCTTCAGCCGCTCATCGTCGCCGGCCAGGAAGTCGCGCCGCAGCGCCTGGATCGCGGCACCGAGCGCGGTCTCGTTCCACAGCCAGTCGCCGAGCTGCGCGCTCGACGGCCGGGTGCCGGGCGCGAGCGCGGCTTCGAGCGCGAACGCCTTGAGGTCGTCGATCGCAAAGCGCAGCGCCAGCGCCGGCGACATGTCGGCGATCGGGCTTGCCGGCCGCTCGCCGCGCAGCCATGCCGTGAAATATCCGCCGCAGGTCGCCGGCGGCAGGCCGGAAAGCCCCACCGTGCTGCGCCCGCGCGCGACGCAGCCCGCGGCATAGGCCGGCGCCAGCGCCAGCAGCTCGGCCTCGACCGCCTCGGCGAGCGGCGCCGTCTCCGCGGGAAGCGGCGCCCGGGCGACCGGCGCGCGCCACGCAGGGTCCGGCGCCTCGCGCGGGTCGTCGTCCGGGAAGTCGTAAATCCGCACGGGGCCGCCGCCTTCGACCAGCATGCCGAGCGCGGTCGTAACCACCCGCTTCTGGAAGGCGGGGTCGCTCGGCGGGCCGATCGGCCGGCCCAATTCGAACGGCACCCACAACGCGCGCGGCGGCCGCGTCTTCTCGGCCTGCGGACGGATCAGCGCGATCGCCACCGCTGCGATGCCTGCTTCCTCGAGATAATGCCCCAGCGCGCTCACGGCGCGCGTGCAGAGCGGTCAAACCGAGGTGAGCAGCACCGCGTCGACATGGTCGGCCCGGAGCTTGCCGGCGACCTCCTTGGCGCCGTCGACCATCTGCACCGGGTCGGTCGCGCCCATGAACGAGTAATGCGTCGCCGCGACCGAGCCGATCCTGCCCTCCGCCGCCAGCTCGCCGAGCCGGTCGAGCGGGAAGACGACGTTCCAGTCCTCCTGGAAGCCGTTGCGGTCGAAATTGATCGAGATGTGGCTGCACAAGAGGTCATTCGGCCGGGTCGTGCCAGGGATCGCGCGGTAATCCGCGTCGCGGCCGCGGAACACCCGGTCGCCGCGCACCGTGAGCCCGGCCGACGAGACGATCGCCACCCGGCGCTCGCTCAGCGGCGGCCCCTCGACCCACGGCGTCGTCTTGAAGTCGGGACATTCAAGCTCGGACAGACGCTTTGCGTAGTCCGCCGGCAATTTCTCGAGGCGCATCGCCGCTCCTTGTTCGATGTCCGATCAACCATAGCGCGGGCCAGGCGAGGAGCGGCGTGAATAATTCTCACCCGCTCGATGAGCGGAGCTAAACCGATGGCACGCCCGGCTCGCCCAAATCCCAATAGATGCCGGTCATCACCGCGAGCCCCTCGCGGGCGACCGGTGCCAGCATGTGCTCATTCGGCGCGTGCTGCGAGCAGGACGCGTAGGAATGCGGGATCCACACCGTCGGCAGGCCGAGATCGTGCGCGAAGATGTCGTTGGGCAGCGAGCCGCCGAGATTGGGCAGGATCGCCGGCCGCTTGCCGGTGGTCTCGGCGACCGAGCGCGCCGTCCAGCGCACCCAATCGCTGTCCGGGTCGAGCCGGGTGGCGGCGAAATAGGCCTTCTTCCACGGCTCGACCCGCACCATCGGGAAACCGTGGGCATCGAGGTGACGGCGCAGCGCCGGCATGAACTGCTCGGGGTCGACCCCGACGACGAACCTGATCTGGCAGGTCGCGACCGCCTTGGGCGGGATCGCGTTGACCGGGTTCTCGGGGTTGCCGGTGGTGAAGGCGAGCACTTCGAAGCTGCACCAGCCGAACACCTTCTCGCTGGGCGTCAGGCCGGGCTCGCCCCAATCGGGGTCGATCTCCGGCGCGTCCTCGCCGCCCTCGCCAGAAACTCCCACTGGGCAGTCGGCGAGCGCCATGCGCACCGAGTTCGGCATGTGGGTCGGCACCCACTCGCGGATCTTGATCGCGCCCTTCTCGCTGGTGATCGAGGCCAGGGCATGCGCCAGGATGACACCGGGATTGGCGAGCAACCCGCCCCAATTCCCGGAATGATGGCCGCCCTCGCGCAGGTCGACGACGAGGTCGAAATTCATCGCGCCGCGGGCGCCGAGGAAGATGGTCGGCCGTTCCGGGGCGAGGCGCGGGCCGTCGGAGGCGATCAGCACGTCGGCGCGCAGCCGGTCCTTCTCCTGCCGGCAGATCTCGCGCAGCCCGGGCGAGCCGACCTCCTCGCCGGTCTCGATCAGCAGCAACGCGTTGAAGCCGAGCCGGCCGCGCGTCTCCAGCACGCTCTGCAGCGCGGCGATGTTGATCGAGTGCTGGCCTTTGTTGTCGGCGGTGCCGCGGCCGTAGAGCCGGTCGCCGCGCGGAGTGAGCTGCCACGGCGACAACCCCTCGTGCCATTGCGGTTCGAGGCCGCGGATCACGTCGCCGTGGCCGTAGCCGAAAACCGTCGTCGCGGCATCCGGCTCGCGCCGCTCGGCGATCAGGATCGGCCCGCCGCGCACCGGATTGTCGAAGATCCGGCTGGCGAAGCCGAGCCGCTCGAGGCTCGGTGCGATCTCGTCCGCGAGATAGGCGCGCAGCACCGGGCCGCGGCCCTCGACCTGGCTCTCGGTCGGGATCGCGACGCGGCGACCGAGATCGGCAGCGAACTCGCCCTCGTCGAAATAGGCTTGCGATGCGGCAATGGCGGCGGCACGGCTCATCGGACCTCCTCGCACAAGGAGGCCGCAGCTAAGCAGGGATTGCCGGGGACCGCCAGCGCGCGGTTCTCGGCGCGCGGCTTCGAGGGCGGGTCAGTGCAGTCGGGGTCAGTGCCGGGGGGTCAGTGCCGCGTGCGGGTGCCGGTGACCGGGGTGAACGACGGCGGATCGCTCGCCGGGAAGCTGTCCTCGGTGTCGGTGGCGACCTCGCGCAGCCGCGGCCGGGACTCGCGGCGCGCCGCGCCCGCGCCGGGCGCTTCCGCCGCCTCCTGGCCGCTCAGCGAGATTTCATTCCTGCTCAGCGCGGCATAGCCGAGCGCGCCCAGGCAGCCGAGCACCAGCGGCACGCGCAGTGCCGGGCAGACGATCGCGACAAGCGCGATCGCCGTGGCGAGCCGCGGCAGCATCGCCGGGCCGGGATCGGATTGCGGATTGGCCATGGCGCTCCTGCCACCAACGTTGCGGGTCTACCGGTCGAACGAAAATCGTCCCGCGCCGGTTCCGACCGTCGCCGCGCTCGAATTCATCCAATCTCCGCCATAGTTTGCGGCATAATACGCGGGGGGTTGGCGCGACGGTCGCGCGCTGGGGGTAAGACCATGCACCCGAGAGCAACCGCGCTGCAGCAGCCGACGGGCGGCCGTGGCTGATCCGGCGGTGCGCGGCAACCCCGGCGGACGCGGCGGCGCTGCCGGCCCGCCGCGCCGGCCGGCGCGGCGCAAGCGGCGTCTTGCCGGTGGCGCGCTGCGGCTTGCCCTCCTCGTCTTTCTGTGGGGCGCGATCCTCGGCGGCGGGGCGCTCGCCTATTTCGCGCTGACCCTGCCCGACACCAACCAGCTCACGGTCGCGGAACGCCGACCGAGCGTCACGATCCTCGCCGACGACGGCAGCATCATCGCCACCTTCGGCGATCTCTTCGGCCAGCCGCTGACGCTGAAGGAGATGTCGCCCTACCTGCCGAAGGCGGTAATCGCGACCGAGGACCGGCGCTTCTACAGCCATTTCGGCATCGATCCGATCGGCCTGCTGCGCGCCGGGTTTGCCGATGTGCGCACCGGCCGTCTCGTCCAGGGCGGCAGCACGATCACCCAGCAGCTTGCGAAGACCGTGTTCCTGACGCCCGAGCGCAGCCTGTCGCGCAAGATCCGCGAAGCGCTGCTCGCGCTCTGGCTCGAGCACCGCTTCACCAAGGACCAGATCCTCGAAATCTACCTGAACCGGGTCTATCTCGGCGCCGGCACCTATGGCGTCGACGCCGCCGCGCACCGCTACTTCGGCAAGTCGGCGGCGCGCCTCAACCTCTACGAGAGCGCGGTCATCGCCGGGCTGCTCAAGGCGCCGACGCGGTTCAACCCGACGCGCGACCGCCAGGCGACGGCGGCGCGCGCCGCGCAGGTGCTCGACCTGATGGTCGAGACCGGCGCGATCCAGCAGCAGGAGGCGCAGGCGGCGGAGAAATCCGGCGTCGAACTCAACCGCATCGCCGTGGCGCGGCCGGGGATGCGCTACTTCGCCGACTGGGTCGCCGACCAGGTGCGCGACTTCGCGGGCACCGCGGACCGCGATCTGCTGGTGCGGACCACGCTCGACCCGCGCATGCAAAATGCCGCCGAGACCGTCATCACCGACGTGATCGCGCGCGACGGGCTCAAGGATGTGGTGAGCCAGGGCGCGCTGGTAGCGATG
>DATJOB010000414.1:0-8066 GCA_035507475.1 Allostellaceae bacterium | reverse complement strand
CCGCCCGGCACCCTCCGGCCGCTCGTCGAGGTGCGCGGGCTCAAGAAGCATTTTCCGATCGTCAAGGGCGTGTTCGGCCGCCAGGTCGGGACCGTCCACGCCGTCGACGGCGTCTCGTTTCATATCGATCCCGGCGAGACGCTGGGGCTCGTCGGCGAAAGCGGCTGCGGCAAGTCGACGGTCGGCCGCACGCTCTTGAAGCTGCTCGAGCCGAGCGGCGGTCGCATCCTGGTCGACGGCGAGGACATCACCGACCACCACCCCGATCAGATGCTGCCCTACCGGCGCCGCCTGCAGATGATCTACCAGGACCCCTACGCCTCGCTCAATCCGCGGATGTCGGCCGGGGAGATCGTCGGCGAGCCGCTCACCATTCACCACGCGGCGAGCGGCGACGAGCGACGCGACCGCGTCGCGGCGCTGTTCCGGCGGGTCGGGCTGCGGCCCGAGCTGATGGAGTCCTACCCGCACGAATTCTCCGGCGGGCAGCGGCAGCGGATCGGCATCGCCCGGGCGCTGGCGTTGAGCCCGGACCTCGTCGTCGGCGACGAGCCGGTCTCGGCGCTCGATGTGTCGATCCAGGCGCAGATCATCAACCTGTTGATGGACCTGCAGGACGAGCTGCGGCTCTCCTACCTGTTCGTGGCTCACGACCTCGCCGTCGTCGAGCACCTCTCGCACCGGGTCGCGGTGATGTATCTCGGGCGCATCGTCGAGCTGACCGACAAGACGAGCCTGTTCGAGATGCCGCTCCACCCCTATACCGAGGCGCTGCTCGCAGCGGTGCCGATCCCCAAGGCAGGGGGACGCAATCGCAAGCGCGTCATCCTCAAGGGCGACGTGCCGAGCCCGATCAACCCGCCCTCGGGGTGCCATTTCCACACCCGCTGCCTTTACGCGACGGCGCGCTGCCGTGCGGAGGCGCCGGCGCTGCGCGAGGTGGTGCCGGGCCACTTCGCCTCGTGCCATCTGCACGAGGGCGGCGTCGCCTTCCCGCTGGCAAAGCCGCCCGCCGGCTCGGCCTAGCCGAGCACCGGCGATACGGCGCTAGCTCGCGCCGCGCAGCCGCGGGTCGAGATAGTCCCGGATGCCGTCGCCGAGCAGGTTGAAGGCGAGCACGGTCAGGGTGATCGCCGCGCCGGGGAACAGCACCAGCCACCACGGCGGCACGAGGCCCGCATTGAGCGAGTCGGCGAGCATATTGCCCCAGGTGGGGGTCGGCGGCGGGATGCCGACGCCGAGGAAGCCCAGCGCGGCCTCGATGATGATCGCCACGCCGAGATGCGTCGTCGCGAGGATCAGGTAGGGCGCGATGCATTGCGGCAGGACGTGGCGCAGCATGACGCGCAGCTTGGAGGCGCCGACGCCGCGCGCCGCCTCGACGTACGACATCTGCTTCAGCGACAGCACGACGGCGCGGATCACCCTCCCGCCGAACGGGATGCGGGTGATCGCGATCGCCACGATCACCGTGCCGAAGCCGGCACCCAGCGCCATCGCGATCGCCATCGCCAGGATGAGGTCGGGGAATGACTGGAGAAATTCGATGATGCGCTGGCTGACGAGGTCGAAGCGGCCGCCGAGAAAGCCGCTCGCCAGCCCCCACAGGGCGCCGAGCGTGGTGCCGAACAGCACCGCGCCGAGCGCCACGGTGAGCGACGCGCGGCTGCCGTAGATGACCCGGCTCAACACGTCGCGCCCGATCTGGTCGGTGCCGAACACATGGCGCTCGCTCGGCGGCTTGGTCATCGAGCGGAAGTCGGACTTGAGCGGCGGGTAGGGAGCGAGCACCGGGGCGGCGAGCGCCATCACCACGATCAGCGCGGCGACGACGCCCCAGAAGGTCGAGAGCGGCGAGCGGCGGGCGAAGCCGCGCAGGCCGCGCGCCGCGCGGCGCAGCACACCGGGCCGCGCCGCCGCCGCGAGCGGCGCGAGCGCGAGTTCGACCTCGGGTTCGGCAGCGGTCATTGGTAGCGGATCCGCGGATCGATCCACGCGATCAGCAGATCGATCGCGATGTTGAGCAGCACGAACACCACCGCATAGATAAACACGAGGTTCTGCATCACGAAGACGTCGCGCTCGTTGACCGCGGTGAACATCGCGTAGCCGAGCCCCGGCGTGCCGAAGGCGCGCTCGACCGGGATCGAGCCGGCCAGCACGAAGCCGAGCAGGATGCCGGACAGCGTGATCACCGGCAGCAGCGCGTTGGGCAGCGCATGCCGGCTGATCACCGGGCGCCGGCTGAGCCCCTTGGCGCGGGCCGTGCGCACGTAATCCTCGCGGATCACTTCGAGCAGGCTCGAGCGCGCCATCCGCGCGATATAGGCGGCCTGCCCGAGCCCGAGCACGATCGCCGGGCCGACCACGATCTGCAGGTTGGCCCCCGGATCGGTAAAGAGCGAGGCGCCGGCAAGCGGCGCGCGATAGCCGAACACGAAGAGCAGCCCGAGCACGATCAGCATGCCGAGCCAGAACCCCGGTATCGCGAGAAACAGGATGCTGATCACCCGCGAGACGTTGTCGCCGACGCTGTTGGGCTTGAGCGCGCTGACGATCGCCACCGGCAGGCCGACGACCCACGACAAGGCGACCGAGAGGACCGCGATCTCCGCCGTCAGCGGTCCGCGCCGCGAGATCATCTCGCCGACGCTCTCGGCGCGGAAGAACGAATGGCCGAGATTGCCCCCGGCTATATCGCGCAGCCAGTGCAGGTACTGCAGCCAGAGCGGGTCGCTCAACCCGAGCTGGGCCATGTAGTTGGCGCGCTCGGCCGCGGTGAGCTTGGTGAAGCCCTCCATGCCGAACAGCGCGACGAGCGGGTCGCCGGGCAGGATGCGCAGGATCAAAAACACCAGCAGCGAGACCGCGGCGACCGTGACCACGCCGAACGCCAGCCGCCTGACGATGTAGCTGTACACGAGCCGACCCTGTCCCCGCCGCTGCCTTGCCGCGCCTGCGGCAAGACTGACGGCTCGCCGCGGCGGTGGTCAAGCGGAACCCGCTGGCGCCCGGGCGCGACGACCCTGCGAAACGCCCCGGGAGACGGCGCCTGCGGGCAAGCGTTTGCCCGTCGCAATCCCGTGGAGGCCGTCATGCCGGAACTGCGCATCAGCACCGAGAAAGTCTGCGCCTTCATCGAGGCAGCGCGCGAGGTGGCGGGTCTCGTCCCGCCGACCACCGGCGACCGCACCTCGACCGGCGACGACAGCCCGCTGGTCACGATCGAGGACGACCCGGGGCGCGACGCGCGGCGCCGCGAGATGCGCGAGTTCATCGCCGGGCTCAACATCGCCGAGCAGACCGACCTGCTGGCGCTGATCTTTGTCGGGCGCGGCGATTTCGACATCGGCGAGTGGCGCGACGCGGTGCGCGAGGCGCGGGACCGCATCGCCGAGCGCGACGCCGACTACATGATCGGCGACGCGGCGCTGCCCGGATATCTCGGCGACGGGCTCGACGCCCTCGGCCGCAGCTGCGACTGAGCCGCCGGCCGCCCCGCTTCAGCGGGCGAGGCCGAGCCGGCCGATCGCCGGCAGCTTCAGCGCCGGCCTGGCGGGGTCGATCCCGAGATTGAGGCCGAGCAGGTTCAGCTCGAAGCCCTCGTCGGCGGCGAGCAGGATCCCGGCGACGCCGTAGAGCGAGAGCTGGAACCCGGTGCCGCTCGGCGCGGCGGCGACCAGCGCGCTGCCGAGGAAGTCCTTGCCGATCGCGTTCGGCGGCAAGTCGAGCCCGAGCTCCGGCACCTGGCGCCCGATATGGGCGAGGAAGGTGTTGCTGTTGGGGCCGGGCCAGGCGCGGTAGGCGTGAGGATAGGGGTAGCTCGCGACCGCCGCCTTGACCTTGTCGATCAGCGCATCGACCCCGGGCCCGCGGCGGTCGAGGACGATCTCGGGACGCGCGCCGAACCAGTAATTGTCGGGCCCCATCCGGTCGACCCGGACCGCCGGCGCACCGTTGGCGACGCCGAAGCCGACCACCTCGTAGCGCGTGTAGCGCGACGCCTCGCTCGGCTTGACGACGATCCAGGTATGAACGGCGAAGATGCCGCGCCACGAGACGGCGCGGGCGGCATAGACCTGGATCACCGCCTCCCGGGTGCTGGCCGGCTCGGGCGCGAGGCCGGTGGGGTCGCGGCGCGCGCTGTACCAGGGCACGCCGCCGCGCGGATCGGGCAGACAGCCGCCGACCAGCACCGGCAGCACGAACAACAGCACCAGCGACATGACGAAGAGCGACAAGAAACGGGACCTCCGAGAGGCGGGGTTGCGGCGATTCATCGAGCGCGCGACCGGCTCAGCGCGGATATTGATTGGCTGCGGCCGACCCGATCCGCTTAGCTCTCCGCCGGCAGCCTCGGTCCGACCACGCAGAGCTCATGCCATCGTTTCCGTCCGTCCTGCTCTGCAGCCTAGCAGGGCTCCTCATCTGCGTCTGTGCCGGCCTGCCGCTGGCGCGGCTGATCGCGGGCGAGCGCGGCGCTGCCGCGGCGCTGGCGCCGGCGCTCGGCTGGGCGGTGTTCGGTGCGGCGGGATTGCCCATCCTGTCGCTAGTTGGGTTCTCGCGCACCGCGACGACAGGCCTCTGCGGCATCGCGGTCGCGCTGGGCGGCGCCGCCGCGCTGCGGCAACGGCACCTGTCGGACGGCCAGGGGGCGACGGTCCCGGCCTGGGGCTATGCGGCGGCCGCGCTGCTGGCGATCCTGCCGACGCTCGCGCTCTGGCCGAAGCTCGACGGCGGCGGCCTGGTGCTCGCCGATGCGATGTTCGACCACTCGAAGATCGCCATCGTCGACGACATGCTGCGGCTCGGCTTGCCGCCGGGCAACCCGTTCTACGGCGGAGCCGACGCGCCCGCCGGCCTCGCCTACTACTACCTCTGGCATTTCACCGCGGCGGTATTGGCAAAGCTGACCGGCGCCAACGGCTGGGACGCCGACATCGCGCTCACCTGGCTGACCGCGTTCGCCTCGCTGTCGCTGATGATGGGGGTGGCGACGATGCTCGCCGGCCGGCGCGGCGCCGCGCTCCTGGTGTTGCCGCTGGCGCTCGCCGGATCGCTCGCCCCGGTGCTCCGCCTCGTCTTCGGCGCGCCTGCGCTCGGCGCGATCTTCGCCGCGGTCCAGCCGCCGCAAAGCTGGCTCTTCCAGGCGAGCTGGACGCCGCAGCATCTTGCCTCGGCCGATTGCGTCGTGCTCGCCGCGCTCGTCCTCGCGCGGCTCGACTGGCCGCTGGTGCCGCTCCTCGGCCTGGTGGCCGCGGCCGCTTTCGAAAGCTCCGCCTGGGTCGGCGGCATCGTCCTCGCCGCGGGCGCGCTGGCGGTCGGAGCGGCTCGGCTGATCGCCGTCGATCGGCGCGAGCGCCGCGCGCTGGTGCTGCAGGCGATGGCCGCGGCGCTCTTTGCCGCGGCGCTCAGCTACCCGCTGCTGCACACCGAATACGTCGCGACGGCGGCGCGCCAGCTCGGCCTGCCGATCGCGCTGCGGCCGTTCGCGGTGCTCGGCCCGGCGGTGCCGCCGGCGCTGCGGCGCGCGCTCGACGTGCCGGCCTATTGGCTGATGCTGCTCGTCGTCGCGTTCCCGGCGGCCTATCCGGCCGGTGCGATGGCGCTCGTCGGCCTCGTGCGCGAGCGCGCCGCCGCGCCCGAGCGGCGCCGGCTCGTCGCGCTCGCACTGATCGCCCTGGCGAGCTTCGCGATCGCCTCGCTCTGCGCCTCGACGATCGCCAATAACGACCTCGGCTGGCGCGGGGTGCTCCCCGGCATCGTCGTGCTGACGGCGGCGGCCGCCGCCGGCATCGCGCGCTGGGCGCGGACCGCGCCGGCGCGCGCCGGCGCCGCGGCGGTGCTCGCCCTCCTGGCGCTGCCGGGCGGCTGGGCGCTCGTCGCCGACGGTGCGACCGGCCGCCGGCTGGCGTCGTCGCCGGCCTTCGCCCAGGCGCCGGAGATGTGGGCGGCAGTCCGCCGTCAGACCGGACCGGCCGAGCGCATCGCCAGCAACCCGTCACTATTCTACGACACGGTGCAGTGGCCGGTGAACATCTCCTGGGCGCTCTTTGCCGACCGCCGCTCGTGCTTTGCCGGGTGGAACCTGGCGCAAGCCTTCGCGCCGCTGCCGCAGCCGCGGCTCGACGGGATGGAGGCGCTGTTCAACCGCGTGTTCGCGGGCGACGGGTCGGCGCAGGATATCGACGACCTCGCCACCCGCTTCGGCTGCCGCGTCGTGCTGCTGAGCGCGAGCGACGGCGCCTGGCGGCGCGACCCGTTCGCCGGCGACCGGCGGTTCCGCCTCGTCGAGGAGGAGCCGGGGCGGTGGCGGATCTACCGGATCGCCGGCCGCGCGGCGACCCGCACAAAGGTGCCGACGATGCGCCAGGCGGCGCGCAGCGACCCCGAGAGCGTGCCGGCGACCTTCGACTTGCCGCCGCTGCGCCGGCGATAGGGCATCGGCACTTCGAGGATGCGCAGCCCGGCGCGCGCCGCCTGCATCTGCATCTCGATGTTCCAGCCGTAGGTCGTCTCGCGCAGGCCGAGCCGCTCGAGGCAGTCGCGGCGGATCGCGCGATAGGCGCACATGTCGGTGTAGCCGACGCCGTAAAGCGCACGGGTGCCGAGCCCGGCGAGGCGGCCGGCGAGCAGCTGGTGCCAGCTCATCGCCCCGGGTTCGCGTTCGCCGCGGGCGCGCGAGGCGATGACGAAATCGCGCTCGCCGGCGCGGATCGGCGCGACCAGCCGCGCCATCAGATCGCCGCGGTCGGCGCCGTCGCCGTCCATGAAGACGATGATGCCGGCCTCCGGTGCGGCGGCGACACCGGCGAGACAGGCGCGGCCGTAGCCGCGCTCGCCGCACTGGACGACCCGAGCGCCGGCCGCGGCGGCGACCGCAGCGGTGCCATCGCGGCTGCCGCCGTCGACGACGATGATCTCCCGCGCCAGATCGCGCGGGATCTCGGCGACGACCCCGCCGATCGATGCCGCCTCGTCGAGCGTCGGGATGACGACCGCGACGCCTAGAGGCTCCATCGCAGGCCGCAATTCTGGCACGGCTTCGACGGCGCGTCGCCGACCAGCGCCTGCCGGAAATGCTGGTAGGCCGGCCCGTTCCAGATCTCGCGTAAGGTCTCTTGCGTGGCGTCGCCGAGGGTGTAGGTCGCGTAGTCGCGCGCCGAGAACGGCGCGATGCAGCAGGGCAGCGCGCGGCCGTGCGCGGTGAAGTACATCAGCGACCAGGGCCGCCGGCAGGCCGACCACGGCGCCTCGTCCTGGTGGCGCCTGAGGCTGGTGCCGGGCTCGCTCGCGCCGGACGCATCGATCGTCACCCCCAGCTCGCGGCCGAGCGCCTGCGCCGCGGCGATCGCCGCCTCTTCCTCGGCCTGCGCCTTCTCGAACAGCGACTGCTCGGCGCGGGCGAGGCCGCGGCCGAGATCGTCGAACACGAGCCGCTGCAGATAGACCTCGCGCACCCCGATCCGCGTCGCGAGGCGCACGAATTCGGGCAGCTGCTCGATCGTCTCCTTGAGCCCGGTCAGCCACAGCGAGACGCGCGGCGTCGCCGCGCCGATCTCGCGCTGCAGTGCGGTGAACTCGCCGACATTGCGCACGATGCGGTCGAAGAAATTCTTGCCGCGCACCTTGAAGAAGCTGGCCGCCTCGGCGGCGTCGAGCGAGACGCGCAGCTCGTCGAGGCCGGTGTCGATCAGCTCGCGCCGCTTCTTCGGCGCGAGCAGCGTGCCGTTGGTATTGAACAGAACGTAGACGCCGCGCTGCTTGAGGTAGCGGATCATGCGCGGCAGGTTCTTCACCAGCATCGGCTCGCCGACGCCGTGCAGCACCGCGCGCGCCAATCCCGGCAGCTGGTCGACGATCGAGGCGAAGAGCTCCCAGCTCATGTCGGCCGGCGGCTCGAGCGCCTCGAAGGTGCGCGGACAGGTCTCGCACAACAGATTGCAGCGGTTGGTGACCTCGAGATAGACGCAGACCGGCGGCGCCTCGGCGATCGGCGAGCGGCGCGCGTCGACCGCCTCGAAATAGCGCCGCGCGATGACCGGTTCGGCTGGCGTCATCCTTGT
>DATJOB010000413.1:0-5196 GCA_035507475.1 Allostellaceae bacterium | reverse complement strand
TGCTGGATTGGCGATCACTCTAGCGCAGATAGCGTTTCTCCGCCGCCTTCATCGCCGGGACGCGCTGCAGGTCGAAAATCTCCTCGACCGAGACGATCTGCCGATCGACGCGATGGATGCCGCCGTCGCGGCGGATCTGCGCGAAAATCTCGCGCATCGCGGTGACCGCGGCGCGGATCGCGTGGTTGGCATAGATCACGATCCTGATCTTGCCGAGCGCCCGGATCCTCTCTTCGGTGAGCTCGGGATAGGCCGTCGGCACGATCACCAGCGGCACGGTCCCGGGCCAGCGCTCGCAGAACGCGGCGATCTCGTCCGGTGTCTTGCGCTTCGAATGCACCAGGATCAGGTCGGCGCCGGCCTCGGCATAGGCGGCGCCGCGCCGCAGCGCCTCGTCGAGACCGAGATCGGCGATCAGCGCCTCGGTACGGGCGACGACGACGAGGTCGCGCGCCGCGCCGGCGTCACGCGCCGCCTCGATCTTGCCCTGGAATTCGGCGATCCGCACCAGCTCCTGCCGGCCGCCGGCGAGGAGGCTGGTGTCCTTGGGGAAGATTTTGTCCTCCATCACCACCGCCGCGGCGCCGGCGCGGGCATAGGCGGCGACGACATGGCCGACATTGATCGCGTTGCCGTAGCCGGTATCGATGTCGGCGACGACCGGCACCGTCACCTGCTCGGCGATCGCCCGCGTCATCTCGAGATGCTGGGTCAACGACAGCAGGCTCGCATCGGGCACGCCATAGGCGGCGGAGAGCTCGAAGCCGCTCGCCCAGACGCCGTCGAACCCGGCCTCCTCGGCGAGCCGCGCCGAGAGCGGGTTGTGCCCCGACATCAGCCGCAGCAGGGCGCCTGAAGCGAGCCTGTCCTTCATGGGATTAGCCATCGGTTCCTGATATCCGAGTCAAGCCGGCGCGGCCAGCCGCATGATATGCGCCGCATCGCCCAGGGTTTCGATGTCGCGCAGCGCGGCGATGAGGCCGGGCGCATCGACGAACGGCGCGCCGAAGGCCGCGAGTTCGCTGACCTTGGCGTCGAGCTCGAGGTCGCTCATCGCTTGGCCGGGCGTGCCGCGGCCGTGCCGCACGGTCTCGTCGAACCGGCTTCCGTCGTCGAGCTCCAGCGCGACCGCGGCGGACTCGACCGGCATTGCCGGGTCGTCCTCGGCCGCGACCTTGCCGCGCAGCGCCACCACCGCCGGTTCGGCGACCGCCGCGTCCGTGTATTGCGCGAGCCCCGCCGCGCCCTGGAGCAGCGCAATCGCGACACTGTGCTGCAGGCTGACCTTGGCCGAGCGGCCGTCGGCCGCCTCGGGCCGGTCGGTGCGTTCGCGCAACAGCGGGTGGCCGCGCACCACGATCCGCGCAATGCGCTCGGGAGCCGGCAGCCGGCGCCGCAATTCGAGGCAGGCGTCGATCACCGGGAACAGCACGACGCCGCAGGGATAGGGCTTGCAGCGATTGGCGAGGACCTCCCAGCGCTCGCCGAGCCCGTCGGTGACCCGGGCGAGGTCGACGGTGTCGCTGGCCACCGCGGCAAAACCGTGGCGTCCCTCGATCGCCTGCTCGGCCGCGGTGAAGCCGGCCTCGGCGAAAAGCGCGGCGGCAAGCCCGTTGCGCGCCGCGTTGCCGACGCCGAGGCTCTTCGACATGCTGCCGAGGCTCTCGACGAGCCCGGCGGACTGCGTCGCCGCGTGGCCCAGCGCCCAGTTCATCCGCACCGGGTCGAGACCGATGAGGCGCCCGGCTGCGGCCGCCGCGCCGAAGATGCCGCAAGTCGCGGTGATGTGCGCGCCGCGCCGGTAGTGATGCGGCATCAGCGCGTCGCCGACGCGACAGCTCGCCTCGACGCCGAGGATGAAGGCGTGCAGCAGCTCGGCCCCGCTTGCGCCGCGCAGCTCGGCGAGCGCGAACAGGCCCGGCGCCACCGGCGCGGCCGGATGCATCACGGTCGGCAGGTGGGTGTCGTCGTATTCGAGGACGTTGGCGCTCGCGGCGTTGAGGAACGCGGCGTTGAGCATGTCGCAGCGCTCGCTGCGCCCGATGATCGCGGCCTGCGGCGCACCGAAGCCGGGCGCCAGCACGCGCAGCGCCAGGGCAATCGCCTCGTCGCCGCAGCCGCCGAGGGCGCAGCCGACATAGTTGAGGAGACCGCGCACGCCCTCCTGCCGCACCGCCGGCGGCACGTCGCGCCAAGCCGAGCCGGCGAGGAATTCCGCCAGCTCGCGGGTTGTGCCGGTGTGCGCTGCCATCGTTCCTCGCGGCCTCGAGGCGCGCACTATAGCGGGCCGGGCGGCGCGCGCTATTACACAATATAATGACGTATTGAAATCGAACCCTGGCTGTCAGAAATGTATATTAGTGCGCAACCCGCATCGCGAGCGAGCCCGATGACCATTCACGTGATCCACGAAAACGCCGCCTGGCTCGAGCCGCTGGCCCGCGCGCTCGATGCCGAGCGGCTGCCCTGGCGCGGCTGGTTTCTCGACCGCGGCGCCTTCGACCTGTCGCAGCCCCCGCCCGAAGGCGTGTTCTACAACCGGATGAGCGCGTCGTCGCACACCCGCGACCATCGCTACGCCGCCGAGCTGACCGCCGCGGTGCTGGCGTGGCTGGCGCGGCACGGCCGCCGCATCGTCAACGGGCCGCGCGCGCTCGACCTCGAAATCAGCAAGGCTCGCCAGCAGGCCGCGCTCGAAGCCGCCGGCATCCGCACGCCGCGCACCGTGCTGGTGGCCGGGGCCGATCTCCTGGTCGCGGCGGCCGACCGGCATTTCCCGGGCGAGCCGGTGATCCTCAAGCCCAATCGTGGCGGCAAGGGGCTCGGGGTGCGGCTGTTCCATTCGGCCGAGGCGCTCGCCGCCTATCTCGCCGGACCCGATTACGAGGCGCCGGTCGATGGGCTGCAGTTGGTGCAGCAATACGTGCGCGCGCCGGAAGGCCTGATCACCCGTGCCGAGTTCATCGGCGGGCGCTTCGAGTACGCGGTCGAGGTGGACACGCGCGACGGGTTCGAGCTGTGCCCGGCAGATGCCTGCGCGGTCGGCGACGCGTTCTGCCCCGCGGGCCCCGACGACGCAACGCAGCCGCGCGCCAAGTTCACCATCGTCGACGACATCGAGAGCGCTCTCAAGCGGCGCTACGAGGCGTTTCTCGCGGCGAACGGCGTCGAGGTCGCCGGCATCGAGTTTGTCCGCGATGCGGATGGCGTGGCCTATACCTACGACGTCAACACCAACACCAACTACAACCCCGAAGCCGAGGCGCGGGCCGGCCGCTCGGCGCTGGCGGCGCTGGCGCGTTTTCTCGGCGAGGAGCTGGGCAAGCTCTGAGCGGTCCGGCTGGCGGCGCGGCCCGCTCAGCTGCCGTTCAGCAACTCGCGCAGGTGTTGCTGCGCCGCCGCGATCGCGGCGTTCTTGGCGCTCAGCGCGTTGACCAGCGCGGTGAGCTCGCTTTGCAGCTGCGGGTCGCTCGTGCGCAGCGTCGCGCCGTCGATCGTCACCGCATCCTTGTGCTGTTCGAGGAAATCCCCGAGATCGGCAATCGCGGTGAGCGCCTGCGACAGGTCCGGGAAGATCTCGGAGAAGGCCTTGGCCGGAACCGTGACGTCGCGCTCGTAGGCCCGATCGAACACCGGCTTGAGGTCGTCGGGCTGCTTGAGCGCCGCGTGGCGCGCGTCGGCGGCGGCGAGCTGCTTGTCGAGCGCCGCGCGCAGTTCGTTGATGCCGTCGCGCGTGGCGACGAAATCGGCGTGCCGCGCGACCACCTCTTCGATCGAATGCACCGCGCCGCGCGCCATCGCCTGCTGCATCGGCTCGGCGATCGAGCGGTCGAGCCCGTCGTTGAAATCGGTGATGATCGCGTAATCCGCGGCATAGCGGCCGAAGCTCTTCGCCTCGTCGGCCGTCGGGTGCGGGACGTGCACCCCGGGCTTGTCGATGATCCGGCTCTTGAGGAAGGCGATAAACGCCTGGCGCTGGCCCGGCTCGTCATTGCAGCCGGCGCCTGCCAGCACGAGCGCGAAAGCCGCCGCGGCCAGTGCCGCCCACCGCATCCGCCTCACGGCCGGCGGCCGCCCGCCTGCGCTCAAACCGGCCGCGATCGGGAGCGGCGCACGACGACGCTAATCTTCATCGGCCTCCCCTGACCGCCTCCCCCGGCCGCCTCCCCAGGCGGCGGCCGCATCAAATCGCGATCCCGCGTGGCTCGGCAAGGGTTATGATGGGGGATGCGTCCGCGCATCGCGATCGTGGTGGCGCTGGCGGCGGCCTTCGCCGCCGGCCGCGCCTCGGGCCAGGCGGCCGACCCCGTGCCCGCCGCGGGTGTCGCGCTGTCGCTCGCCCCCGACCTGACCCCGCCGGCCGATACCGGCAAGCCGCGCGTCTTCCAGCGGCCGCCGCTCGACCTGCCGGGCGGTGGCTGCGACGGGCTCGTGGACTGCCGGCTGCGGCTCATCGGCCGGCTGCCGCGCGAGGGCGCGGTCGAGCTCAACGCGACCGCATTGCGCTGGTGATCCGCCGCCCGATCCATCCCGCGAACGTGTTGACAAGGCGGGGCGAAACCCGTATGAGCCGGCCGCTGCCGCGGGCGGCCGAAGCAGGATCGCCTTGACCGGGTCGTGGCTGGCCCGGCCAGGGCGATCCTGCTATCGTCTGGCGCCGTTGGTTGCGGCCTTCGTTTCCTGGGCGCCGAACCCATATGAGAAGGCGATTTCCGGCGACTTGGCAGGCGGGCGCGGGAGGGGTGGCCGAGTGGTTAAAGGCGGCAGACTGTAAATCTGTTGACGTACGTCTACGTAGGTTCGAATCCTACCCCCTCCACCACCGTTCGGTTTGCTCGGGGCGGGACCAGGGGATAGAAGCCTGGCTCCGGGTCCGCCGCCATCGGGCACGAGCGGCCGGCGGACGGCCCAGCGGGTGACGGTCGAGATCGGCGGGTGTAGCTCAATGGTAGAGCTCCAGCCTTCCAAGCTGGCTACGTGGGTTCGATTCCCATCACCCGCTCCAGAGTTCAGGACGCAGAGCACAGGTTCCTCTTGGCGATAGGAAGCCGCAGCGATGTCGAAGGCGAAGTTTGAGCGGACGAAGCCGCACTGCAACATTGGGACGATTGGTCATGTGGACCACGGCAAGACGACGCTGACGGCGGCGATAACGAAGGTTTTGGCGGAGAAGGGCGGGGCGACGTTCACGGCGTA
>DATJOB010000412.1:0-3529 GCA_035507475.1 Allostellaceae bacterium | reverse complement strand
TGAAACCTGGCGCACCTCGCTGCGTGAGCTGAATTCCGCCGGCGAGCCGCTCAACCCGGAAGTCATTGAACAGGTGCGCCGCGCCTGGGGCCTCACGCTGCGCGATTCCTACGGCCAGACCGAGACGACGCTGCAGATCGCCAACTTCCCCGGGCAGACGGTGAAACCGGGGGCGATGGGCAAGGCGGCGCCGGGCTACCGGGTGCGGCTGCTCGACCCCGACGGCGGCGAGCATGACGAGGCGGAGGTGTGCCTGGCGCTCGACCCGCCGCCGCTCGGGCTGATGCAGGGCTACCAGGGCGAGGACGGGCAGGTCGTGCCGGTATCGGGGGGCGCCTACCGCACCGGCGACGTCGCGCTGCGCGACGCCGACGGCTACTTCACCTATGTCGGCCGCGCCGACGACGTGTTCAAAGCCTCCGACTACCGGATCAGCCCGTTCGAGCTCGAAAGCGCGCTGATCGAGCATGTCGCGGTCGCCGAGGCGGCGGTGGTGCCCTCGCCCGACCCGCTGCGCCTCGCGGTGCCGAAGGCGTTTGTCGCGCTCGCCGGCAACCATGTGCCGACGCGCGACACGGCGCTCGAGATTTTCCGCCATTGCCGCGCCAGCCTGGCGCCGTTCAAGCGGGTGCGGCGCCTCGAATTCGCCGAGCTGCCGAAGACCATCTCGGGCAAGATCCGCCGCGTCGAATTGCGCGCCGCCGAGGCCGAGCGCCGCGCCGCCGGCGAGCGCCACCCGGCCGAGTTCTGGGAGGAGGATTTCCCCGAACTGCGCTGAACCGCATCTCGTCGTCCCCGCAAGGGCAGGGATCCGGGGCGGCCGCGCGATCGCCAACCCGGGATTCGCGCTGTCGCGGCAATGGCGAAGGATGGACGCGGCGACGGCTGCCCTAAAATGACGCAGAGCCGGTTGACCCTGAGGGCCGCGGCGGTCATCTAGGGTTCTTATGTTCCGCTTTTTCGAACACCTCCTCGAGCCGACCGAGAAGCCGCCCGACAACCCGCCGCCCGATATCGGCTCGCGGCACGCGCTCATCCGCTTCTACTGGCATTTCGTGCGTCAGGTCCCGGGGCTGCTCGGCGCGCTCTTCGTGACCGGCTTCGTCGTCGCGCTGTGCGACGCGGCGATCCCGCTTTGCATGGGGCGGGTCGTGACGCTGGTGACCTCGCCGCTCGCCGGCGGGATCGCGGCCGCCGCCTGGCAGCTCGCGGCGATGGCGCTGCTGCTGCTGGTGCTGCGCCCGGCGGCGCATTTCGCCACGGCGCTCGTCACCAACCAGGCGCTCATTCCCGGCCTCACCAACCTGACGCGCTGGCAGAGCCACTGGCACGTCGTTCGCCAGGGCTGGACCTTCTTCCAGAACGACTTTGCCGGGCGGATCGCCAACCGGGTGATGCAGACCGGGCCGGCGCTCAGGGAAAGCGTCGTCTCCAGCATCAACGCGGTCTGGTACATCCTCGTCTACGGCACCAGCGCGGCGGTGCTGCTCGGCCGCGCCGACTGGCGCCTGGCGCTGCCGATCCTCTGCTGGTTCGCGACCTATGCCGTGGTGCTGCGCGCCTTCCTGCCGCGCATGCGCGAGCGCTCGCGGCGGATGTCCGAGATGCGCTCCGAGGTCACCGGCCGCGTCGTCGACAGCTACACCAACATCCTCACCGTCAAGCTCTTCGCCCGGGCGCGCGACGAGGACGCGTTCGTGCGCGACGCGGTCGACGAGCACACCGACGCCTATCGCCGCCAGCTGCGCATGACCTCGGCCTGGGGCGTCTCGCTGATCCTGATGAACGCGAGCCTGCTCACCGGCACCGCGGCGCTGGTGATCTGGCTGTGGGCGCAGGGCCGGGTGCCGGTCGGCACGGTGGCGACGGCGATCCCGATGGCCTGGCAGATCGGCAACATCGCCGGCTGGGTGGCGCAGCAGATCGCCAACATCTTCGACAATATCGGCCAAGTGCAGGACGGCATGCGGTCGATCGCAGTGCCGCGCCAGATGCCCGACGAGCCGGGCGCGGTCGCGGTGCCGCGGGCGATCGGTGCGCTGCGCTTCGAGAACCTGCATTTCGACTACGGCCGGGCAAAGCGTTTGGGCGGCGTGCTGCGCGGCCTCGACCTCGACGTCGCGCCCGGCGAGCGGATCGGGCTGGTCGGCCGCTCGGGCGCCGGGAAGTCGACGCTCGTCCACCTGCTGCTCGGCTTCTACCGGCCGGAAGCGGGCCGCATCCTGCTCGACGGCCGCGACATCGCCGGGCTGACGCAGGAGAGCCTGCGCGCGCAGATCGGCATGGTGACGCAGGACACCTCGCTCTTGCACCGCTCGATCCGCGACAACATCCGTTACGGCCGGCCCGAGGCGAGCGAGGCCGAGATCGTCGATGCGGCGCGCCGCGCGCATGCGATCGAGTTCATCGAAGGCCTCGAGGACTGGCACCAGCGCCGCGGCTTCGACGCGCATGTCGGCGAGCGCGGCGTCAAGCTGTCGGGCGGGCAGCGCCAGCGCATCGCGCTCGCCCGCGTGATCCTCAAGGACGCGCCGATCCTGGTGCTCGACGAGGCGACCTCGGCGCTCGACAGCGAGGTCGAGGCGGCGATCCAGGAGCAGCTCGACGCGCTGATGGAGGGGCGCACGGTGATCGCCATCGCGCATCGCCTGTCGACGATCTGCCGGATGGACCGGCTGGTCGTGCTCGATCGCGGCCGCATCGTCGAAGAGGGGACGCACCAGGAGCTGCTGGCGCGCGGCGGCGCCTACGCGGCGCTGTGGCGGCGCCAGTCGGGCGGGTTCCGTCTCGATCCGTCGCCGGGGCCGGGGCGCGAGCGCGCGGTAGTCGGCGCCTAGGCGCTTGCGAACGTTGCTTTAATCGTTCGGCGTTATTGAGGAGCCGGGGGCGGCTCCTGAGCGGATCGAGGCGCTGAGGCGTGGAACGCGAACCTTTGGTCTTTGTCGGCACCTGCGACCTCGCCGGGATCGTGCGCGGCAAGGGGTTTCCGCTGACCGCGCAGGCGCAGCGGCTGCGCCAGGGTGTCGGGCTCGCGCCGAGCAACATCATGATGTCGGCGTTCGGGCCGATCTACGACACGCCGTTCGGCACCGCCGGCGACCTGATGCTGGTGCCCGACCCGACGACCTATGTCGAGGTGCCGTTCGAACTGGGCGACGCCGAACGGTTCTATCTCGGCGACATCCTGATGCTCTCCGGCCAGTACTGGCCGTGCTGCCCGCGCCATTTCCTGCGCCGCGCGATCGCCGCGCTCGAAAGCGAGGCCGAGCTGCAGATCATCGCCGCCTTCGAGCAGGAGTTCACCTATACCGGTGTCGAACACCGCGCGGGGGCGACCTATGCGCTCGACGCCTGGCGGCGCCAGGGCAGCTTTGGCGAGCACATGATGGCGGCGGTGCGCCGCGCCGGGCTGGAGCCCGACAGCTTCCTGCCGGAGTACGGCCCCCGCCAATACGAGATGACGGTAGGCCCGGCCGCCGGCATCGGCGCTGCCGACAATGCGATCGTCATGCGGGAGATGGCGCGCGGC
>DATJOB010000411.1:0-5026 GCA_035507475.1 Allostellaceae bacterium | reverse complement strand
AAATGTATTGACCGCCCGGATAATCCGTATCGCCAGTGGCGGGATGCCCAATTTGGCGTAGACTGCGTCGCGATATTTTACGGTGCGGAGCGAGGCGACGGCGAGGACGCCAAACGCCAACCCGTAAATCGCGAACTGCCAGCCCGCGCCATGCCATATTCCGAGGATCGTGAATGCTATCAGGGTCGCCCCGGCCATTCCCCACTGACCGGAGCGGCGCCAATGCGCGCGCAACGGCAGGAACAGGTAGTCGCGCACCCAAAACGACAGCGACATGTGCCAGTTGCGCCAGAAATCGGGGATCGTCGGGCTGAGAAAGGGCTGGCGGAAATTGGGCTGCACGTCGATGCCCAGCATGTTGGCGCAGCCGATCGCGATCAGCGTGTAGCCGGCGAAGTCGGCATAGAGGTCGAAGGCGAAGAAGATCACCGCGACCAGCTTTTCGAGCGGCAGCGCGCCGTCGGGGTCGCCGAACACCGCGGCGACCGGCGCCGCCAGCGGGTCGGCGAACAGCACCTTGAGCACCAGGCCGATAAAGATGCGGCGCAACCCGGCAAAGGCCCGCTCGCTCGAAAACGGCAGCGCGAGGCCGAATTGCGGCAGGAGCCGCGCGCCGCGCTCGATCGGCCCCGCGGTGACGAGCGGGAAGAACGCGACGAAAAGGGCGAGGCGCGGCGCGCTGCGCTCGGCCGGAACGACGCCGAGATAGACGTCGATCAGGTAGCCGAGCGCGGCGAAGGTGAAGAACGACAGGCCGACCGGCAGCGCCAGATCGGCGAGCCTGCCGGGCAGCGCGATGCCGGCGGCGGCGCACAGGAAGGCGAGGTATTTGAAGCCGATGAGCGGCGCCAGCGTCGCGATCAGCGCGGCGACGAAGATCGTCTGCCGCGCGCCACCCGCGGCGCGGCCGTCGATCAGCCGTGCGGCGAGATAGACGATCGCCGCGACGCCGAGCAGCACCGCGACATAGGCGCCCGACAGCGCGGCGTAGAAGCCGAGGCTCGCCGCCAGCAGCAGCCACAGCCGAGCCGCTCCGCCCGGCAGCAGGTAGAACAGGACGAAGACGACGCCGAAGAAGCCGATAAAGGCCGGATCGCTCAGCGTCATCGGCGGCGGTCAGGCATCGGCGACGCCCTTGGTCTTCAGCACCTTGCGGACGATCGCGACGTTGCGCATCGCGACGATCTCGGCGGTGCTGAGCCGCACGTCGAACTCGTCCTCGAGTGCCACCACCAGGTTCATCGCCGCCATGCTGTCCCATTGCGGCGTGTTGTCGGGCGAGGTCTCGTCGGTGATCGATTCCGCCGGAACCCGCAGCACGTCGGCAAAGACCTTGGCCACCCGGACCGTCATGGTATCGCCCCGCTAGGCTGTTCGACGCGTGGGGAAAGGCAGCGGCGCGGCGGCTTGCGGCGCCACGAGCCGCTCGATATGCGGCGGGATCGGCGGCGCCTCGGCGAGCGCCAGCCGCCAGTTTCCGTCACCGCCCGCGGTAAAGCCCTGATCGGCAAGGAACGAAGCCGCCAGCGCGTTTTTCGCGGTCGGGATGAAGCAGCCGACGAACTCCGCCGCCCCGTCGCCGCGCGCGTCCTCGGCCAGCGCGCCGATGAGCGCGGTCTCGACCCCGCGCCCGAGCACGCGGCAGCTCAAGAGCAGCGTGTCGAGCGTCCAGCGCCGCCGGTCGGGGGACAGCGCCGCGACGATCACCCCGGTGAGGCCGTATTCGCCGAACCGGTCGGCGACGCGCAGGCCGTAGAGCCGATAATCCGGCGAGGCGGCGAGCGCGCGCACCTCGTCGAGGGTGCGGCGCCGGGTCGTCAGGTTGAACTGGTTGGTCTTGTTGATGAGCTGGGCGATGCGGCCGAGATCCTCGGTCTGCGCCCGGAACAGGTCGATCTTGAGGTCGAGCGCCTTGAGGAACCCGGCATGATCGACCTGGGCGCCGAGCTCGGCACGGTCGCGCTCGGCGCGCATCATGTCGGCGCGCTTGCGGTCCTCGTCGGTGATGTCGAGCTGGTCGAACAGCGTCAGCCTCTGCAGGCGCGCGACGATCTCGGCCGGCTCCTCGGGCAACAGGATGCTCGTCACCTCGGGCCGCGCTTCGCGCATGTAGGCGATCTCCATCGGGTTGTCGTCGATGAAGACCAGGCTGTCGGTGCCGATGTTGAGCGCCCGTGCGATGAGGGGAATGTTCTGCGCCTTCGGTAGCCAGTTGATCTGCCAGGCCGAGAGGTGCTCGCGGCGCAGCACCATGCCGCTATGCCGCTCGAACACCTCCCATACATCGGCCTCGTTGTTCTTGCTGGCGAGCGCCAGGAGCAGGCCCTGTTCGCGCCAGCCGAGCAGCAGCTTCTGGAAATCGCGATAGGCCGAGCCGGGGAACTCGTCGCCGATCTGGATGCCGTCGATCCCGTCCTCGCCGACGACCCCGCCCCACAGCGTGTTGTCGGCGTCGAGCACGATGCATTTCTTGGCCGGGCGGCGCGCCGCCATGACGAGACGCGCGATCTGGCGGCCGGCGGCGTGCAGGAACAGGTCGCTGAACGGCTGGCGGTAGAGATACCAGTGCCGCGGCTCGAACGACGCGGCGAGCCCGACCTGGCGCTGCACCGCGTCGAGATCGACGAGCCGCACCCCCTCGATCGCCCCGACCTCGTCGACGAAGGCGGCGGCCACGGCGCGGTGCAGCGCGCCGACGCCGCCGGGATTGTCGAGCGCCAGCGCGCCGCCGGCGATCCCCGTCGGGTAGGGCGGCACGCCCACCGCGACCATGCCGGCAAAGCCGGCGCGCAGCTGGCGGATCGCGCCGGCCAGCGCGGCGGCCTTCTGCCGCGCTTGCTCGATCGCGGCGCGCTCGCCGCGCGCGGCCGCGGCGAGTTCGTCGAGCATCAGGTCTTCGAGGCGCCACAGCAGCACGATCGCGTCGCAGGCGCCGCCGAGGCTCGCGGCGGGATCGAGGCAGGTCTGGAACAGCTGGTTGTAGGGCGCGAGGGCGAACCCGGCCGGCGTCGCCTCGACGAGCAGCGCCGCGCCGATGAACGGCACGAGCGGCTCGGCGGTGAAGCTCGCGGCGAGGCCGAGGCGCAGCGCCGGGGGCGTTGCCTCGCCGCCTGAAACATGGTCGCGCCACGCCTTCTTCGCCGCGATCGCCGCGGCCCTGCCGTTCGGCTCCTCTGTCAGCGTCTCAGCCACGCCCGGCATCCCGGCCCCGATGTTCATCCACGATAGGCGCCGGCGCCGCTCAGCGCGAGCTCAGCGCCGCCTGCGGCCGCAGCCGGACGACCGCGTCGGTGATGTCGACCGCCCAGTGCCGGTAGCCGTCGGGCTGCAGATGCGTGCCGTCCCTCGTCGGCCATTCCCCCGGCCGGGCGAATGCCGTCGAATCGATGTAGCGGCAGGGCGACACGATCTGCGACAGCAGCTGCGAAATCTCGCGCACCCGCGCATCCGACTTCTGGTAGGGCGGCTGCAGCTGGCCCCACATCGGCCCGACCCAGTCGCAGGCGATATTGCTCGCGGTGATCCGCCCGGTCAGCGCGCGCACCTGCTCGACGACCCACTGCCGCTCGATCTGCGCGAGGCCGTATCCGGCCATCGTGTCGCCGAGTTCGACGAGGATCAGGTTCGGGTGGTTTTGCGCGATCAGGTCGGAGAGCACGTATGTCGGCTCGGTCTTTTGGTTCTCCAGCAGCACCGGACCCTTGTCGTGCCGTTCGCCGCGCCCGCACGATGCGACGGTCGACTTGTAGATCCAGTCGGCGGCGGTGGCGCCGCACATCGCATAGGTGTGGACGACCGCCCCCGCGCTCTCCAGGCTGTTGTGCAGCGTCGTCATCATGTTCATCATCTGGCTGTCGCCGATGGCCAAGATGACTAGTCCGGCCAGTGCCCCGCTCATCGCCGCTCCTTGCGCCTCGTTGCCGCCTGCTTGCCCTGGTTTGACTTGCCCGTTCTCTGAAGTTTATTTAAACGATTCAGACCTCTGACGCCGGCTACCGGTCACGGTCAATAACCGATGGCGATAGCTGTGCCGTTCATTTGTCGTTCGCTGCAAAACATTTAAAATTGAATCGATTCGGTGCGTCAACCGGCGATCGTGGTTAACCGCCGGCGGCGCAACAGGCGGGATGACGGTGCCCGGTTTTGTGTCGCGGCCGGTGGGTTGCTATGCTGCGGCGGTGCCGTGCGGGGGCGATCGGCCAGTTCGACCGCCCGGTCCGGTGCACTGCCAAAACGGAGCGTGGCCATGGATCAGGATCTGAGGCGACGCACCTTGGTTTTCGGTGCCGCGCTCGGCGCGGCGCTGGCAGCGGCAAGCGGCGGCCCGGCGCGCGGCCAGAACGCCGCCGCCTCCCTCAACCCCTATAACGACGAGCTGGTGCGCGACAATCCGACCGAGCAGGCGGCCAAGCTCGCCGGCTATGTCGGCCCGTCCTGCATCGGCACGCATCCGTTCATGATGGGCATGACCAAGCAGGGCGCGGCCAAGGGCTATGCGTATTGGAGCGTGCAATGCGCCGGCGGGCGCGCCTACATGATCCAGCTGACGCCGGACGGCGAGGCGGCGTCGGTCGATTGCGAGGAGGTCAAGCTCAACGGCCACGGCCGCGAGTGCTACAAGACCTTCTGAGCGCCGCCTGAGGCCGCACCGGGCGGCTTCATCGCCCCGTCGGCATCGGTTATCGTCGGCGGCGAAGCCGGAGACCGCCGATGAAGTCAGCCTACGGGCGGCAGACGCCGCCACCCGATTACGAGCTCACCTGTGTCGAGGCCGGGAGCCCGATGGGCGAGCTGTTGCGCCGCTATTGGCAGCCGGTCTGTCCGTCCGACGAGCTCAAGGACCTGCCGAAGAAGGTCAAGTTGCTCGGCGAGGAGATCGTCGTCTTTCGCGACAAGAAGGGGCGCGTCGGGGCGTTGGAGCCGCATTGCGCGCATCGCGGTGCCTCGCTCGAATGGGGCCGCATCGAGGAGGAGGGCCTCCGCTGCTGCTACCACGGCTGGCTCTACGACGCCCAAGGCCAGTGCA
>DATJOB010000410.1:0-3319 GCA_035507475.1 Allostellaceae bacterium | reverse complement strand
TGGCGGCGCGGGTGACGATCGTCGAGGTCGAGGAGGAGATCCTGCCGGCCGGCGCGATCGACCCCGACGACGTGCATCTCGCCGGCATTTTCGTCCACCGCCTCGTCAGGATCCCGCCCGCGCCCGAGGGCTGGTGGCCGATGCGCCCGGCCGAGGTCGCCGCCCGCAACGCGGCGTTGGCCGGCTCGACCAGATAGCAAACCCTTACCGCAAAGGACGCGTGACGGGATCGTGAGGATGGTCAATGGTACCTGAGGCTCTGCTACCTTCGCGCATCCTTTGCGACCTTTGCGGTGAGAGGTTTCTGCCATGAGCGACGCGAAAGGCCTCACCCGGCAGCAGATGTGCGACCGGCTGGCGATGGAGTTCGCGGATGGCTGGGTGGTCAATCTCGGGATCGGCATCCCGACGCTCTGCTCGAACTTCGACTTCGCCGACAAGGCGATCGTCTTCCACTCCGAGAACGGCGTCGTCGGCTACGGCCCGCTGACCGGGGCGGGACGCGAGGATTTGCACCTCGTCAACGCCGGCGGCCAGCACGTGACGCTGAAGCCCGCGGCGGCTATCGTCCACCATGCCGACGCGTTCGGCATGATCCGCGCCGGGCGCATCGACGTCACCGTCCTCGGCGCCTACGAGGTCGCCGAGAACGGCGATTTCGCCAACTGGAAGATGGCCGGGCAGAAGGGCGGCGGCATCGGCGGCGCGATGGACCTCGCCGCCTGCGCCCGGCGGGTCTTCGTCGCGATGGAGCATGTGACGCGCGGCGGCCGCCCGCGCCTCGTCGAGCGCTGCGCGATCCCGGTGACCGCGCGTGGCGTCGTCAAGCTGGTGGTGACCAATTACGGGCTCTTCGAGATCACCGCCGAGGGAATGGCGCTCAAGGAGATCGCGCCCGGCCTGTCGCTCGACGAGGTGCGGGCCGCCACCGGCTGCAATCTCGTCGTGCCGGCCGAGCTGCCGACGGTCCGGCTGCGGGGGTAGCCGGCCTGGGTTTTGCGCAGGAGGATGGGGATGCGGGCGAAGGGGGTGATCCGGGCGGGGGCGCGGCCGACATGGCAGGCGCCGCCCAGCAGCTCGACCGGCGTGGTGTGGGGCGACACGGTGGTCGTCGAGGCTGCGCCGTCGCGGCTGCGCGCGACGATGTACAATTTCAACCCCGGCGGGCGCACCACCTGGCACAGCCATCCGGTCGGCCAGGTGCTCTATTGCACCGCCGGGATCGGCCGCATCTGCTTCAAGGGCGAGGCGCCGCGGGTGCTGGAGCCGGGCGACACGGTGCTGATCCCGCCCGATACCATGCACTGGCACGGGGCCGCGCCCGATCGGTTTTTCGCCCATCTGGCGATGATGGAGGTCGACGATGCCGGGAACGGCACGACCTGGTCCGAACCGGTCAGCGAGGCTGACTACCACGCGCCGGCGGTGAGCGATTAACCCAGCCGGTCGAGGATCGCGCGGGCGAGCGCGCGGGCCCGCGCGTTGAGCGTGGGAAACGCGGTCTCGCTGGCGCTGCGGCCGAAATTCTGCGCCTGGCGGTAGGCGGCGCGCTCGATCAGCTCGCCGTCGAGGATCGCGAACCCGGCCGCGGCGATCGCGGCGCGCGCCTCGGCCGCCTCGGCCGCGGTCAGGATGCGGCAGAGCGCGAAGAGCGGACCGTCGGCGGCGTGATCCATCGCCGCGATCCGGCGCGCCAGCGCGAGGGTCGGCACGAGGTCGGCGCGCGAGGCGCCGGTCGGCAGCACGACGAGGTCGCATTGCGGCACCAGCGCGGCGGTCCGCTTGGGGCTGCCGGGCGCGCCGTCGAGCACGACCAGGCCGTAGTCGCGGTTGAGCTTCAGTGCCTTGGCGACGTCCTTCGCCGGCTCGGCCTCGACCGCCGGCTCGATGTCGCGCTGCAGCCGCTCGCGCACCCAATCGGTCGAGCTCATCTGCTTGGTGTCGAAATCGAGGATCTTGGTCGGCCGGCCCTGCGCCGCGGCCTCGCGCGCGATCAGCTGGCACAGCGTCGACTTGCCGACGCCGCCTTTCTGCGACACCACGCCGATGACGCGGCGCTTCGCCCCCGGCCGCTTCGCCATCGCGGCGCTCCGTCGCGCGCGGCGGTCCCGTGCCGCCGCCTCCCCGCGCGGGCGATACTAGCGGTTGAGGTCGCGCTGCGCGAGAAGCGCGTCGATCCGCGGCTCGCGGCCGCGGAACGCGCGGTAGAGCGTCATCGGTTCGACCGTGTCGCCGGCGCTGTAGATCGCCTTGAGCCGGGCGGCCAGCGCCGGGTCGAAGACGTCGCCGCGCTCGGCGAAGGCGGCGAAGCCGTCGGCCTCCAGCACCTCGGCCCACATATAGGCGTAATACCCGGCGGCATAGCCGGCGCCGTCGAAGAGGTGCAGGAAATGCGCCGGCCGATGGCGCAGCCCGATCTCGGCCGGCATGCCGACGCGGCCAAGGAAATCGCGCTCGACCTCGGCGATGTCGAGCGGCGCATCGTCGCTGCGCGCGTGCAGCTCGAGGTCGAGCATCGCGCAGGCGGTGTATTCGACCGTCGCGAACCCCTGGTTGAAATTGCGCGCGGCGAGGAGCTTGTCGAGCAGCGCCTCGGGCAGCGGCTCGCCGGTCCGGTAGTGCCGGGCGTAGCGGCGCAGCACCTCCGGCGCCTGCGCCCAGTGCTCCATGATCTGCGACGGGAACTCGACGAAGTCGCGCAGCACCGCGGTGCCCGATTGCGAGCGGTAGCGTACCCGCGACAAGAGGCCGTGCAGCGCGTGGCCGAATTCGTGGAACAGCGTGCGCGCGTCGTCGAACGACAGGAGGGTCGGGTCGCCCTTGGCGAAATTGTTGTTGTTGACGACGATCGGCAGCACCTCGCCGTCGAGCGATTCCTGGTCGCGATAGCTCGACATCCAGGCGCCGGAGCGCTTGCCGGCGCGGGCGAAATTATCGTGCAGGAACAGGCCGACCGTGCGGCCGTCCCCGCCGCGCACCTCGTAGACGCGGACATCGGGATGATAGACCGGGCAATCCTGGCGCGGCACAAAGCTGAGCCCGAACAGGCGGGCGGCCGTGTCGAATAGCGCCGCGACCATGTTGTCGAGCACGAAATACGGCTTCACCTCGCTTTCATCGAGGTCGTATTTCGCGGCGCGGACCTTCTCGGCGTAATAGCGCCAATCCCATTGCTCGATCGGCGCGTTGAGCCCGTCGGTCCGCGCCATCGCCGCCAGCTCGGCGCGCTCCTCGGCGGCGCGGTGCTTGGCCGGCTCCCACACCTGGCGCAGCGCCAGCAGCTCGGCGATGAGCGGCGCGTTGTCGTGCTCGCCCTGGT
>DATJOB010000409.1:0-2285 GCA_035507475.1 Allostellaceae bacterium | reverse complement strand
TCGCCGAACCCGGCGATGCCGGCTATCTCGGCCAGGCCATGCTCGCCCGCAACGTCCTTGCGGTCACCGCCGCGTGCCTCGCGATCCGCCGCGACGTGTTCCTCGAAGCCGGCGGGTTCGATGCGGAGAATCTGCCGGTCGCCTTCAACGACGTCGATCTGTGCCTGCGCCTGCGCGAACTCGGCTACCGCGTCGTCTGGACGCCGCACGCCCGCCTGGTGCACGCCGAGCTGTCGACCCGCGGCGCCGACGAGACCGGCGCGAAGGCGGCGCGCGCGCAACGGGAGCAGGCCTACCTCCGCCGGACCTGGGGACCTTGGCTGGATGACGACCCCTTCCTCAGCCCCCATCTCCTGCGCAGCGAGTTTGCCGCCCGCATCACGCCGTGCCGGCGGACGCCGCCGTCGTGGCGCGCGTGACAGACGTGGCGCGGCTTGCGTGCGATGGGGCCGGCTGCTCTTATGCGCCCGCCACTCCGCCATCCGCGCGCGGGCGGCGATTCTCGGACGATCGAGGCGCTCCGGAGTGTCGGGGCTGGAGGGAGGGCGTTCTACCATGATGGGGAGGCTCGCCCGCTTCCTGTCCAGGCGTCGGGCACGCGGGCCCCGGGTTCTGGTCAAACGCCGTGCGGCTCTCGGCGACGTGCTCTACACGACGCCGATCGTCGCTCGGCTGCGCCGCCAAGAGCCCGACGCGTTGATCTACGTCCAGACCGGCCATCCCGACGTCTATCGGCGCAACCCCGACGTCGCGGGCATCTTCAACGCCGACGATCCGGTGCCGATGCGCGTCGACCGCGTAATCGATCTCGACATGGCCTACGAGAACCGTCGAGCGCTGCATCAGCTCCACGCCTTGATGCAGGTCGCGTTCGGCGACGACGGCGCCGGCTACGCACGCGAGATCGTGTTCCCTTACGAAGACCCGCCGCGGCTGCCGGCCGATCTGACGATCGACTGGCCGCGCGCCGTCGGCGTCCACTTGGCCAAGACATGGCCGAGCCGGATGTTCCCGACCAGCTGGTGGACCGCGATCGGCAAGGTCCTGCAGGCGCGCGGCTTCCAGCTCGTGGTGCTCGGCCGCGAAGCGGACTTCACCCCGGCCGAGATCGACCCGGCCAACCTCGTGGACACGCGCGAGCGGCTGACCCTCGAGCAGCAGGCCGGCGTGATCGCCGGATGCCGGCTGCTGATCGCCAGCCCCTCGGGCCTGATCGCGCTGTCCGCCGCGACGCCGACGACGACGATCTTCATGCCGACCATCACGAGCGCCGATCGCTATCTGCCGTACCGCAACGGCGTACTCGGCCAGGGCTTCATCGCGATCGAGCCCGACATCCCGTGCTACGGCTGCGACATCCGCCAATCGGGCAAGACCTACTGGGAATGCGAGCGGGGCGACAATGCGTGCCTGGGCACGATCACGCCCGAGATGGTCGTGAGCGCGGCGCTCGGGGTGCTGGAGCGATGACGCCCGTCGGCACGCGCGCCTCGTGAGCGCCGACGACGACGTCGGGCCCGCTGCGCGGCTCAGGGACTTCATGTTGCGCCACCCGGTTTTGGCGCAGGCGCTCGCGAGCCCCGACGGGCTCGAGGTGCGGGTGCGCGAGGGGCGCGAGGCACTGGGCGATCGGGCGCCGCTGATCGCAGCGGCCGCGACGATCGACCTCGATCCGGCGGCATTCGAGCCTGATGCCGTCGCGCGATCCCTCGAGGCCGTCGCGCCGCGGCGCTGCATCGTGCTGCACGACGTCCTGCAGCGGGTCGCTGACTATCGCGGGCTGCTCGGACGCTGCTTCGACAGGCTATCGGTCGGCGGCCACCTCATCGTGACCGTGCCGCACCAGTTCCTGCTCGAGCGCAAGTGGCAGCCGCCGTCGCGCATCGATCCGGGGCATCTGCGCTTCTACACGCCGAGCACGCTGCTCGCCGAGATCGAGGAGGCGGTTGACCCGAGCGAGTTCCGCGTGCGCTTGCTGGCCGACCACGACGTCGGGCACGACTACGCCGCGCGCATCGAGCGGCCGCCGGCCGGCGGCCACGAGATCGTGCTCGCCATCGAGAAGATCGCGCGGCCGGCCTGGCGCGACGCGCTGGGCGCCGACGAGACCCAGACGGTGGACGCGCTCGAACCGACCCGCTACGTGCCGCTCGATCCGACGCCGCCGCCGCGCCACCGGACGATCGCCCCGGACCGCCGCGCGATCGCCCGCATCCTCGTCCTGAAGCTCGACCATCGCGGCGACTTCCTGATGGCGCGCGAGGCCTTCGGCATCCTGCGCGGCG
>DATJOB010000408.1:0-4570 GCA_035507475.1 Allostellaceae bacterium | reverse complement strand
AGCACAGGCAGCCGCCCGGCAGCTCCAGCACCGCGCCCTCGACAAAATCGACGAGATGGTGGTCGATCGCCACCGCGCCGATCTCGTTGACCACGACCGCGGTGTCGGTGAAGCCGGGATCGGCGAGCGCGCGGCGCAGGAATGTCGTCTTGCCGCTGCCGAGAAACCCGGTCAGCACCGTCGTCGGAAGGGGGGCGCCATCCATCGCCCGCATCGTTCCACGCCGGCTGTGCGACAGCAAGCCGCAGCGCGACGCGACAAACCGGCGCTTGTTGCTTTATCGCAATCTCATCCGCATCATGCCGGCCATAACGAACGCGCATGCGTAGTCAGGGGAGGATCAGAACCTTTATGGTCGCCGCCGCGACAGCACCGGAGACGAGCGCCGAGCGGCTTCAGTTGGCCGCGGTGGGCGTTTCGAAGCGCTTCGGCGGTGTGCGCGCGGTCGAGGATGTCTCGATCGCCGTCGATCGCGGCCAGATCGTCTCGATCATCGGCCCGAACGGCGCCGGCAAGACCTCGCTGCTCAACATGGTGAGCGGCTTCTACAAGCCCGACACCGGCTCGATCGTCTTCGAGGGGCACGACATAACGCATCGCCGGCCGGCCGAAATCGCCGCGCTCGGCATCGCCCGCACCTTTCAGAACATCGCGCTCTTCGCCGGCATGACGGTGCTCGACAACATCATGCTCGGCCGCCACGTGCACATGCGCTCGGGGGTGCTGTCCTCGCTCGTCTATTGGGGGCTGGCGCAGCGCGAGGAGGTCGCCCACCGCGCGCGCTGCGAGGAGCTGATCGAATTCCTCGAGCTCGAAGACCTGCGCAAACAGCAGGTCGCCGGCCTTGCCTATGGGCTGCGCAAGCGCGTCGAGCTCGGCCGGGCGCTGGCGCTCGATCCCAAGCTCCTGCTGCTCGACGAGCCGATGGGCGGGATGAACCAGGAAGAAAAGGAGGACATGGCGCGCTACGTCCTCGACGTGAACCGCCATTGGGGCACGACGATCATCCTGATCGAGCACGACATGACGGTGGTGATGGACATCTCGCAACGGGTCAACGTGTTCGACCGCGGCCGCAAGATCGCCGAAGGCACCCCGGCCGAGGTGCAGAACGACCCGGCGGTGGTCGACGCCTATCTCGGCGCCGGTCATCACGCCGCCCAGGCGGGGAGCCCGAAAGCGGCATGAGCGGCGAGACCGCTGTGACCGTGGCGCCGCCCGCGGCGCCGACCGTGGGGCGGCTGCTGCAGAACAACGCCGCGACGCTGGCGAGACGCGCGGCGATGCGCGAGAAGGACCGCGGCATCTGGCAGCCCTATAGCTGGCAGCGCTACTGGGACGAGACGCGCGACTTCGCGCTCGGGCTGGCGGCGGCCGGGTTCGGCCCCGGCGACAAGCTGGCGGTGATCGGCGAGAACCGGCCGCGGCTCTATTTCGCGCAGCTCGCGGCGATGGCGCTCGGCGGGATCGCGGTGCCCGCCTACCAGGACGCGATCGCCGCCGAACTCGCCTATGTGCTCGACCATGCCGAGGTCTCGGTCGTCGTCGCCGAGGACCAGGAGCAGGTCGACAAGGTGCTCGCCGTCAAGGACCGGTTGCCGCGGCTGAAGCGCGTGATCTACGACGACGCGCGCGGGCTCGCCGATTACGACGAGCCGATCCTCGCCGCGTTCGGCGCGGTGCAGGAGGCCGGGCGGGCCTTCGGCGCCGCGCATCCGGGCCATGTCGAAGCGACGATCGCGGCCGCCAAGCCGGACGATCTGTGCCTGTTCTCCTACACCTCGGGCACCACCTCGCGGCCGAAGGGGGTGATGCTGTCGCACGCCAACCTGTTGAGCGCGGCGAGCGCGCTCGCGGCGGCCGAGGACATCCGCGCGAGCGACGATTTCCTCGCCTATCTGCCGATGGCGTGGATCGGCAATTCGCTGTTCGCGATCGCGCTGCATCTGCAGGTCGGCTTTACCTGCGACTACCCGGAAAAGCCGGAGACCCTGCTGCGCGACCTGCGCGAATTGGGACCGACCATCGCGCTGGCGCCGCCGCGCTTCTGGGAGAACACGCTGACCGCGGTGCTGGTGCGCGCGGGCGACGCGAGCCCGGTGAAGCGCCGCCTCTTCGCCCTCTTCCGCAACATCGCCGAGCGCGCCGAGGCGCGGCGCGGCGCCGGTGAGAGCGTGCCGTTCGGCCTGCGTCTCGGGCTCGCGCTCGGGGAGGCCGTGGTCTACGCCCCGCTGCGCGACCAGCTCGGGCTGCGCCGCGCGCGCCGGGTCTATACCGGCGGCGCGCCGCTCGGCGCCGACACGTTCCGCTTCTTCCGCGCGGTCGGCGTCAACCTCAAGCAGGTCTACGGCGCGACCGAGCTTGCCGGGCTGTGCTCGGTGCAGGCCGACGGCGAGGTCGACCCGGACACGGTCGGGCGCGCCTTCGCCGGGACCGAGGTGCGGATCGCCGAGAATGGCGAGGTCCAGGTCCGCTCGGCCGCGGTGTTCCGCGGCTACTACAAGCAGGACGAGGCGACCCGGGCGGCGCTGACCGAGGACGGGTGGCTGCGCACGGGCGACGCCGGCTTCCTCGACAAGCGCGGCCACATCGTGATCATCGACCGGGCGCGCGATGTCGGGAAACTCGCCGACGGCACCGCGTTTGCGCCGCAATTCGTCGAGAACAAGCTCAAGTTCAGCCCGTTTATCGGCGAGGCGGTGGCGTTCGGCGACGGCCGGCCGTTTGTCGCCGCGCTCGTCGCGATCGATCCCAGCACCGTCGGCAACTGGGCCGAGCGGCGCAACCTCGCCTACACCTCGTTCCAGGACCTGTGCGGCCGCGCCGAGGTCATCGACCTGGTGCGCGACGAAATCCGCAAGTGCAACCGGATGCTGCCGGCGGCGGCGCAGGTGCGGCGCTTCCTCGTGCTCAACAAGGAATTCGACGCCGACGACGACGAGATCACCCGCACCCGCAAGATCCGGCGCGGCTTCATCGCCGAGAAATACGCCGGCGTCGTCGCCGCGCTCTATGACGGGCTCGCCGCGGTCGAGCTCGCCGCCGAGATCACCTATGAGGACGGGCGCAAGGCGGTGCTGCGCTCGACGCTCGCGGTCAGCGATGTCGAGGACGCCGAGCCGGCCGCCGACATCGCCCCGCCGCTCCGCGCCGCGGCCGCGACCGCGGCGGCGCAGTGAGGATCATGCGCCGGCGCGCCCAGGCTCGCCCGTCGCCGCCGGCCCCGATCCGGGGGGCCAGGGCCGGCCGGGTCGCGCCCGCTCATGCCGCGCTCCGACGCGGGTCGGCGCATGCCTGATTTCGACCTGCAATTCACCCTCTATCTGCTGACCAACGGGGTGATGATCGGGTTGATGTACGCGCTGATCGCGCTCGGTTTCGTGCTGATCTACAAGGCGACCGACGCGATCAACTTCGCGCAGGGCGAGTTCGTCATGTTCGCCGGCTTCATCGCCGCCGGCGCGGCCGAGTTCGCCGGGGCGCCGTTCTGGGTCGCGGCGCTGCTTTCGCTCGCCGGCATGGTGGCGCTCGGCTTCGCGCTCGAACGGGTGGTGCTGCGGCCGCTGATCGGCCGGCCGATCATCGCCGTGGTGATGGCGACGATCGGTCTGGCGGCGGTGCTGCGCGGCAGCGCCGTGCTCGCCTTCGGCGCCGGCACCCGCAATATCGCGATGCCGATCCCCGACGACCCGATCCCGCTCGGCCCGGTGACGCTGCCGCCGGTCGAGGTGGTCGGCGCGGCGGTCAGCCTCGTCTTTCTCGCCGCCTTCACCTGGTTCTTCCTCAAGAGCCGCACCGGCATTGCGATGCGCGCCGTCGCCGACAGCCAGCAGGTGGCGATGGCGATGGGCATCAACGTGCGTCGCTATTTCGCCTTCGCCTGGGCGATGGCGGGGGTGGTCTCGGCCTTGGGCGGCATCGTCTGGGGCGCGATGCTCGGGGTCGACAACCAGCTCGCGCTGGTCGGCCTCAAGGTATTCCCGGTGGTGATCCTCGGCGGTCTCGATTCGATCATCGGCGCGGTCGTCGGCGGGCTCATCGTCGGCATCGTCGAGAACCTCGCCGCCGGCTATTTCGACCCGCTGGTCGGCGGCGGGACCAAGGATTTCGTGCCCTATCTGCTGATGATCGTCGTCCTGATGGTGCGTCCCGAAGGGATTTTCGGGCGCCGCCGCATCGAGCGCGTCTAGGCGGGGCGCGGGCGATGTTCCACCGCGAGGCCGGCGTCTTCAAGACCAGCTACGCCGCCGACATGGCGCTCTACCCGCTGCCGGTCGCACGCTGGGCGGTCGCGGCGCTGGCGGCGCTGTTCGTCGTCCTCGTGCCGCTGACCTGGGGGTCCTATCCGATCTCGGTCCTCAACCTGATCCTGATCGCGATCGTCGGCGCGCTCGGGCTCAACATCCTGGTCGGCTACACCGGGCAGATCTCGATCGGCGCCGGCGCGTTCATGTCGGTCGGCGCCTATACCGCGGCCAACCTCGTCGTCCACCTCAACGCGCCGTTCTGGGTCGCGCTGCCGGCCGGCGGGCTGATGGCGGCGCTGATCGGCACCGTCGTCGGCATCCCG
>DATJOB010000407.1:0-10061 GCA_035507475.1 Allostellaceae bacterium | reverse complement strand
TCGGCCAGCGCCACCATCGCCTTCACCATGCGGCGGCCGTCCTCGTTGTCGTAATACGGCACCTTGGAGAGGACGATGTTCACCTCGGCGTCATGCGGCAGATAGTTGAGCGTCGAGACGATGCTCCAGCGGTCCATCTGGCCCTGGTTGATTTGCTGTGTGCCGTGATAGAGGCCGGTGGTATCGCCCAGTCCGACCGTGTTGGCGGTCGAAAACAGGCGGAAGCCCCGATGCGGCCGGATGACGCGGTTCTGGTCGAGGAGGGTGAGCTTGCCCTCGACCTCGAGCACGCGCTGGATCACGAACATCACATCCGGGCGGCCGGCATCGTATTCGTCGAAGCACAGCGCCACCGGGTGCTGCAGCGCCCAGGGCAGGATGCCCTCGCGGAACTCGGTCACCTGCTTGTTGTCGCGCAGCACGATCGCGTCCTTGCCGATCAGGTCGATGCGGCTGATGTGGCTGTCGAGGTTGACGCGGATGCAGGGCCAGTTGAGCCGCGAGGCGACCTGTTCGACATGGGTCGACTTGCCGGTCCCGTGATAGCCGCAGATCATCACCCGGCGGTTGAAGGCGAAACCGGCGAGGATCGCGAGCGTCGTGTCGTGGTCGAAGCGGTAGGCCTCGTCGTGATCGGGCACATGCTCGCTCGGCTGGCTGAAGGCGGGCACTTCGAGATCGCTGTCGATCCCGAAGGTCTGGCGCACCGACACCTTGATGTCGGGCATTCCGGTGGGCGTGACGGGAAGTTCCGTCTGTTGAACGGTGGCCATTCTGGTCGGACTTTCTGGGTTGATGCGGAAGCGGGCGACTGATCCTTCGGCGGCGGATTCAAGCGGAGTAGCTGGCTTTCAATGTGCTGTAGGCCTGGTTGATGATCTTCAGCTTTTCCTCCGCCTGCTTGTCGCCGCCATGGGCGTCTGGATGGTGCAATTTGACCAGCACCTTGTAACGGGCCTTGAGCGTCGTCGCGGTGAACGGCGGGTCCATGTCGAACACCGCGAGCGCCTGTTCGCGTGCCGAGGCGGCGCGCGCCGCAGCGTCGGAGCCGGGGCGCCGACCGGCGCCCTCCTTGCCGTCCTGCCGGCCGTAGACGCCGAACGGGTCGCGCATCCGCGCCTCGTAGGCCGGGCCGTGGCGCTGGCCGAGCTTCCAGCTCGGCCGCTGCCAGACCGTGTCGCGGCGGATCTCGTCCTCGATCTCGCCTTCGCTCATCCCGGCGTAATAGTTCCAGGCGGCGTTGTAGCCGCGTACGTGGTCGAGGCAGAACCAGTAATAGTGGTGCAGGTCGAGCCGCGACCGGGGCGCGCGGTAGTCGCCGCCTGCCTCGCAGCCGGGGTGGTCGCACGGCCGCTCCGGCGGGTGTGGCTCCGCCGCGAGGATCGGGTCGATGGCGACGCGTCTCATGGGCTCAGTATGGGAGGCGCGCCGCGCCCTGACAAGGATGTGCGACCGGTTTGCAGGGTTGCGTCGGGCGGCGCCGGCCGCACAAAAAACCGCCGGCCCGCGTCGCCACGGGCCGGCAGCTTTTGGTGCGAGGCCGATCGGTCGGACCTAGAAGTCCATCCCGCCCATGCCGCCGCCGGGCGGCATCGCCGGCGCCGCTTTCGGCTCGGGCTTCTCGGCGACCATCGCCTCGGTCGTGATCAGGAGACCGGCGACCGACGCGGCATCCTGCAGCGCGTGGCGCACCACCTTGGTCGGGTCGATGATGCCGGCCTGGACCATATTGGTGAACTCGCCTTTCTGCGCGTCGTAGCCGTAGGCGCTGTCCTTGCTCTCGAGGAGCTTGCCGACGACGATCGAGCCGTCGCTGCCCGAGTTCTCGACGATCTGCCGCACCGGCGCCTGCAGCGCGCGGCGGACGATGTCGATGCCGACCTTCTGGTCGTTGTTGCTCGGGGTCAGGCTGTCGAGCGCCTTCGAGGCGTAGAGCAGGGCCGCGCCGCCGCCGGCGACGACGCCCTCCTCGACCGCGGCGCGCGTCGCGTGCATCGCGTCGTCGACACGGTCCTTCTTCTCCTTCACCTCGACCTCGGTCGAGCCGCCGACGCGGATCACCGCGACGCCGCCGGCGAGCTTGGCCAGCCGCTCCTGCAGCTTCTCACGGTCGTAGTCGGAGGTGGTCTCCTCGATCTGCTGGCGGATCTGGTTGCAGCGGCCGAGGATGTCGTCCTTCTTGCCGGCGCCGTCGATGATCGTGGTGTTCTCCTTCTCGATCCGCACCTTCTTCGACTGGCCGAGCATGTCGAGCGTCACGTTCTCGAGCTTGATGCCGAGGTCCTCGCTGATCACCTGACCGCCGGTCAGGATGGCGATGTCCTCGAGCATCGCCTTGCGGCGATCGCCGAAGCCCGGGGCCTTGACCGCGGCGACCTTGAGCCCGCCGCGCAGCTTGTTGACGACCAGGGTCGCCAGCGCCTCGCCCTCGACGTCCTCGGCGATGATCAGCAGCGGACGCCCGCTCTGCACCACCGACTCGAGCACCGGCAGCATGGCCTGCAGGCCCGAGAGCTTCTTCTCGTGGATGAGCACATAGACGTTCTCGAGCTCGGCCAGCATCTTCTCGGCGTTGGTCACGAAATACGGCGAGAGATAGCCGCGGTCGAACTGCATGCCCTCGACCACGTCGAGCTCGGTCTCGAGGCTCTTCGCCTCTTCGACCGTGATGACGCCCTCGTTGCCGACCTTCTGCATCGCCTGGGCGATCATCTGGCCGATGTCGCGCTCGCCGTTGGCGGCGATGGTGCCGACCTGGGCGATTTCCTCGTTGGTCGAGATCTTCTTCGACTGGGTCTTGAGATGGGCGACGACGGCCTCGACCGCGATGTCGACACCGCGCTTCAGATCCATCGGGTTCATGCCGGCGGCCACCGCCTTGGCGCCCTCGCGGACGATGGCCTGGGCCAGCACGGTCGCGGTGGTGGTGCCGTCGCCGGCCTGGTCGTTGGTCTTCGAGGCGACCTCGCGGACCATCTGCGCGCCCATGTTCTCGAACTTGTCGGCGAGCTCGATCTCCTTGGCGACGGTGACGCCGTCCTTGGTGATGCGCGGCGCGCCGAACGACTTGTCGAGCACGACGTTGCGGCCCTTCGGCCCCAGCGTCACCTTGACCGCGTCGGCGAGGATGTTGACGCCGCGCAGCATCCGGTCGCGGGCGTCGGAATGGAACTTGACTTCCTTTGCAGCCATTTTCTTCCCTCGTTCGCTATCAGGCGATGACGCCCATGATGTCGGACTCTTTCATGATGATGAGGTCTTCGCCGTCGAGCTTGACCTCGGTGCCGGACCACTTGCCGAACAGCACGCGGTCGCCTTCCTTGACGTCGAGCGGGATCAACTTGCCGTCCTCCCCGCGCGCGCCCGGGCCGCACGACACCACCTTGCCCTCCATCGGCTTTTCCTTGGCCGTGTCGGGGATGATGATGCCGCCGGCGGTCTTCTCCTCGGAATCGACGCGCCGAACCAGGACGCGGTCATGCAATGGCCGAAATCCCATGTAGAACCTCCTCACCTTTCGCTGGGGCGACCGAATTAGCACTCTATGTATGAGAGTGCTGCTTAGATACGGAAGCGGGTTTGGCTTGTCAAGTGGCCCCGGCAAAACGCCGAAGAGAGGCCGGCACCGGCCGGGTTTTGACAACAACAAGACCCTCGGCCACTCTGATCGCGTATACTGACGATCAGTCGCTACCGACGAGCCGCGAGCCATGCCGCGTACCATCGAGTGGGAAATACCGAGCGAGCTTCAGCCCAAGGCGGACGATTACGCGTTCGATCTCGACCAGGCGCTGACCAGCGTGGTCGGTCTGCAGGCCGCGGTTCCCGAGGACGCGTTCACCGCGACGACGCTCGGCACCGAGCGCGCCGGCAGCGGCGTCTTGATCCGCAAGGACGGGCTGGTGCTGACGATCGGCTATCTGATCACCGAGGCGGAGTCCATCTGGCTGACCTCGGGGGTCGGCGGCGCGGTGCCGGCGACGGTCATCGGCTACGACCAGGAGACCGGGTTCGGGCTGGTGCAGGCGCTGGGCCGGCTCAACATCCCGGCGATCGAGCTCGGCGCCGGGATCAGGGTCGGCGCCGGCGACAAGGTGGTGATCGCCGCCGAGGGCGGCCGGCGCCATGCGATCGCCGCGCAGGTCGTGGCCCGCCAGGAATTCGCCGGGCACTGGGAATACCTGCTCGACCGCGCGATCTTCACCGCGCCGGCGCATCCGTTCTGGGGCGGCGCCGGGCTCATCGGCGCCGACGGCAGCCTCGTCGGCATCGGCTCGCTGCACGTGCAGCGCTCGAACGGCCGAGAGCTGCGGCGCGACGTCAACATGGTGGTGCCGATCGACCTGCTGCCGCCGATCCTCGACGACATGATGACCTATGGCCGGCCGAACCGGCCGCCGCGGCCCTGGCTCGGGCTCTACGCCGCCGAGATCGAGGACGAGAACGCGGTCGTCGTCGCCGGCATGTCGGAGCGCGGACCGGCGATCAAGAGCGGCCTCAAGCCGGGCGACCGCATCCTCGCGGTGCGCGACGACCCGGTCTCGACCCTCGCCTCGTTCTGGCGCCGCGTCTGGGCGAGCGGCCAGGCCGGCTGCGAGGTCGTGCTGCAGGTGCAGCGCGACAAGGACCAGATGACCGTGCGCGTGCCCTCGGCCGACCGCACCCGGCTGCTCAAGGCGCCCCGGGTGCATTAGCCGCCCTATTTCGCCGCGTCTCGGGCCTTTGGCGCGGCGTCCCATTTCTGGATTACCGGCAGCACCTCCTCGGCGTAGAGCCGCAGCGACTGCTCGGCCAGCGGGTAGGGCGTGCCGCCGAAGCGGAACGAGGTGCACAGCTCGAACTCCCCGACCGCCGCGCGGCGCTCTTCGAGGGTGCGCAGGATCTTGTCGGGCGTGCCGTAGACCGCGGCCTTGAGGAACGCGTCGACGATGCCGTCGCGCCCGGCTTCCTTCGCCAGCTCGGCCTTCTTGGCGTAGGCGTCGTAGCCTTTGATGCGGCTGAAATGGCCGCTCAGGATCTCGTAATGTTCGAGGTTGCTGTCGACGAACGAGCCCATGTGCCGGCGGGCGAGCTCGTCGATGCCGTCCGCCGTCGGCGTGCAGATGCAGAAATCGGCGATCAGGAAGGGCGGCGCGTCGGCGCCGTGGAACTGCCGGAAGAGGCTCCGGTGGCGCTCGATCTGGGGCAGCCGCATCGGCCAGGGGCGGTCGGCGAACATCACCATCCGCGCCTTGAGCCGCGCCGCGGCCTCGACCGAATCCTCGCTCGACGCGACGGCGTAGACGCGGCCCTCGAAGCTCTTCGCCGGCTTCGGCCGGATCGGCGCCTTGGGCTGCTTGTAGAACTTGCCGTTGCCCTCGATAAAGCCGGTGCGCAGCGCGTCGAGGATCATCGGCGCGGCCTCGTCGAAGCGCTCCCGCGATTCGTCCATCGCGATGGGGCCGCGGAAATGCCCGAACTCGCGGCGCGACAGGCCGCGGCCGATACCGAAGCGGAAGCGGCCGTTCGAGACATGGTCGAGGATCGCCACCTGCTCGGCGACGCGCAGCGGGTCGTGCCACGGCAGGATCACCGCGGCGGTGCCGAGATCGGCATGGCTCGTGACCCCGGCCAGGTAGCTCATCAGCTGCAGATTGTCGGGGCAGAACGAGTAGTCGTAGAAATGGTGCTCGACCGACCACAAGACGTCGAAGCCGAGGTCGTCGGCCAGCCGTGCCAGGCGCAATTCCTCGGCCCACACCTGCCGGTCGCCGATCCCGTCATCCCAGCCATAGCTGGCGAAGACCATCTGAAGGCCGACATCCATCACGTCCTCCTCGGCGCGCTTTGCCGCATCGTCGCGCAACCCGGCCGGCGCCTCAAGGCGCTGCGGCGACCGCGGCGCAGTCCGGCGGCAGCTGGCTGACCAGCAGCGGCGGCGCCGGCGGGGCCGGCTTGGGGTGGCGCGCCTCCGCGGTGAACCACCAGTCGAGCTCCTTGCCGCAGCCGTCGCCGGGCGGCGGCGGGACCTGGTCTTCGCACTGCGTCTGGCCGGCCGGGCAGTCGAGCCGGATGTGGAAATGGTCGTCATGGCCCCACCACGGCCGCACCTTGCGCAGCCAGTCGCGGTCGGCGCCGGCCTCGCGGCACAGCTGGCGCTTGATCGCCGGGTTGACGAACATCCGCGCCAGGCCGGGCAGGCGGGCGGCGGTCTCGTAGAGCTGGCGGTAGGCCGGGGTCCAGCGCCCCGGGTCGACGCCGTTGCCGTCCGCGGTCACCAGGCTCGGCGCCGCCAGATTGTCGCGCTCCTCGACGCTCATCCGCCGCTCCGGCATCGGCAGCAGCCAGATGTCGGCGTCGAGCCCGATCTGGTGCGAGGCGTGGCCGGTGACCATCGGCCCGCCGCGCGGCTGGCCGACATCGCCGATCAAGAGGCCCGGCCAGCCGGTGGCCTTGGCCGCGTCGGCGGCGAGCCGCTCGATCGCGGCGATCAGCACCGGGTTCCCCCAGGCGCGGTTGCGCGCCGGGCGCATGACCTGCCAGGTGGCTCCGTCGGCCGGCAACGGCACCGCGCCGGCGATGCAGCCGCGATCGTATTTGCCGATCGAGCGCGGCGGCCCGGAGGAGGGACCGGCGATCAGCCCGAAGACGCGCTTCGCTGCGTCGGCCGGCAGCGCGGCGATCAGCGCGGCGCGCTTTGCCGCCTCGCTTGCCGCGAGGTCGGCCGCGCCGCCGGCGAGCGGCGCGGCGATGCCGGCAGCGAGCGCGAGCGACGCCGCCCAGCGTCGGTGCCGGGCTGCGCCGCGCCGAAGAAAGGGCTGGATTTTTAGTAAATTAACGATCAATTTGCGCCGGCCCCTTCTCCGCCCGCGGTACCTTCGCCGATCCGGCGGCAAGCTTTACCGTGACGCAAGACCTTCCTCCGACAATGGGTGAAAATCCACCCCGGCCCGCAGCGAAGCGGGTACTCGTCGTCGAGGACAACGAACTCAATATGAAGCTGCTCAACGATGTCCTGGAGGCGCACGGCTACGCGGTGATGTCGACCGCGCAGGGCGCGGTGGCGGTCGACTGGGCGCGGCGGCATCATCCCGACCTGATCCTGATGGATTTGCAGCTGCCCGACATCTCGGGGCTCGAGGCGACGCGGCAGCTCAAGGCGGACCCGGCGACCCGCGACATCCCGGTGGTCGCGGTGACCGCCTTCGCGATGGCCGGCGACGAGAAGCGGGCGCTCGACCACGGCTGCGACGCCTACGTCGCCAAGCCGATCGTGCTGCGCGACTTCCTTGGTCTGATCGCCGGGTTTATCGGCGTCGCCGACGGCGCGCGGCACGATTGATGCGACGATTCGCCGCTCGCCGCGGGCGCTGCCGCGGCCTTACCCGGTCCCGGCCGATCGCGCGGGGGAATTGACATGGCGCTGGGGCGGACGCTGCGACGGGCGGTGCTGCTCGGCATCGTCGTGGGGGGCGGCGGTTTCGCCGCCGCGCATCCGGGCGCGGTGCGCAGCCTCTACGAGGACATCTACCCGAGCGACCCGGGAAAGCGCCAGGCGCTCGAGCTGTGCTTCATGCAGGACCACACGTTCAACCGGCTCGACGCCGTGGCGCGCGACAACTGCTATCGGCACATGATGCTCGCGGTCGGCGAGGCGTCGAACGGCGGCGCCGCGGCACGGCCGGAGGCGAACCCGATCGACCTGACCCGCGCCGCCGGCGAGGGCAGCATGCCGCGCAACGACATCCGCCGCCTCGAGCAGACAAGGGACGCGACCCGCCCGTCGCGCTAGCCCGGCCGGGCGAGTGCCCCCGCGCGGCGGCCGGGGCTAGCGCGGCGGCCGGATACTCCGGTCGATTGCGCGCTAGGCGCGCTGCGGCCGCCGGAGTAACGTCGCGGCGCGAGCAGCACGGGCGTCGATCGCTTGGCGATGAAACTCTTCGGCTATTTCCGCTCCTCGGCGGCGTTCCGGGTGCGCATCGCGCTTGCCCTCAAGGGCCTCGCGCATGACGACGCGGCCATCCATCTGCGGCGCGGCGATCAGCGCGGCGGCGACTATCTGGCGATCAACCCGCAGGGGCTCGTTCCGGCGCTGGCGTTCGACGGGCACACCCTCACCCAGTCGATGGCGATCGTCGAGTATCTCGACGAGACGCATCCCGAGCCGCCCTTGCTGCCGCGCGACCCGCTCGACCGGGCGCGGGTGCGCGCGCTCGCCGCGATCGTCGCCTGCGACATTCATCCCATCAACAATCTACGGGTTTTGCGCTATTTGAGCCGGCCGCTCGGCCACGACCAGGCGGCGATCGAGACCTGGTACAACCATTGGATCGCCACCGGTTTCGCGGCGTTGGAGCGGTTGTTGGCCGGCGATGGCCGCACCGGCGCCTTCTGTCACGGCGATCGGCCGGGGCTCGCCGACATCGCGCTGGTGCCGCAGGCGGTCAACGCCGAGCGCTACCGGCTCGATATGTCGCCCTACCCGACGATTACGCGGATCTATGCCAGGTGCATGCAGCTCGATGCCTTCTCCGCCGCCCATCCCGACCGGCAGCCCGACCGCGATGACTAGACGCGGTCGCTTCGCGCGCGCGCCGCGCCGGCTCGTGCCCTATGCCGCGGCGCTGATCGCGGCGATCGCGGTGACCGGCTGCCAGCCGGTGGCGGCGGACGACGCGGCCGGCGTCGGCCAGGGCGACATCGCGCTGATCGAGCGCACGATGAAGGAGGTCGAGCGCAGCTATGTCGAGCCGGTCAAGCCCAACCAGCTGGTGAACGGCGCGCTCAAGGGCATGCTGACCCGCCTCGACCCGCATTCCGACTACATGGACGAGAGCGAGTTTAAGGAGCTGATGGCGACGACCAGCGGCCAGTTCGGCGGCGTCGGCATCGAGATCTCGGTCGATGACGGCGTGCCGCAGGTCATCTCGGCGATCGAGGGGACGCCGGCCGCCGCCGCCGGGCTCAACCCCGGCGACCGGATCATCAAGGCCGACGGGCAGGCGCTCGTCGGGATGGATATCGAGGAGGTGGTGCGCCGCCTGCGCGGCGCGCCGGGCACGCCGGTGACGCTGACCATCGCGCGCAGCGGGCGGCCGGCCTTCGATGTCAAGATCACGCGCGCGATCATCAAGGTCGAATCGGTCAAGTCGTCGCTGCAGCCGGGCCGCGTCGGCTACGTCCGGATCAGCACTTTCGACGAGAACACCGCGGCCGAGCTGCGCGCGGCGATCGCCAAGCTGCGCCAGCAGGCGGGCGGCAACTTCTCCGGCTTCATCCTCGACCTGCGCAACGACGCCGGCGGGCTGCTCGACGCCGCGGTCGAGGTCGCCGCCGACTTCCTCGATTCCGGCACCGTGGTGACGACCCGCGGTCGCGACCCCGAGGAGAACCGCGTCTACGATGCGCCGCCCAACGGCGACCTCATCCGCAACGTTCCGCTGGTGGTGCTGATCAACGGTGCTTCGGCCTCGGCCTCGGAGATCGTCGCCGGCGCGCTGCACGACGACCGGCGCGCCGCGATCCTCGGCACGCGCAGCTTCGGCAAGGGCTCGGTGCAGAGCATCATCCCGATCGAGGGGCACGGCGCGCTGCGCCTGACGACGGCGCTCTACTACACGCCGTCCGGGCGATCGATCCAGGGCCAGGGGATCACCCCCGACGAGGTCGTGCCGCTGCCCAAGGACCAGCAGGTGGCGAACGCGCTCGTCACCTACGAGAGCGATCTCTACGGCTCGCTGAAGGCGACCGGCGCGCTGGCGCCGACCGACCAGGGCGGATCGAAGCCCGGCGCGGCGCAACCGACGGCGCAGCCCACGCCGCAGGCGGTCGACCACCCGATCAACCCGGCGATCATCGGGACGCCGCAGGACGCGCAGCTTGCCGCGGCGCTCGAGTACCTGAAGAAGCACCCGCGCAGCGCCCAGCGCTGACGCCCTCACCGTTCTGCAGGTCCGTCATGGCGGGGAGCGGCCGAGGGTGCGTCGCGAACCACGCGGGACATCGATGCCGCGTGTTGCGTCCTGCGGGACGGCTGCTGCGCGGCCTCCTCAAGACGATGCGCGCGACCGGACCGCTTACCC
>DATJOB010000406.1:0-2099 GCA_035507475.1 Allostellaceae bacterium | reverse complement strand
CCTGAAATTCTCGTATTGGTCGTCGCCCCAGACCAGCACGACATCGGGTGCGAAATCGTCGAGGATCCGGCGGATCGCCCGGAAATCGCCGGCGAACCGCTCGCCGCAGCGATTGGCGGCGGCAAGCCCGTCATCGTTGCCGAGTTCGGCCAGCATTTCCTTCGGCCAGTTCGCCGGGTCCTTGCGTTCGGCCGCGACATTGGGCGCTTCGAGCGTGCGCTTGAAGACGCCGGTGAGACCGGCATTGGGCAGGCACAGCGTCGGCCAGTGCGTGACCCCGAGCCCGAGGATTTCCGCCATCCGCCTGTTCCTCTCGATGTTTCGACCGACTATACCATCGCTGCCGCCGCGATTGGAGACGCCGAGATGACCCTGCTCGACCGCATCGATTGCTGGCGCGCCGCGGGCCTGGCGCTGCTGGCGGCCTCGTCGCCCGCCGCCGCGCAGGGGGTCGCGTTGCAGCCGATCCCCACAGCCGAGTGCGAAACGTTCGCGAGCCGGCTGCAGAGCGCGGTCGGCTTTCAGATGAAGGCGTCCGAGGACGACTTCACCGATATCGCCGACGGCAGCGAGGGACGCTCCTGTCACATCGCCGGCAGCGCCGCGGACCAGGTGTTCGCCGCGCCCGGCGATCTCCTGGCCAAGATCGGCGGCGTGTTCGGCGACTGGCGCAGCGACCCGGCACGCGACGCCGACGGGCCGGACGGCGCCGAGAAGGGTCTCGTCAACGGCGACCGCATCGCCACGGTTCAGGTCAGCTGGGAGCCCGGCCCCGGCGTCGTCTGCTCCGACAAGCAGCCGCTCTCGGCCTGCAAGATCCTGCCGCAGCAGAAATTATGGACCGCGATCGTCGACATCGTCGTCAAGGCCGGCAAATAGCGCGCCGGCCGGCCGCACGGGCCGGTCTGGCGATCATGCTCGCGCGTCCCTGATCGCGCGCCACACCGCCTCCGGGGTCGCCGGCATCGGCAGCGCCGCGACGCCGAGCGGCTTCAGCGCATCGATCAGCGCGTTGCCGAGCGCCGGCATCGCGCCGACCGCGCCGGCCTCGCCCGCGCCCTTGACGCCGAGCGGGTTGGTCCGCGTCGGCACCGGGTTCGATTCGCAGTGGATCGCGCAGAAATTGTCGGCGCGCGGCATCGCGTAGTCCATGAACGACCCGGTCAGGAGCTGGCCCGATTCGGGGTCGAAGCGGATATCCTCGAGCAGCAGCTGGCCGACGCCCTGGGCAATGCCGCCGACGATCTGGCCTTCGAGGAGCAGCGGGTTCATCACCGTGCCGACATCGTCGACGACGTAATAGCGGCAGAGCTCGACCTCGCCCGTCTCGCTATCGATCTCGACCTCGCAGATATGGCAGCCATTGGGGAAATTCTGCGCCTCCGCGGCAAAGGCGGCGCTCGCCACCAACCCCGGCTCGGTGCCCGGCGGCAGGCGCCTGGGCTCCCAGGCGGCGGCGGCGATCTCGGCCAGCGGCAGGCTCCGGTCGGTACCGGCGATCCGGAAGACGCCCTCGTCGAAGGCGATGTCGGCCTCTGCCGCTTCGAGCAGGTGCGCGGCGATCGCGCTCGCCTTGGCGACGATCTTCTCGGTCGCCAGCATCACCGCGGAGCCGCCCAACGCCGCCGAGCGTGACCCGCCGGTACCCTCGCCGATCGCCACCTTATCGGTGTCGCCCTGGATGTACTGCACCCGGTCGGGGTGGATGCCGAGCCGGTCGCAGAGGAGCTGCTTGTAGACGGTCTCGTGGCCCATCCCCTGGGTGATCGAGCCCGAGAGCAGCGTCACCGTGCCGCTCTTGTCGAAGCGCACCTCGGCCGCCTCGAAGCCGCCCGCCGCGGCGCGCTCGATCGTGTAGGAAAGGCCGATCCCGCGCAGCCGGCCGCGCGCCTTTGCCGCGTCGCGCCGCGCGGCGAAGCCCGCAAGGTCGGCGAGTTCGACCGCGAGATCGAGGACCTTGGCGAAATCCCCGCAATCGTAAGTGAAGGTCAGCCCCGATTTGAACGGCATCGCCTCGGGCGGGATCATGTTGCGGCGGCGCAGCTCGACCGGGTCGATGCCGAGCTCGGCTGCCGCCTCGTCGACCATGCGCTCGATGA
>DATJOB010000405.1:0-11241 GCA_035507475.1 Allostellaceae bacterium | reverse complement strand
GCAGCAGCAGGGCGAAATACCCCTTCGCGCCGGGGCCGTAGAGTAAAACCGGCCGCAAGATGGTGAACGGGACCCCGGACGCGCGGACCGCCGCTTCGGCGGCAAGTTTTGAGCGGCCATAAGCATCGGTCGGCGCCGGTGCGTCGCGTTCGGTCAAAGCGTGGTCGGCGGCCGGGCCGCTTTGTGCGCGGATCGAAGAGACAAAGACAAAATGCCTGACGCCCTCGCGCGCCGCGGCGTTTGCAAGGTCCGCCGTGGCGCGCCGGTTGACGCTGTCGTAACGCGCGGCGGCAATGTCGATGCGGCCGGTGTGCGCGATGCCGGCGAGATGCACGACCGCCTCGACGCCGGCAAGGAGCGGCGTCCAATCGAACGACTGCGACAAATCCGGATGTTGCATCACCTCGACGCCGGCCGCGAACGGCTGCTGTGGCGGGCGGCGCACCGCAGCGCGCACCGTGTAGCGGCTTTGCGTCAGCGCGTTGACCACGGCGCGGCCGATGAAACCCGAGGCCCCGGTTACCAATACGCGCGTCACGTCACGTCCTCACCGTGCTTTTTGGCAAACTCCGGACAAACAAGATATTCCGCACGCGAGCAGCGGGCCGACGCGAGCGGCCATTGGCCGCAAGCTGCGGATGGCTTGCGGTTTTCGTCAAGTCGATCAATCCTCGTGCTGGTTTGCGATGACGCTTCGGCCAAAGCGCGTTTGCGGCGACCAGAGCCATTAGCAAATCATTGATACGAAAAGAATACAGCTTCATTTCGCCACCAGAACCGGCGGACACAGTGCCGCCATGAAGGGGTTCTTGTTGTGGTTCTTGTTGGCGCGGCGGGATGACGGAGCCGGCGGGTGTGGGCTTCGGTGCGGGCGCATCGTCGGGGATTGAGGCTCGATTTGGCGAGCGACGTGATCAAGCGGTTCTCAGCGTTGACGGCTGCGCTTTTGCTCTCACTGGCGCTCGCGGCCTGCACCGGCTTTGCGAACACAGTCTCCGACAATTGGCCGACCTGGGCCGGCGGCATGCCCAAGGATGTTCCGCCGCGCCCCGGCACTCCCGGCTACGAAGAATTCATCGCCCATCAGCAAAGCCGCGCCGTGACACCGACACCCTCCGCCGAGGCGGCACAGGCCACGCCGGGTTCCGCTGCAGCGCCGCCGCCAACCGGCTCCGCGCCGCCGCCCGCCGCCGCCGCGCCACCCGCGGCGGCGAATGCGTATGCGCCGGCGCCGCCGACCGGCTATGGCAGACCGGACGATCGGGCCGTGGCGCAAGGCGGCTTGTATTAGCTGGAAGAAATCACGCCACGCCGGCGCGCAACAGATCGTGGAAGTGGACGATACCGACCGGGCGCTGATTTTCGACGACGATCAGCGCGGTGATTTTCGACGAATTGAGCAAGGCCAGGGCTTCACTCGCCAATTGATCGGGCCGCACGGTTTTCGGCGACGCCGTCATCACCTGATCGACGGTCGCTTGCAAAAGATCGTCGCGCATGTGGCGGCGCAGGTCGCCGTCGGTGATGACGCCGACGAGCTTTCCCGCCGCGTCGCAGACCCCGACGCAGCCGAAGCTCTTGGCCGTCATGGTGAGGATCGCCTCGCCCATCGGCGTGTGCGGCCGGGCGAGCGGGATCTCGCCGCCGCTATGCATGATATCGGCGACGCGCAGCAGCTTGCGGCCGATCGACCCGCCCGGGTGGAAGAGCTGGAAGTCCTCGCTGGAAAAGCCGCGCCGTTCGAGCAGCGCGATGGCGAGCGCGTCGCCGAGCGCCAGCATCATTGTCGTCGAGGTGGTCGGCGCCAGCCCCATCGGGCATGCCTCGGCCGCCGCCGGCAGCGCGATCACCACATCGGCAGCCTCGGCGAGCGCCGAGCGGCGGTCGCCGGTCAGCGCGACGAGCGGGATCTTGAAGCGGCGCGAATAGGCGACGATGTCGGCGAGCTCGGCGCTGTTGCCCGAGTTCGACAGCGCGATGACCGCGTCCCCCGCACCGATCATGCCGAGATCGCCGTGGCTCGCCTCGGCGGGGTGGACGAATTGCGCCGGGGTGCCGGTCGAGGCGAGGGTCGCCGCGATCTTGCGCGCGATATGGCCGCTCTTGCCGATCCCCGTGACGATCACCCGGCCGCCGGCACCGGCGCACAGGTCGAGCGCCGCGGCGAAGGCGCCGTCGAGCGCGCCGGCGAGCTGGCGCAGACCGTCGCTCTCGGCGCCGATCACCCGGCGGGCGACCGCCAGATCGAGCGCCAAGCCGTCGCGCTCGCGGGCGTCGGCGGCGCTGTCAAGGCTGGCGGGGGCGTCGGCCATTCAACCCGACCCGCGTCTCGGTGGTCCCCATGTCCCGGGCGCCGGGCCGCGCCCGCGATGCGCCGCGGCGAGCGAACCCAGCGCCGCCGTCAATGTGCGAAGATGTCTTGCTCCGCCCACCCCTCAAGGTCAAGCAGGACGCGCGTCGCGAGAAAATCGAACGCGGCGCGCGCCAGCTCGGTCCGCCCCTCGCGCGCCAGCATCGCGTCGAGCTTCGCGCGCAGCGCGTGGAGGTGCAGAACGTCCGAGGCGGCGTAACGGAGCTGCTCTTCGGTGAGCGTATCGGCGCCCCAGTCCGAGCTCTGCTGCTGCTTCGACAGGTCGATGCCGAGCAGGTCCTTGCAGAGATCGCGCAGACCGTGCCGGTCGGTAAAGGTGCGGGCGAGGCGCGAGGCGATCTTGGTGCAATAGACCGGCGCCGGCATGACGCCGAGATGTTGCTGGATCGTCGCCATGTCGAAGCGGGCGAAATGAAACAGCTTGGTCACCGCCCGGTCGGCGAGCAGCGCCTTCAGCCGCGGCGCGGCGTAGCCCCCGGGCGCGAGCTGCACGAGATGGGCATGGCCGTCGCCGGCGGAGAGCTGCACCAGGCACAACCGGTCGCGATGCGGGTTGAGGCCCATCGCCTCGGTGTCGACGGCGACCGTCGCGCCAAAGACGACGCCCTCCGGCAGGTCGCCCCGGTGCAGGTGGTTGGTCATGCGGCGCGGCCGCGTGGTGCCCAGGAGAAGACTCGAACTTCCACGGCATTTCTGCCACAGGTACCTGAAACCTGCGCGTCTACCAATTCCGCCACCTGGGCCCGTTCCACGGTCGGGCGGAGATAAGCCCCGCCCAGGGCGATGTCAATCCGGGCGATGGCGCTGCCGAGCAGGGCGTTGCGGCGCCCCGCGATAAGGCGCAGGCTTTGACGAACGGCACCCGACGGGAGGATTCGCGGCGATGAACGGCAACCACCACGAGCTCGGCTTCCTGTCCGGCGTCAAGGTCGTCGACTTCACCCAGTTCGAGGCCGGCACATCGTGCACCGAGGTGCTCGCCTGGTTCGGCGCCGAGGTCGTCAAGATCGAGCAGCCCGGCCGCGGCGATCCCGGCCGCCGGCTGCGCCCCGGCAAGCCCGACGACGACCCCTGGTACTTCCACATGTTCAACGCCAACAAGAAATCGCTGGCGATCGACCTGAAGTCGCCGAAGGGGCTCGCCCTCGTCAAGGCGATGCTCAAGGAGGCCGACGTCACGGCCGAGAACATGGCGCCCGGGACGATCGAGCGGCTGGGGCTCGGCTATGCCGAGGTCAAGAAGCTCAACCCCCGCATCATCTATTGCCAGATCCAGGGGTTCGGCCATGGCAGCCCGCACGAGAAGGGGCTCGCCTTCGACATGATCGCACAGGCCGCCGGCGGACCGATCAGCGTCACCGGCGAGCCCGACCGGCCGCCGGTCAAGCCAGGGCTGAGCTTCGGCGACACCGGCACCGGGATGCTGATGGCGGCGACCATCCTCGGCGCGCTGCACGAACGCCACCGCACCGGCCGCGGCCGGCTGCTGCAGGTGGCGATGCAGGACGCGATGATCCACTACATGCGCACCTGCTTCGCGACGATGGCGCGCACCGGCAAGCCGGCGCGGCGCAACGGCGCCAAGTCGGGCGCCGGCGGCAACGCGCCCTCCGGCCTCTATCCGAGCCGCGGCGGCGGCCCCAACGACTATGTCTACCTGACGACGAGCCGGGCCAATCCCGAGCACTGGTCGCGGCTGTGCAAGCTGATCGGCCGCGAGGACCTGATCGACGACCCGCGCTTCGCGACCGGGGCCGAGCGCGTCGCGCACGAAAAGGAGATCGACGCGATCATCGGCGAGTGGACCCGCCAGCACGACAAGCGCGAGGCGATGGAGAAGCTGATCGCGGTCGGGGTGCCTTCCGGCGCGGTGTTCGACACGATGGAGCTGCAGAACGAGCCGAGCTTCGAGAAGCGCGGGATCATGCAGGTGATGGAGCACCCGAACGGCGACTTCAAGATGGCGAGCTGGCCGGTGCGGGTCGACGGCAAGCCGCCGACGCTGAAGCCGTCGCCGCTGCTCGGGCAGCACAGCGAGGAGGTGTTGCGCAACTGGCTCGGGCTCGACGCGGCGGATATCGCAGCGCTGCGCGCCGAGCGCGTGCTGTAGCGCCGCCGATCGCCGGGCGCCGGAACGCGGGCAGCGGCCCACCGTTCGCCTCGTGAACCTCGCTCGCCCGATTGAGAATTGATTTTTCCGGCGAGAAGCTGTTTCGCTGCGCGAGTGCCCGGCACGCCGTCGGCAGATAACCGCGACCTACAACAACGGGGACGAGCCCGATGCGGTCGATAGTCTCGCTCTATTTCGTGATCGGCATCCTGCTTCTGGTGTTCGGCTACTTCGCCAGCGGGCCGTGCCCCAACAAGAACACCGACGTGGTCAACGACGTCGTCTTCGTGCTCACTTGGCCGGTCGAGCTTTACGGCTACGTGATCGCCGGCACGCTGACCCCGACCGAGTGGCTGCACGCGCAGGCCTGCGAGGGCGGGTTCGGCCAGCACGGCAACGAGCCGCCGCCCAAACCGCAATCGCAATAGCCCGCAACAGGCCTCAGGCGAGCCCGAATTCGGGGCCGGCGTCGCGACGCAGCCGCGCGCCGATCTCGTGACCGAGCGCGGCCGCGTCGGCGGGCGCGCCGGCGCCGTCGGCGCGCCGTTCGGCGCTGCCGTCGGGCGACAGCAGCAGCGCGCGCAGGGTCAGCCGCTCGCCGGCGAGCGTGGCGAGCCCGGCGATCGGCGTGCGGCACGAACCGTCGAGCGCCGCCAGCATCGCCCGCTCGGCGGCGACGCAGGCGGCGCTGGCCGGATCGTCGAGCGGCGCGAGCAGCGCGCGCAGCGCGGCATCGTCGCGGCGCGTCTCGATCGCCAGCGCGCCCTGGCCGACCGCCGGCAGCATCGCCTCGACGGAGAGCACCTCGCTCACCGCGTCGCGCCTGCCGAGCCGCTCGAGCCCGCACAGCGCGAGGACGAGCGCGTCGACCTCGCCGGCAGCCAGCTTGCCGAGCCGGGTGTCGACATTGCCGCGCATCGGCACGACCGCGAGGTCGGGCCGCCGGCGCAGCAGCTGCGCGGTCCGGCGCAGCGAGGCGGTGCCGATTCGGGCGCCGGGCGCCAGCGCGGCGAGGCCGGCGCCGTCGCGCGTCGCCAGCGCATCGCGCGGGTCGTCGCGCGGCAGCACACAGGCGATCGCCAGCCCCACCGGCAGCACCGTCTCCATGTCCTTGAGCGAATGCACGGCGAGGTCGATGCGGCGGTCGAGCAGCGCCTGCTCGATCTCCTTGGTGAACAGCCCCTTGCCGCCGATCTCGGCGAGCAGCCGGTTCTGCTCACGGTCGCCGGTGGTGCGGATCGGCACCAGCTCGACGCGCCCGGGCGCGGCGAGCGCGGGGTGGGCGGCGATCAGCCGGTCGCGCACCAGCCGCGCCTGGTGGAGCGCCATCGCGCTGCCGCGGGTGCCGATGCGAAAAGGGCCGGTCGCCACGTCCTGATGATCCTCGCTAGGGAGCGGGCGCCGTTGTAGCAAGCGGCGCCTCCCAGGTCATCGACCGCGTCATCGCCGGCGTCATTGCCCGGATCGTCGCCGTCGTCGGGCTCACTGATCGATCGCCACCGGCGTCGGCAGCAGCGGCAGGGTCTGGGTCAGCAACAGCCAGCCGATCGCAAAGGCGAGCGAGACGAGCGCGATCGGCACACCCGCCTTGGCATGGTCGACAAAGCTGAGCCGGGCGCCCATGCGCGCGGCGCGCTCGGCGATCAGCACGTTGGTGAGGCTGCCCGAGAGCAGCAGGTTGCCGGCCAGCGTCGACAGCAGCGCCAGGCTGTAGAGCACGCCCGGCGGCGGGGTCGGCCACACCTGCAGCAGCAGCATCGCCCCCGGCAGGCTGCCGAAGGCGTTGCTGACGAAGAGGCTGAACGCGGTCAGCGGCACCACGCCGTTGGGCAGCAGCGTGTGCTCGGCGAGAAAGCCGAGGAGCCGCGAGGCGATCCCCGCCTGGTTGAGCGCACCGGTGATCGCGAACAGGCAGGCGACGAGCAGCAGCAGCGGCCAGTCGACCGCGGCGATCATGGTGCGGCTGGTGATCTTGCGGTTGGCGAGCAGCACCGCAGCGATGAACAGCGCGCCGAGCTCGCGCGGCAGCGAGGTGAGGAAGAGCAGCAGCAGCACCACCAGCGCGATCGCCCCCTTGATCGTCTGGTTGCGGTCGAACGGGTGCACGACGACGGTCGGCAGCTCGGCCGGGTCGACCGGCTCGCCGGCGACGATGCGCCGGCGCCATTGCAGCCAGACGACGACGAACACGGTCGCCAGCGCGAACAGCGAAGGCACGCCGCAAAGCGCGACGAACATCCAGAAATCGAGCCGGCCGATCGAGCCGAGCAGCATGTTCTGCGGGTTGCCGATGAGGGTCGCCGCGGAGCCCGCATTGGTCGCCGCCGCCAGCGCGATCGCGAACGGCCGCGGGTCGAAGCCGCGGGCGCGCGCCCCGGCGATCAGCAGCGGCGCGATCGTGACGATCAGGATGTCGTTGGCGAGCACCGCCGAGAGCGCGCCGCCGACCGCGACGGTGAGCGCGAGCAGCACGGTAGTGCCGTGCCGCGTGCTGGTGAAATTGCGCGCGCAGAAATCGATGAAGCCGGATTCGGCGAACTGCGCCGAGATGATCATCATCGCGAACAAGAGCGCCAGCGTCGGCATGTCGACATTGGTGCCGAAATCGTCGAGCGTCATCTCGCCGCTGACCAGCATCGCGATGACCGCGAGCAGCGCGATGCCGGTGCGGTCGACGTTGAGCCAGGCGATGCGCCCGGCCGCCATGCCGACATAGGTCAGAATCAGGACGAGGAGGACGATCGCGGCGTGCATCGGGAGGGCGCTGCGGGTACAACCGCCATCATGGCCGAGGGCACCGCAGGAACGCCAGAACTCGTTTGATTCTGATAGCTTTTCATGCCGCCCCGGGCGAGCCGCCGGCGCGCGCCCGCGGCGGCGTGCTGCAGCGCCGCGGCGCAGTTGCTATATGATGGAGGGATGTCCGAACTGCATATCGAAGAGAGCGCGGGCGCGCCCCCGGGGGTGGTGCCCGACGCCGCGCCGCCGCCCTACATGGCGCCGCTCAACGAGGCGCAGGCGCGCGCGGTCGCGGCGGTCGATGGCCCGGTGCTGGTGCTGGCCGGCGCCGGCACCGGCAAGACCCGCGTGCTGACCGCGCGGCTCGCCCATATCCTCGCCACCCGCCGCGCCTTTCCCGGCGAGGTGCTGGCGGTGACCTTCACCAACAAGGCGGCGCGCGAGATGCGCGAGCGGCTGGAGGCGCTGATCGGCCATGCCGCCGAGGGGGTGTGGCTCGGCACCTTCCACGCCCTCGCCGCGCGCATCCTGCGCCGCCACGCCGAGGCGGTCGGGCTGAAGTCGAGCTTCACGATCCTCGATTCGGACGACCAGCTGCGCCTCGTCAAGCAGATCCTCGCCGCCGCCCGCATCGACGAGCGGCGCTGGCCGGCGCGCGTGCTGCACGCGATCGTCGAGCGCTGGAAGGACCGCGGCCTGACCCCCGACAAGGTCTCGGCGGCCGAGATCGGCGATTTCGCCGACGGCAAGGCGATCGAGCTCTATCGGCTCTACCAGGAGCGCCTCGCCACGGTGAACGCCGTCGATTTCGGCGACCTGCTGTTGCACAACCTGACGCTGTTCGGCGGCAACCCGGAAATCCTCGCGACCTACCAGCGCCGCTTCCGTTACGTGCTGGTCGACGAGTACCAGGACACCAACGTCGCGCAGTATCTCTGGCTGCGCCTCCTCGCCCAGCAGCACAAGAACGTCTGCTGCGTCGGCGACGACGACCAGTCGATCTACTCCTGGCGCGGCGCGCAGATCGAGAACATCCTCAAGTTCGAGAGCGATTTCCCCGGCGCGCTGATCGTCCGGCTCGAGGAGAACTATCGTTCGACCCCGGAGATCCTCGGCGCCGCCGCCGGGGTCATCGCGCATAACCGCGGCCGGCTCGGCAAGACGCTGTGGACCCGCGCCGAAGGCGGCGACAAGGTCGCGGTGCGCGGTCTGTGGGACGCCGAGCAGGAGGCGCGCTGGGCCGGCGACGAGATCGAGGCGCTGCAGCGCAAGGGCCACCGGCTCAGCGAGATCGCGATCCTGGTGCGCGCCGGTTTCCAGACGCGCGAGTTCGAGGAGCGCTTCATCGCGCTGGCGCTGCCCTATCGGGTGATCGGCGGGCCGCGCTTCTACGAGCGGCAGGAGATCCGCGACGCGCTCGCCTATCTGCGGCTGATCAACCAGCCGGCCGACGATCTCGCCTTCGAGCGCATCGTCAACACGCCGCGCCGCGGCATCGGCACCGCGACGCTGCAGCTCCTGCACGGTGCGGCGCGGGCCGAGGGCCTGTCGCTGGTCGAGGCGACGCGGCGGCTGGTCGCCGGCGACGCGCTGCCGCGCGCCGCGCGCAGCGCGCTCGCCAATTTCCTCGCGATGCTCGACCGCTGGCGCGAGGAAGCCTTCCGCGACAGCCATGTCGAGCTGGTCCAGCGCGTGCTCGACGAATCGGGCTATACCGGGATGTGGCAGGCCGACCCGTCGCCCGAGGCGCCGGGCCGCCTCGAAAACCTCAAGGAGCTGGTGGTCGCGCTCGCCGAGTTCGAGAATCTCGGCGGCTTTCTCGAGCATGTCAGCCTGGTGATGGATAACGCCGCCGACACCGCCGGCGACATGGTGAGCCTGATGACGCTGCACAGCGCCAAGGGGCTCGAATTCGACACCGTGTTCCTGCCCGGCTGGGAGGAAGGCGTCTTTCCCTCGCAGCGCGCGATCGAGGAAGCGGGGCTGCCCGGCCTCGAGGAAGAGCGCCGCCTCGCCTATGTCGGGCTGACGCGGGCGCGGCGCCGCGCGCTCGTCTCGTTCGCCGCCAACCGCCGCATCCACGGCCAGTGGCAGGCCTCGGCGCGCTCGCGCTTCATCGACGAGCTGCCCAAGGAGCGGATCGAGGTCGAGACCGAATTCGGCCTCGGTCCCGGCGCGGGCTGGGCCGCCTCGCCCGCCGCCAACGCCGCCTGGGGCACCGGCTGGAGCGAGGGCTATCAGGGCGGCTACCAGAAGAGCCCGCCGCGCCCGGCGCTGGTGCTGGCGACGCGGCCGCCGCTGCGCGGCCAGGAGATCCCGCGGGTCGGCGGCTTCGCGGTCGGCGACCGCGTGTTCCACCAGAAATTCGGCTACGGCGTCATCCAGGCGGTCGAGGACAACAAGCTCGACATCGCCTTCGAGCATGCCGGCGACAAGAAGGTGATGGACGCCTTCGTCGAGCGCGCGTGAGCGTCGGTGCGTTCCTCGGCCTTTTTAGGCTTGCCCCGGCCGGCCGGGGTCGCTGATGCCCGAGCTGTGGCGCATCGCGATCCGGGTCGAGGGCGCCGCCGCCGCGGCGGCGGTCGCCGAGATCCTCGACGCGGTCACCGGCGGCGTCTCCGCGTTCGAGACCCGCGAGGCGAGCGCGCGGCAGCCCGCCGAATGGTCGGTCGACGCCTATGCCCCGGCGCCGCTCGTCGATGCCGCGCTCGACATCCGCCTGAGGCTCGCCGCCGGCGCCGCGGGCGGCAAGCTCCTCGACCTCGTCGAGCTGCCGGTCGCGGCACGCGATTGGCTCGCCGACAGCCGCCGCGCCTTTCCGCCGCAGCGCATCGGCCGTTTCTTCGTGCACGGCTCGCACTGGCGCGAGACGCCGCCGGCCGGGACGATCGCGGTCGAGATCGACGCGGCGAGCGCCTTTGGCACCGGCGAGCATCCGACGACGCGCGGCTGCCTCCTCGCGCTCGACGCGCTCGCCCGGCGCCGGCGGGTGCGGTGGGTGCGCGATATCGGGACCGGCAGCGGCATCCTCGCGATCGCCGCCGCGAAGCGCCTGCGCCGTGCGGTCGAGGCCAGCGATATCGACCCGGTCGCGGTCGCGGTCGCGCGGCGCCACATCGGGCGCAACCGCGTCGCGACGCTGGTCCGCGCCGCATGCCGGCCCGGCGCCGGGCGCGCCGGCGCGTTCGACCTCGTGCTCGCCAACATCCTGGCGCGGCCGCTCGCGCTGATGGCGCGCGACCTGGCCCGGATCGTCGCGCCGGGCGGCAGCGCCGTCCTCTCCGGGCTGTTGCGGCGGCAGGAATCCGGCGTCCTGGCCGTCTACCGCGCGCAGGGGCTCGCGCTCGCCCGCCGCATCGCGATCGACGGCTGGTCGACCCTCGTGCTGCAAAAGCGGCGCGCGCTGCGCAAATAAAACGGCCCGCCTCGCGAGGAGGCGGGCCGTTTTAGGGGGTTATGCGCGGTGCTTAGAGCGGCGGGAACCAGGGGAACCAGGTATGGCCGCCGGCGAGCTTGCGCGCGGTGAACGGGGCGATGAAGCCGCGATCGCGGCGCTTTGCCGAAGCCTCGTGATGACCCTCGACGATCGCCGGGATCTCGGAGCGGCGGATGCCGATATCGGCGAGCGACCGGTCGTCGAGCGCCATCAGCTCGGCATAGGCCTGCTGCCGGCGGCGCCAATCGGTCAGCGCCTCCCAGGCAGCGGCGAGAAGGTTGATGATGAACATGGCGGTGGCCCCTTTCTCGTTATACTGCAATGCACAAAATGGCGAGCTGCGCGGGTATCTTCAACGGAAGCAACGCACGGCAGCCATGCGAAAAGTCAACTTCACTGACCGAATCGTGAGCAACTTTTTGCGTCGCAGCACGCGCGTTTGGCTGGTTGTCGCCGGCGCCGCGCCGGATCAGAATGGCGACCGCAGCGGTGACTTGCGCGAGGGGAACGGCGGATGAGCGAGGCGGCGCAGGAGCGGCAGGCGCTCGCCGACGCGCTAGACGAGGCGGGCGCGACGCTCGATGT
>DATJOB010000404.1:0-5841 GCA_035507475.1 Allostellaceae bacterium | reverse complement strand
GTGCCATCGCGATCGACCTCGAAAGTGCGGTCGTCGCGCGTGCCGCGGCCGCGCTCGGGATTCCGTTCGTCGTGCTGCGCGCGATCGCCGATCCGGCGGTGCGCGAATTGCCGCCGGCGGCGCTGGTGCCGCTCGCCGAGGACGGGACGCCGGCCTTCGGCTCGGTGCTCGCCTCGGTGCTGACCCGGCCGCGGCAGCTGCCGACGCTGCTCGCCGTCGCGCGCGAGGCGCGCCAAGCGCTGCAGGCGCTGCAGGCGCCCGCCTACGCGCTCAATCGCGTGCTCGCCGGCGCGTAGGATCACCGGCGCGTAGGATCAATCGTCCGCGGCGGCGCTCAGTTTCGCCATCGCCTGCTCGACATGCTTCGAGAAGACGTATTGCGCCGGGCGCTGGCGCGACAGGTCGATCTCGGGGGCCATCGCGCCGTCGGTCTTGATGCCGCGCAGCGCGACCGCCGCCGCCTTCCACGGGCGGCGCACCGAATCCATCACCGCGGTCGCCTCGTAGCCGCTATGCACCATGCAGTCGGCGCATTTCTCGTAATTGCCGGTGCCGTAGGCGTCCCAGTCGGTCTCCTCCATTAGCTCCTTGAAGCTCTTCGCATAGCCTTCGCCGAGCAGGTAGCAGGGGCGCTGCCAGCCGAAATAGTTGCGGCACGGGTTGCCCCAGGGCGTGCAGTGATAGCTCTGGTTGCCGGCGAGGAAGTCGAGAAACAGGCTCGACTGGTTGAACGACCAGCGCCGCTTCTTGTCGTGCCGGAAGATGCCCCGGAACAGCTCCTTGGTGCGCCGCCGGTTGAGGAAATGCGCCTGGTCCGGGGCGCGCTCGTAGGCGTAGCCCGGCGAAACGGTGATGCCGTCGATGCCGATCTCGGTGATCGTGTCGAAGAAGCCCGCCATCCGCTGCGGGTCGGCGTTGTCGAACAGGGTCGCGTTGATGTTGACCCGGAAGCCGCGCGACTTGGCCAGCCGGAGCGCCGCGACCGCGCGGTCATAGACGCCGTCGAGGCAGACCGAGCGGTCGTGGTCCTCGCGGTCGCCGTCGAGATGGACGGTCCAGGCGAAGAACGGATCGGGCTTGAAGAGGTCGATCTTCTTTTCCAGCAGCAGGGCGTTGGTGCACAGGTAGACGAATTTCTTGCGCGCGATGATGCCGGCGACGATCTCTTCGATCTCGCGGTGCAGCAGCGGCTCGCCGCCCGCCAGGACGACGATCGGCGCACCGCATTCGTCGACCGCCTCGAGGCAAGCGTCGACCGACAGCCGCTGGTTCAGGATCGGGTCGGGATAGTCGATCTTGCCGCACCCGGCGCAGGCGAGGTTGCAGCGGAACAGCGGCTCGAGCATCAGGACGAGCGGATAGCGCTTGACCCCGCGCAGGTGCCGGCCCAGCACATAGGCGCCGACTCGAATCTTCTGGTGCAGCGAAATCGCCAAGGTTCGGCCTCGTTGAGAAGAAAAAGGGGGCTCAGCCGCGCGCCGCGCTGGGCTCGTGCGACGCCTCGGCGAGCTGTTTGGGCATCCGAAAGCGGACATTCTCGGTGACGCCGGAAAGCCGCTGGATCTCGATCTCGTCCATCTCGCGCAGCCGCTCGACGAGTTCCTCGACAAGCTCGTCGGGCGCCGAGGCGCCGGCGGTGATGCCGACCGCCGAGACGCCTTGCAGCCAGCTCGGGTCGAGCGCATTGGCGTCCTCGATCAGGTAGCTCGGGACGCCGAACTCGGCGGCGATCTCGCGCAGCCGGTTCGAATTCGAGCTGTTGGGCGCGCCGACCACCAGCACGACATCGACGATCTTGGCCAGTTCCAGGGTCGCGCGCTGGCGGTTCTGCGTCGCGTAGCAGATGTCCTTGGTGTCGGGGCCGAGGATCGACGGGAATCGCGCCTTCAGCGCCTCGATCACCGCGCGGGTGTCGTCGACCGAGAGCGTCGTCTGGGTGATGAAGGCGAGCTTCTCCGGGTCGGAGACATTGAGCCTGGCGACCTCCTCGGGCTTCGAGATCAGGTGCACCTTGCCGGTGATGCGGCCCATCGTGCCTTCGATCTCGGGATGGCCGGCATGGCCGATGAGGATGATCTCGCGGCCCTGATTGGCGTAGCGCTGCCCTTCGATGTGGACCTTCGAGACCAGCGGGCAGGTGGCGTCGATGACCGGCAGGCCGCGCTCCCCGGCGCGCGTCTCGATCGCGCTGGCGACGCCGTGCGCGCTGAAGATCGTCACGGCGCCGGTCGGGATCTCGTCGATCTCGTCGACGAACCGCGCGCCCTTCGCGCGCAGTCGCTCGACGACGTGCCGGTTGTGGACGATCTCGTGACGCACGTAGATCGGCGGGCCGTATTTTTCGAGGGCGCGCTCGACGATCTCGATCGCGCGCTCGACGCCGGCGCAGAAGCCGCGGGGCTGGGCCAGGACCACTCGAATCATCGCGCCTCGTTCCCTTCGCGGATGTCTATCCGTGCCATAAATCACGCCCGCCGCGCAATCGTCGGCCACCGCCACGCGAAATGCGCGAGCCGGCGACCGGCCGTTTTTGCTCTTCGCGGCGCGCGCGGTTTGCTGTCTATTCGCGCCGTCGAACCATTAACTGACGAGCGGCCATGGCAGTTTCAAGACGTGCATGCCTCTTCGCCGCGCCGGCGGCGCTGCTGGCCGGCGGCGCGCGCGCCGCGGACCCTGCCGGCGGCCCGTCGGCGACGGTCGCGCGCTTCTACGACGCGCTGCTCGCGGTGATGAAGATCGCGAAGCATACGCCCTTCGAACAGCGCTACCAACGTCTGGCGCCTATCGTCATGCAGACCTTCAACCTCGCGCTGATGACCCGGCTCGCGGTCGGGCCGGACTGGACGAAGCTCCAGACGGCCCAGCAGCAGGCGGTGAGCGACGCCTTCGCCCGCTACACGGTCGCGGTCTATGCCGGCCGGTTCGACGACTTCAACGGCGAGCGCTTCGAGGTCGACCCGACCCCGGTGAACGGTCCCAACGGGCCCGTCGTCCGCTCCTCGATGACCAAGTCGGACGGCGACAAGGTCGTGCTCGACTACCTGATGCGCCAGGGCGGCGACGGCGCCTGGCAGGTGATCGACGTCTATCTGAGCGGCACGATCAGCGAACTGGCGACGCGGCGCTCGGAATTTACCGGCGTCATCCAGCAGAGCGGCGCCGACGGGCTCGTCAGGCTGCTCGACGAGCGCATCGCGGCGCTGCGCGCCGGGTGACGGCGCGCCGCCTCAGCGCCCGGCGCCGGGATCGTTGTAGAGACCGGGCGCGACCGGCGGCGCCTTGCCGTGGTTCAGCTCGGCGCTGCGGTGCTGCTGCCAGAGGCTGCGCATTTCGGCGTAGAAATCGACCGAGTTCTTTTCGAGCGCGTCGAGCTCGTCGAGCAGCCCGGCCCGCTCGTCGACGCCGCCGAGGACGAAGCGCGCCGTGGTCAGCTCGGTGAGGCCGCGGTCGTTGGCCAGGATCGTCGCCGGGTCGGCGTAGGAATCGACCGCCTCGCCGGTCGCGTCGCGCGGATTGCTCGGACCGAGGATCGGCAGCACGATGTACGGCCCCGAGCGGATGCCCCAGACATAGAGGGTCTCGCCGAAATCGGCGGTCTCGCGCGGCACCCCGCTCAGCGCCATCACGTCGACCATGCCGGCGAAGCCGACGGTGCTGTTGACCGCAAACCGGGCGACGGTCACCCCGGCCCGCCTGAATTCGCCCTGCAGCAGATTGTTGAAGAAGAGGGTCGGCTCCTTCATGTTGTCGAGCATGTGGTGGACCGCCGTCCGCGCATCGGCCGGGACGATGATGACATACGCCTTGGCGGCAGGACGGAACGCGACCCGGTCGAGGAACTGGTTGAACGCGAACGTCTTGCGGTTGAGCGATTCGAGCGGATCGCTCGGCTCGACCGGAACCGAAGCCGGTCCGGCGCACCCGGCGAGCAGCAACCAGAGCGGCATGAGCGCGCCGCCGATCAACCGGCCCGCACCCCGAGACGACACCGCAATGCTCACGAAAGGTTCCGCAAATCCATGGGGCGACGACCGGGACGCGGCGGCATCGTCGACAATCCGCAACCTGAGCGCAACCGGAAAAGAACCCGGTGCGCGTTCGCGCTGCGATTGAGGGCGCCGGCGTGAGCGCGCTGTTGACCGCGGCGGTCATCCTGGTGCTGTGGGGCTATATCCTCGGCACCGTCGTCGCCGTGCTGCGCTTCGCGCGACGCCGTGTCGCGCTGCCGCCGGAGCAGCCGCCGGTCAGCGTGCTGAAGCCGCTCTACGGCGCCGAGCCGGGGCTTTACGAGAACCTGCTGTCGTTCGTCGACCAGGATTATCCGGCGATGCAGGTCGTCTTCGGGGTGCGCAGCCCGAGCGACGAGGCGCTGCCGGTGGCGCGCCGGATCGTCGCCGAGCGGCCGGAGCGCGACATCGCGCTGGTGGTCGATGCGCGGGCCGGCGGGCGCAACCTCAAAATCGCCAATCTCAGCAACATGCTGCCCGCCGCGCGCCACGACCTCCTGGTGTTCGCCGACAGCGACATGCGGGTCGGGCGCAGCTATCTGGCGACCGTGACCGCGCCGCTGCGCGACCCCGCGATCGGTCTGGTGACCTGCCTCTATAAGGGACTGCCGGCAGAGGGAAGATGGCCGGCCCGGCTGTGGTCGCGACTCGGCGCGATGCACATCAACTACGGCTTCCTGCCGAGCGCGCTGATGGGCAATGCGCTCGGCGTCGGCGACGGCTGTTTCGGCGCCACGATCGCGCTGCGCCGCGACGTGCTCGACCGGATCGGCGGCCTGGAGGCGGTACGCGACGAGCTCGCCGACGATCATCGGATGGGCGCCGCGGTGCGCGAGGCGGGGCTCGCCGTCGCGCTCTCGCCCTACCTCGTCGAAACCTCGGTCTGCGAGCCGAGTTTCAAGAGCTTGTGGCAGCACGAGCTGCGCTGGGCGCGCACCGTGCGGCTGATGGCGCCGGCCGGTTTTGCCGGCTCGATCATCACCCATGCGGTGGCGATCGGCGCGCTTGCCGTGCTCGTCAGCGGATTGAGCTTGACCTCGCTCGGCTTTCTGGCGATGTCCTGCGCCGTGCGCTGGGCAGCGGCCGGGCTGATCGCCGGGCTGCTGCGCCTGCCGACCGCCGGGCTGTGGCTGTTGCCGCTGCGCGACCTGCTGTCGTTCGCGGTGTTCATCGGCGGCTTCTGCGGGCGCAACGTGGCGTGGCGCGACCAGCTGTTCCGCATCGAACCGGGCGGGCGGATCGTTGTCGATGGAGACGGGCCGTGATGAAGACGCTGTTCCTGCAGCCGCCGTCGTTTGACGGCTTCGACGGCGGCGCCGGCTCGCGCTACCAGGCGAAACGCGAGATCCGCTCGTTCTGGTTCCCGACCTGGCTGGCCCAGCCGGCGGCACTGGTCCCCGACTCGAAGCTGATCGACGCGCCGCCGGCGCGCCTGGCGCTGGGGCCGGTGCTCGAGGCGGCGCGCGACTACGAGCTTGTCGTGATGCATACCTCGACCCCGTCCTTCGCCAGCGACGTCAAAGTCGCCGAGGCGCTCAAGGACGTGAACCCGCGGCTCAGGATCGGGCTGGTCGGCGCCAAGGTCGCGGTCGAGCCCGAGGCGAGCCTCGCCGCCTCGGCCGCCGTCGATTTCGTCGCCCGCGAGGAGTTCGACTTCACGGTCAAGGAGGTCGCCGAGGGGCGCGATTTCGCGCGCATCGACGGGCTGAGCTACCGCGACGCCGCGGGCGCGATCCAGCACAATCCCGAGCGCGCCATCCTCGAGGACATGGACCAGCTGCCCTTCGTCACCGATGTCTATAGGCGCGACCTCAGGATCGAGGACTACTTCATC
>DATJOB010000403.1:0-14546 GCA_035507475.1 Allostellaceae bacterium | reverse complement strand
GCGGCTTTGCCGACGCGATCATGATGCGCACCCAGCAGGCCCTGGCGGTCGGCGACTCGCAGGGCTATCTGGACCCCGGGCATTTCGACCAGATCTTCTCGGCGCACGGCACGATCATGATCTTCTTCGTGGCGATGCCGTTCATCATCGGGCTGATGAACTTCGTCCTGCCGCTCCAGCTTGGCGTGCGGGACGTGGCCTTCCCGGTGCTCAATTCGGTCAGCTTCTGGCTGACCGCGACCGGCGCGCTGTTGATCAACCTGTCGCTCGGTCTCGGCAATTTCGCGCGCACCGGCTGGTGGGCCTACCCGCCGTTGTCGGAACTCGCCTTCTCGCCCGATGTAGGCGTCGATTATTACCTGTGGTCGCTGCAGATCTCGGGCATCGGCACGCTGCTGACCGGGATCAATTTCGTCACCACGATCCTCAAGCTGCGTGCCCCGGGCATGCTCTATTTCCGCATGCCGGTGTTCTGCTGGACGGCGCTGGCGGCCAACATGCTGATCATCGCCGCCTTCCCGGTGCTGACCGCGACCTTCGTGATGCTGCTGCTCGACCGCTATGTCGGCATGCACTTCTTCACGAACGACCACGGCGGCAACCAGATGATGTACGTCAATCTCTTCTGGGCGTGGGGTCACCCCGAGGTCTACATCCTGGTGCTGCCGGCCTTCGGCGTGTTTTCCGAGGTGGTGGCGACGTTTTCCGGCAAGGCGCTGTTCGGCTACCGCTCGATGGTACTGGCGACGCTGGCGATCTGCGTCCTCTCGTTCATGGTGTGGCTGCACCACTTCTTCACGATGGGCGCGGGGCCGACGGTCAACGCGGTGTTCGGCATCGTCTCGATGATCATCGCGGTGCCGACCGGGGTCAAAGTCTTCAACTGGCTGTTCACGATGTTCCACGGCCGGGTCGTGTTCCACACCCCGATGCTCTATGCCGTGGGGTTCATGGTGACCTTCGTGATCGGCGGCATGACCGGCGTGCTGCTCGCCGTGCCGCCGGTCGACTTCGTGGTCCACAACAGCGTCTTCCTCGTCGCGCACTTCCATAACGTCATCATCGGCGGCGTTCTGTTCGGGATGTTCGCCGGCTACAATTACTGGTTCCCCAAGGTGTTCGGCTTCACGCTGCACGAGGGCTGGGGCAAGGCCGGCTTCTGGTGCTGGCTGATCGGGTTCTACCTGGCGTTCGTGCCGCTCTACGCGCTCGGCCTGATGGGCATGACCCGGCGCCTGCAGCACATCTCCGACCCGAGTTGGGAGCCGCTGCTGATCGTCGCCGAAATCGGCGCGGTGGTGATCTTCATCGGCATCCTGTGCCAGATCATGCAGATCTACGTCAGCATCCGCACGCGCGAGAGCCGGCGCGACCTGACCGGCGACCCGTGGAACGGCCGCACGCTCGAGTGGTCGACGAGTTCGCCTCCGCCGCCCTACAATTTCGCGGTGCTGCCCGAAGTGCAGACGATCGACGCGTTCTGGGAGGCGAAGCGGATGGGGCTGGTCGCGCCGCCCGCCGCCTACGAGCCGATCGAAGTCCCGCGCAACACCCCGATCGGCATCATCAACGCGTTCTTTGCGACGCTGGCGGGCTTCGGCGGCATCTGGCACATCTGGTGGCTGGTGATCCTCGCGCTGATCGGTGTCGCTCTCACCGCGATCGTCTTCGGCTGGAACGAGAATCGCGAGGAAGAGATTCCGGCCGGCGAGGTCGCGCGGATGGAGCGCGCCCGCTTGGGAAGCACGGCATGACCGTCACCACGATGGTCGATGCGGTCCCGGCCGAGGACGTGCCGGGCCGCGGCGGCGGTGGGCCGGCGCCGACACGGATCGTCGTCGCCTACGGCTTCTGGCTGTTCCTGCTCAGCGACATCGTCATGTTCTCGGCGCTGTTCGCCGCCTATGCGGTGCTCGCGGGCAACACCGCGCGCGGACCGGGCGGTGAGGCGCTGTTCGATCTCAGGAACGTGTTCATCGAGACGATGTGTCTCCTGGTGTCGAGCTACACCTGCGGCTTGTGCGTCCTGTCGGCGGAGCGCCGCCAGCTCGACCGCTTCTACCTGTTCGCCGTGCTCACCTTCGTCCTCGGCGCAGCCTTCCTCGGGATCGAGATCAGCGAATTCGCGGGCATGGTGGCGCGCGGCGCCGGCCCGTCGCGGAGCGCCTTCCTGTCGTCGTTCTTCACGCTCGTCGGAATGCACGGCGCGCATGTCACGGGCGGGCTGCTGCTGCTCGTCTACCTGGTGGCGCAGACCGCCGCCAAGGGGCTGGCGCCCGTGGTGCTGCGGCGGCTCTTGTGCTTCAGCCTGTTCTGGCACGCGCTCGACATCATCTGGGTCGGCGTGTTCACGCTCGTCTATTTGATGGGGATACGCTGATGGACGGCGACGAACGCCTGCTCGACGACCGGACGCCGGGCGTCAGGCCGGAGGAGCCGACCGCCGGTTTCTGGACCTATACCGCGGGGCTCGGCTTCGCGATCGTCCTGACGATCGTCTCGTTCGTCGTGGCGCAGACCGAGCTGTTATGGCCGCCCGGCATCCCGGTTGGGCTGATCGTGCTGGCTTTTGCGCAGATCGGCGTCCACCTCGTATTCTTCCTGCACATGGGCAGCGGCCCGGATCACACCAACAACATCCTGGCGCTCGCCTACGGGCTGATGATCGTGTTCCTGGTGATTGCCGGCTCGGTGTGGATCGTGTCACACCTCAACGCCAACATGATGGACATGCCCCCCGGCACCCGCTGAGCGGCGGGCGGCAACGGCATAGCGCGAATTGCGGATCGTCACCGGGATCGACAGTCCGGCGCAGGTTTCGAGATAGCCGCGGTCGATCCGCGCCAGTCCGATCGTGTAATCGCCGTCGAGCTCGCGCGTGTCGACATGCGCGACAAACCCGGCATCGTTCAGGCTTGGCTGACCGAAGAACTCCCTGACGTCGTCGCGGTTGGTCCGCCGCGCCCGGACATAGCGCGATTGCCCGAGCCGATCGTCGATCCTGACGAAGACCGCCTCGGGCACGGTGCCGGCGGCACCCGAGAGCGTCATCCAGCCGCGCAGCGTCAGCCGTCCCGAGACGGCGTTGCCATGCAGGTCAGGGTGACGGCCGTTCAACGAATCGATCACCGCTTCGTATTTCTGCACGGTGCGCTGCGGCAGCGCGGCGGCGGCGGCGTCGAACGGATCGGCGGGCGAAGCCCGGCGGTAGAGCAGCACCGAAAGGTTGGCGCAAAGCTCGACCCGCCCCGCCGACTTGCGCGCGAGGCCGAGCACGAGACCGTCCGGCTGTCCGGTGAGGTCGATGGCGGTGGTGAACCCCGCCTCGCGCAGCGCCGGCTGGCCGAAATGCGCGACGAGGTCCATGCGCCGCATCCGGCGGGTCGGGATCAACGCGATCTGCCCGCCATGCGCCCGCAACGTGACGAATACTTCCTCCGGCACCAGACCGTCCTTGCCGGAGATCGCCGTCCATCCGGTAAGCCTCAGCAGGTCCTCGACCCGTATCGCTTCGGCAACCGGCCCGCCATTGATCCGATCGATCGTCCCCTCGAACGGGACCGCGGCGGACAACCCCGGCACCGCGCTCGGCTCGGCGAAACTGGGCTTGTGCGCGACGATCTCGAGGTCGGCGAAGTGCTGCACCAGCGCATCGAACCGGGGCGCGGCCCAACCGGTCGACGGCGGGCGCGACAGGCTCGCGCTGTCGCCTGTCGACGACCGGCAATGAACCGACGATCCCGCAGCGATCAGCTCGAGTCCTTCCAGGCGATGCTCGAGGACCGGTTCCGGCCAGAGGGTGAAATCCGCCTCGCCGATCGGCCAGGCCGCGCCGTCGCGAGCCGCCTCGTCGGCCAGCGCGAACTCGCGGAGAACCGTCGATTGCAGGTAGGAATCGAGATCGTAGCGGCAGTAGCGCCGGGCGGACTCCTCGGTCACCGCCGCGCTCATCCGTGCCGTGCTCGTGCGATCGGCGATCGTCTCCAGCGCCGGGGCGAGGCGCTCCGTGAGCAGTTGCGAGGCGCGATCGAGAGCCTGTGGCGATGGGCTGTAGCCTTCGACGAAACCCAGCGGGTTCCAGCGATAGCAGTCGCGCCCAAGCTCGACCGAAAACCCGCTTCCCTCGCCGGCGAGCTCGCTCGCCCCGGGAGCGTCGCCGAGGATCGGGATGCAGCCCTGCTGCATCGCGCTGCGCACGACGAAAGCATCGGGCCTGATCGAGAAATCGATCAGGAAATCGGCGCGCCGCAGCAGCCGCCTCAGTTCCGCCTCGCCCGGCCGCTCGGCGAGCACCAGCAGCGATCGCGAAGCGAGCAGCGCGGCGAGCTGCCCCTCGCGACGCGCGGCGAGATCGCCGGCCAGCCGCAGACCGGCCGCCGCCGGGCCGCGCCGCGGATCCTGCCGCCAATCGGGGCACAGCCAGATGAGGCGCGCATCCGGCTGTGCCTCGAGGATTCGCGTGAACGCGGCGACGACGAGCATCCCGTCGCACCACGCGTCGAACGCGGCGAGTTCCGATACCCGGCCGAACCCGTCGCAGCGCGGCGGCCGCCCGATATGCGCAAAGACCGGCGCGCTGCCCCGCCGCCGCTCGCCGGCTTCGGTGGCGCGCATCACCTGCGGCACCTCGAAGAGCTTGGCGGCCACGGTATCGCCGGGGAAGAGGCGCGTCAGCTCCGCCCGCGTCGCATGCGAGCCTCCAAGGATGCCGCGACAGCTTTCCGAGGCCAGCATCTCGTGATAGATCGCGAGCGCCGTCTCCAGTTCGCCTCGCCGCGCGGCGCTGTCGTCGACCAGGAACGGCGCGAACAGGTCGCTCGCCGCTTCTGCCAGGATGATGTACGGGCGCTCGGTCGTCGCCAGCGGCAGGCCGCGGTGGAATTCCAGGTGACCCGGCGTCCGCTCGATGATGTCGATGTCGGCGAGGTCGACGAAACTGGCGATGCTGTGCAATTCCGCGAGACGATCGAACGCGGTGTCGCGACGCGACGGAGGAGGCCCGCTATAATCCGCATCGTCGTCGCTCTCGTGCGGCCAGGGCGGGCGCAGCAAGCCGGCGCCGGTTTGCGCCAGCAGCCAATCCCGCATCCCGGCATCGAACCCGCCGAACGGGAGATACGACGCCAGGTTCCACGGAACGAGCAAGGTCAGCAGTTCGTCATTGCCGATCATATTTAAACAGCCGGACAAAGATTGCGCATGTTCCCCCTTCCACCCGTCCGCCTTGCCACGTTTCATCAAGAACTCTTAAGCATTCGGGATCAGATACTTCATCTCCGATTACTATTTTCCGGGTTGGGATGCCGGTTCACGGTGAAGGAATCACTCGATCCGCTGGCTCTTAACTTGATACTGGAGGATTTTCAACCGTCGAGCTGCGACGCCATTGAACGATTTCGGCGCGAGACAGGCAAGCGAATAGCGATCGTCGCGACCGAGCATCTGGACTGTAAGGACGGCCGGGTCCTGGCCTATGGCGAGCCGCTTTTTGTCGCCGAGGACGATCGCGAATACGTCACCCATCGCGAGCGGGCACGGCGGCTCGCCGGCATGATCCAGGCGTCGCACAGCGCCAGGATGATCTTCACGCTGGGCGACTATCCGCGGCTCGAAGGGATCGAGGAGCTTCTGCCGCGCACCCCGGTGCTGCAGCTGCCGTTTCCGCCGCTGCCGATGAGCGCGGTGCAGCGCCGGGTGCGCCGCGCGACACAATACGACTTCGTCTTCACCGGCAGCGTCACGCCGTTCCGCCGCGCGATCCTCGACCGCCTCGCGCCGGACTTCACCGTCGCGATGAGCCGGATCGGCCAGAATTTCTTCGAGCGGGCAAGGCTCTATCTGCAATCCTCGCTCGCCCTCAACATTCCGCAATACGACGGCTGGTCGTGGTCGAGCCCGATGCGCATCCTCTACGGCCTGGTCATGGGGCGCCTGACCGTGTCGCTGCTGCTGCAGCCGGCGAGCACGATCGACCGTTTCACCTTCACCACCGACGAGGTGTCGGTCGATTACCTGCGCGACCTGCTGGCCCGGCTGACGCCGGACCGCGTCATCGAGATGATCGAGGCGTATCAGAGCTTCGCCGAGGATTCGCTGCGCCGGCTCGAAGTCGGCGCGGTCTTGATGGATTGGGCCCTGGTCGAGGGCCTCGCCTGAGCCGGCGCGCTCAGGCCGCGTTCGGAACGCTGCGGATCTCGGTGTAGCCGCGGCGAAATCCGTCGGGCTCGAACAGCACGATGCGGCTGCCGTCGCGATCGACGTCGATGCCGACCTCGATCAGCTCGCCCATCGCCTGGCGCAGCGCCGCGCGCCGCTCCGGCGGCACGAAGAACAGGAAGAAGCCGCCGCCGCCCGCGCCGAGCAGCTTGCCGCCGATCGCGCCGGCGGCGCGCCCGGTCTCGTAGATGCGGTCGATCTCGTCGGTCGACACGGCGGCGGCGAGCTCGCGCTTGTTGCACCATCCTTCATGCAGCAATTCGCCGATCTCGGTGATCGGCCGGTTGCGGTCGCCGAGCACCGCGACCGCCTCGTCGACCATCGCGTGCATGCGCTGCAGCTGGCGCTGCTTCTCGCCGAAATTCTGGAGCTTCTGCCGGGCCACGTCGCTGGCGTAGCGCTGAAACCCGGTGAAGTAGAGGACGAGATGGTCGAGCAGCTCGCGCGAGCGGCGTTCGGGCATGATCACCGGGGACACGCGGAAGCCCTCGGCGCCGAAATCGATGCGGTTGAAGCCGCCATAGGCCGCCCAGATCTGATCCTGCGAGCCGACATCCTCGCGGATCACGTCCTGCTCGATGCGGATCGCCTCCTGCGCCAGCGAATGCTTGGTCGTCATCTGCCCGCGCAGCGCGTTGATCGCGTGCAGCAGCCCGACCGTGAAGGACGAGCTCGAGCCGAGCCCGGAACGCGCCGGCAGATCGCCATCATGATGGATTTCGAGGCCCTCGGTCACCGCCAGCTCGGCCAACACCGCGCGCACTGCGGGGTGCTTGATCTCGTCGACCTCGGAGACCGCCTCGATCTGCGAATAGACGATGCGGTGCCGGTGCTTGAAGAACGGCGGCAGGTGCCGCAGCGTGATGTAGCAATAGCGGTTGATCGCGAAGCCCAGCACCGCGCCGCCATGGTTGTTGTACCAGGCCGGATAGTCGGTCCCGCCGCCAAACAACGAAACCCTGAAAGGCGTCCGGCTGATGATCATCGTCCCCCGCAACGTCCCGCGAAGATTGTCCTCTGATCGAGGCCGGGAACCGAGAGTTTAGCGCTTTCCCGCCGCAGCCGCCACCCCGGCGGCCGCCGCTCGCCCCCCACCTGACGCCCTTCGCGCCGGGCGGGTCGGACGTCCCGCTAGGCCGCGAGCCCCGGCTCTTCGAGCAGCTTTCGCGACAGCCGGTGCGCGGTCATCTCCTGGATGTGCTTGCGCGCTTCCCAGCCGAAGGTCTGGGTGATCATGTCGAGATAGCGCGGGTTGTTGAAATAGGCGTCGAAGGCCTGGTCGCGGAAGCGCAACACGTCGGCGGCCGACGCCTTCTCGGTCGGCAGCGGCTGGCAATCGTAGCTGTGCTGCGAGAAACCCGACCAGTTCTCCGGCAGCGGCCATTCATTGGCGACCGCCATCGCATAGAGCGGCGAGCCGGGATAAGCCATCGCCGAATAGAAATTGGCGAACTCGCAGTTCAGCTCCTTGGCGAGCGCCAGCGTCTCGGCCATCGTCTCGTGGTCGTCGTGCGGCAGGCCGAAGATGAAATTGCCGATCACGTGGATGCCGGCGCTCTGGATCGCCCGGACGATCTCGACGATGTCGTTGTTGCGCAGCGCCTTGAGCGACGTGTCGCGGACATGCCGGCTGCCCGCCTCGATGCCGAGCGCGAGCCACTGGATGCCGGCGCGCCGCAGCCGGTCGAGCATGTGCGGCTTGACCGTGTCGACGCGGGTGTAGGCCCAGATGTTGAGGCCGTAATCGCGCTCGATCAGCAGGTCGCAGATCGCCAGCACGTGACGCTCGTTGAGCACGAACATCTCGTCGATGATCTTGTAGGTCTTGACCCCGTAGCGGCCGTGCAGCAGGTCGATCTCGGCGACCACCGATTCGGGCGTGCGCATCCGGTAGCGGTTGACGTCGAACGGCGCGTTGATGCAGCAGAACGAGCATTTATACGGGCAGCCGAGCGAGGTGTAGATCGAGGCATAGGGCTGGCGCTCGGCGAGGTCGCCGAAGCATTGCCAGTTATGCGCCCGATAGCGCTGCATCGGCAGCAGGTCCCAGACATTGCCGTGCAGATCGCCGCTGAGATCGGCGATCAACGGCGCCGGGCGGTTGGTGCGGATCGCCTCGCCGTCGCGCCACACGAGCCCATCGACCGCGGCGAGCCGCTCGGCCGACCCGCCTTCGGCGAGCGCCGCCAACAGCTGCACCGCGGTGACCGGACCTTCGCCCTTGCAGACGAAATCGACCGGCTCCTCGCGCAGCGAGCGCTCGGGCAGCGCCGAGACGTGGCCGCCGACCATCAGGATCGGGACCTGTGGCGCCGCTTCCCTGATCGCGACGCAGACGTCGCGCGCGCCGACCATCTGCTGGGTCGAGGCGGACGGCTGGTGGCCGAAGACGACCATCGCGACGAGACGCGGGCTCGACTCGGCGACGCGCGCCGCGATCGCCTCGGGCGGCAGTTCCTCCGCCTCGGCGTCGATGATCGCGATGGCGTGGCCGCGGTCGCGCACGTATCCGCCGATCAGCCGGCACCACAATGGCGGCTCGATCGCGGTGAGCTGGTTGCCGAGCGACTGGTAAACCTTTTGCCGGCCGCTCGGGTTGATCAGCAGCAGATCGGTCTGCGGCACTATCCTGCCCCCCATACGCGCGGCCCGAGGCTGCCTCAAGCGCTCCGGCCGTTCAACCCTCAACTCCGGCCGTCAGCCATAGCCCAGGGCATCGACCCGAGTATCGACTCAGGCATGGACCCTGGCGACCGCGCTCGTCTCGACATTGTCGGTATACCACCGATAGGTCTCTTCGAGGCCCTGCCTTAGCGTCCAGCGCGGCCGCCAGCCGGTCGCCAGGATGCGGTCGGCGGCGAGCGCCTTGAGCGGCATGCCGTCGGGCTTGCTGGGATCGAATCGGATGTCGCCGCCGAACCCGACGATCGCCGCAACCGTGCGGGCGAGCGCGGCGATGCTGACATCCTCGCCGCCTGCGACGTTGATCGGCGCCTCCGCGGAGTAGCTTTCGAGCAACCGGACCAGCGCCTCGGCCGCGTCCTCGACATAGAGAAACTCGCGGCGCGGCGTGCCGCTGCCCCAGACCTCGAGCGTGCCGCCCTCGAGCTTCGCCGCGTGCGCCTTGCGCAGCATCGCCGGGATCACATGGCTCGCGGCGAGGTCGAAATTGTCGCCCGGCCCGTAGAGGTTGGTCGGGATCGCGCAGATGTAGTCGCGCCCGTATTGCCGGCGATAGGCCTGGCACAGCTTGAGCCCGGCGATCTTGGCGACGGCATACCATTCGTTGGTCGGTTCGAGCGGGCCGTCGAGGAGGCTCGCTTCGCCGATCGGCTGCGCCGCGAGCCGCGGGTACATGCAGGAAGAGCCGAGAAACAGCAGGCGCGGCACGTCGGCGAGATGAGCGCCGTGGATCAGGCTCGTCTCGATCGCCAGGTTGTCGAACAGGAACTCGGCCGGCCTCGTCCGGTTCGCCTCGATCCCGCCGACCAGCGCGGCGCAGACGACGACCGCGTCGGGCCGCTCGGCTTTGAGAAAGCGCTCGACCGCGTCGCGCGCGCGCAGGTCGAGCCGCGATCGCGGCGCGACGAGGAGCTCGCAGCCGGCCTCGCCCAGCCGCCGGGCGAGCGCCGAGCCGACCATGCCGCGATGCCCGGCGACGAACACCCGCTTCCCGGCGAGCGGGAAGATGCCGGGCGCCACGCCTGTCGCCTCAGACGTTGCCATAGACCGTGTTGCGGATCATCGCGAAGCCCTTGACCAGCTCGACGATCCCCGCGTCGAGCGAATGCGCCGGAGCATAGCCGGTCTCGGCGATCCGCGCGTTCGACACGATGTAGTCGCGCTTGTCGGGGTCCTCGCCGATCTCCGCCTCGATAAAGGTGAAATCGGGGACGTGCGCCCTGATCCGCTCGCACAGCTCCCATTTCGACAGGTTGGCGTCGTCGAGCCCGACATTGTAGGGCCGGCCCTTCATCGTCTCGAACCGCACGATGCCGTGCAGGAAGGCGCGCGCCACGTCGCGCACATGGATGTAGTTGCGCTTGAAATGCGCCTGGAACAGCACGATGAAGCGGTCCTTCACCGCGCGGTAGACGAAGTCGTTGACGAGCAGGTCGATCCGCATCCGCGGCGACATGCCGAACACGGTGGCGAGGCGGAAGCTGATCGAGTTGTCGCGCCCCAGCACGATCTCCTCGGCGGCCACCTTGTCGCGGCCGTAGAGGGTGAGCGGCCGCATCGGCGTCTCTTCGGTGCAGAACTTGCCCTGCTCGCCGACGCCGTAGCCGCTGTTGGTGATCGGCATCAGCACGCGCTGCTCGCGGCTCATCAGCTTGGCCATCAGCGCGATCGCGTCGCGGTTGGTCGAGGTCGCGCCGACCGGGTCCCTGGCGCAGAGCGGCGCGCCGACCAGCGCGGCGAGCGGGATCACGACATCCGCCTTGGCGATCAGCGGGCGAACGATATCCTCCTGGCGGACGTCGCCATTGGTCACCGCGAAGTTCGGGTCGGCGCAGCACGCGGCGAGGCTGTTCTGCGCGTACATGAAATCGTCGAGCACATGGACCCGATGGCCTTCGCCGAGCAGCGCCGGGACCAGCACCGAGCCGATATAGCCGGCGCCGCCGGTGACGAGAACGGAGAGCGTCATGCGCCGCGCCCCGAACGCGCGGGATCAGTTGCAGACGGCATTGAGCACCTCGTGCAGGCGACGGATCTGCGCGCTCAGGTCATAGGGGTGGTTGCCGGTGAAGAACCCGTGATCATGCGCGATGTCGGCGTTCCTGATCTCGCCGACGCATTCGTAGTCGTAATAGCGCAGCACGTCGTGCCGCAGGAAGTTGCCGCCGGTGATGATGCGATGCCCGATATCGGCCGCCTTGAGCGCGTCGAGCACGCGCTGCCGGTTGAGGCTGTATTCCGGGTTGAGGATGATCGGAAAGCAGAAGCTCGAGCTCTTGCCGTTCTCGCGCTGGATGATGAAGCGCGGGTCGCCGCCGAACAGCTCCTTGAACAGCGCCAGGTTCGTGCGCCGCTGCTCGACAAAGCCGCCGAGCTTGGCGAGCTGCTTGAGGCCGACCGCGGCGTTGATCTCGGTCGAGCGCACGTTGTAGCCCGGCAGGATGAAGCGGTACGCCTCGAAAAAATCGCCCGACTTGCGCTCGTAGATCGGGCTGTCGGCGGGCAGGTCGCGGGTCCAGCCATGCGCCCGCAGCGCGCGCATCAGATGGCACAGTTCGAGATCGTCGGTGACGCAGACGCCGCCTTCGATCGACGAGATGTGATGCGAGAAAAACAGACTGAACGTGCCGATATCGCCAAACGTGCCGGCCTGCCGGCCGGCCAATTCGGCGCCCATCGATTCGCAGTTGTCCTCGATCAGGTAGAGCCCGTGCCGGTCGGCGAAGTCGCGCATGACGTCGAGCGCCGCCGGATTACCGAGGATGCTGACCGCGACGATCAGCCGGGTCTTCGGCGTCAGCGCGCGCTCGAGCTGGCCGACGTCGATGTTGAGCGTGTCGAGCTCGATATCGACAAAGCGCAGCTTCAGCCCGTATTGCTGCAGCGGGTGATAGGTCGTCGCCCATGACAGGGCCGGAACGATCGCCTCGTCGCCGCGCTGCAGCGGCCGCTCCTTCTTGAAGAACAGCGCCGCGGTCGCGATCAGGTTGGCGGACGAGCCGGAATTGACCATCACCGCATGGCGGCTGCCGAAATGCCGCGCGAAGGTCTCCTCGAACTCGCGCACCCGGTCGCCCTGGGTGAAGCGGTCGCTGGCGATCACCTCGCGGATCGCGTCGATTTCTTCTTCGCCCCAGGTGCTGGCAGCCAGTTCATAGAACATCGTGTCGGTCCGTGCGCGTTTCGGCGGACAGCGGCGAGCCTAGAACGGCCCGCGGAACTGCTGCTGGTGCGCCATGCGGGCGCGCGCCGGGTCGGGCATCCAGTCGGCCGCATCGCGCACCATCCGATAGGCCGCCTGGGCGATCGTCGAGGGGTTGGGATAGAACGCCGCCTCGAGCCACGGCGAGGTCGGGCAGGTGGTCGGGGCGAAACCCATGCGGCGCGCGGTCAACGGCACGCCGGGCAGGCGCTCGATCACCGCGCTGAGGATCTCGGCGCTGGCGCCGCAGGCGGTCCAGGCGCTGTCGACCACCAGGAGCCGGCCGGTCTTGCGCACCGAGCGGCAGATCGTCTCGATGTCGAGCGGCGCCAGTGAGATCGGGTCGATCACCTCGGCGGCGATGCCGATCTCCGCCAGCAGCTCGTGCGCGCGCAGCGCTTCGAGCACCATGTTGGAGATCGCGACGATGGTGACGTCGTCACCCTCGGTCAGCCGGCGCGCCTGGCCGAACGGCACCTCGAACGAGGCTTCCGGCACGTATGCGTCGGTCGAGTAGAGCAGCCGGTGCTCGACAAAGATCACCGGATTGTTGTCGCGGATCGCGTGCAACAGGCAGCCCTTGGCGTCGTGCGCGTTCGACGGCGCGACCACCTTGAGGCCAGGGATGTGCATGAACAGCGCCTGCAAGCCCTGGCTGTGCTGCGCCCCCTGCCCCCACGACTTGCCGATCATCGCGCGCACGACCATCGGCACGCGCACCTGGCCGCCATACATGTAGTGCGCCTTGGCGGCGATGTTGACGAGCTGGTTCATGCACAGCATCAGGAAGTCCATCCGGATGTGGACATGAACGGGGCGCATCCCGGCCATCGCCGCGCCGATCGCGACGCCGGTCATCGCATCTTCGGAAAGCGGCGTGGTGAACACCCGCTCGGCGCCGTATTTCTGCACGAGCCCGCGCGTCGAGCCCTGGATCGCCTTGTGGTCGTCGACATCGAGACCGAACAGGAAGACTTCGGGGTCCGCCGCCAGCGCCTGGTCGAGCGCCTCGCGCAGCGCCTCGACATAGGTGAGAACGCGGCTGCCGGCCGGCGCGGCGCCGTTAAGCGGCGTAGACATTGGTGTAAAGCTCTTCGATCGCGGGGGTGGGGCTGCGCTCGGCGAAATCGACGGCCTTCTCGACCTCGGCCTCGACCTGCCGCTCGATCCGCTGCCGCTCGGCCTCGTCGAGCAACGCGCCGAGCTGGACCACCGGGTCCTGGGCCGGCCACAGCGCGGCCGGCGGCCGCTGCCGGTAGCCGACCTCGAAATCCTCGTTCGGCCCGACATGCTCCTTCCAGCGGATCGCCGGGCATTCGAGGAAGGCCGGGCCGGCACCCGCGCGCACCCGATCGATCAGCGGACCGGCCGCGGCGCGGATCGTCAACACGTCATGCGCCGCGCTGCGCTCGGCGGGGATGCCGTAGGTCGCGACCCGCTCGACGAGGCGCTCGGTGGCCCAGCGCTTGCCGAGCGGCGTGTGGATCGCGAACCCGTTGTTCTCGCAAACGAACAGCATCGGCAGCTTGTGCAGCGCGGCGAAATTGAGGCTTTCGCTGAAGACCCCCTCCTCGGTCGCGCCGTCGCCGAGAAAGCAGGCGACGATTCGCTCCTCGCGGTGCCGCTTGATCGCCAGCGCGAAACCGAGCGCGACCGGGATGTGCGTCCCGACCACGGCCGAATTGCCGAGGATGTGGCGATCCATCCCGATGAGGTGCATCGAGCCGCCCTTGCCGGCGGCGCAGCCCGTCGCCTTGCCGTAAAGCTCGGCGAACATCGCCGGCAGGCTCCCGCCCTTGGCGATGTAGGCGGCGTGCCCGCGATAGGTGCCGGCGACCACGTCGTCGGCGCGCAGCGCGTCGATCACGCCGACCGCAACCGCTTCCTGGCCGATCGACAGGTGAACCGGGCTCTTGATCTTGTCGGACGGGTAAAGCCGGGCGATGGTCTCTTCGACCCGCCTGATCCTCAGCACCGACTCGTAAAGCCGGTTTAAATCCTGATCCATCGATGCCCGCGGGTGGTTCCCCGCGACCCCGTTTATAGGAGGCGCCAGGACGGGTCAACCGGTCGGGCCGGGGCGACTTCGCCTCGCCGGCTTTCATGTGCGGTGCGCGGCCCCTACAATCGCCCGATGATCCGCCTGCTGGTGAAGCTCGCGATTTCCGGCGGGCTCGTCTGGTTCCTGCTGCGCCGCGTCGATGCGGCGGCGCTGGTGCAGCAGATCGCGTCGGTCGACCGGCTGGCGCTGCTGATCGCCCTCGCGCTGGCCGCGGCGACGCTGCTTTGCGCCGCCCTGCGCTGGTCGGCCGTGCTGGCCGCGATGGGTCACCCGATCGGCTTCCGCGCGCTCCTGCCGGTCGTGTTGATCGGCCAATTCTTCAGCCAGATCCTGCCGACCGGGATCGGCGGCGACGTGGTGCGCCTGCTCTTGGCGCGCCGGCTC
>DATJOB010000402.1:0-6075 GCA_035507475.1 Allostellaceae bacterium | reverse complement strand
GCCGCGCGCAAGCGAGCGTCAGCAGTGGGCGCAGCCGCTTCCCGCCGGCCGACACGATATGTCCGGCGAGCTGCGGGATCAGCGATACCGGGCTGTGCATGCGCTCGACGATCAGCGCGTTGACCCGCTCCAGATCGGCCGACATCAGCCGGAACAGCGGGTCGAGCGACGGCGCCCGGCGCGCCGGCGCGGCATCGGCATTCGGCAGCGGAGGGGCCACGACTACTCCTCGATCGACGCTCTGCCGGCGGTGTTCGCAGCGACTTGACGCGCGCGAGCATAGAGTGCAGGGGTACTTGGTCAAGTGCCGGGGCGGCGCTGCCGCCAACACGAGCAACCGGTTCGATCGCGCATGAAGGAGCTGTTGCGCACCAACGATATCGTCCGGCTCTCCTGGGTCGAGGCGCTGCTCGCCGACGCCGGGATCGGCTGTCTCGTGCTCGACCAGCACACCAGCCTCGTCGAAGGCAGCATCGGCGCGATCCAGCGCCGGGTGATGGTCGCGGAGCGCGATCATGCGCGCGCCGAGCGGGTCCTCGCGGAGGCGGGCGGTTGAGCGTCTCGGAAGACGGCGTCCCGCTCAGCGAGGACGCGCTGCTCGGCGGACGGGTCCGGCTCCGCCAGCCGGTCGACGGGGCGCGCGTCTCGATCGACGCGATCTTTCTCGCCGCGTCGGTTCCGGTGGCGCCGGGCGAACTGGTGCTCGACATCGGCTGCGGCAGCGGCGCGGCGATGCTCTGCGTCGCGGCACGCGAGCCGCAATGCCGCGTCGTCGGGCTCGAACGTCGGCGCGAGCTGGTACGCATCGCTGGCGACAACGCGATCCTCAACAACATGGCGAACCGGGTGACCGTGATGGTCGGCGACCTGCTGCAGCCGCCGCCGCGGATCAGCGCCGGCGCGTTCGATCACGTCATCGCCAACCCGCCCTATCTCGACCCGGCGCAGGCCAACGAGGCACCCAACCCGGCCCGCGCCGAGGCGACGATCGAGGGCGAGGCCGATTTTGGCGACTGGGTGCGCTTTGCGCTCACCATGGCGAAGCCGAAGGGCACCGTCAGCTTCGTGCATCGCGCCGACCGCATCGATACCGTGCTCGGCCGCATCGCCGGTCGCGCCGGCGAGGTCGTGGTGTTTCCGCTGTGGCCCGGCCAGGGGCGGGCGGCAAGCCGCATCCTGGTGCGCGCGCGCAAGCAGGTCGGTGCGCCGGCACGGCTCGCCGCCGGGCTGGTGCTGCACGAGGCGGATGGCCGGTTTTCCGCCGCCGCCGAGGCGGTGCTGCGCGGCGGCGAGGGGTTGGCGTTGTGACGCGGCCCTGGCCTTGCGGCGCCCGGCTTCCTATCTGTGGTCGATGGGCCTTCCCGACCTGATCGCGCGCCTGCGCGACCCGCCGCCGGTGGTCGCGGTGCTGCGTTTCGACGGCGTCATCGCCCCGCGCCGGTGGCGCGGCGCGATGTCGCTCGCCAGCCATGCCGCGGCGCTCGACCGGGGCTTCGCGCTGAAGCGCCTGGCCGGCGTCGCGCTGCTCGTCAACTCGCCAGGCGGCTCGCCGGTGCAGTCGGCGCTGCTTTATCGCCGCATTCGCCTGTTGGCCGACGAGAAGCGCGTGCCGGTCTTCGCCTTCGCCGAGGATGTCGCCGCCTCGGGCGGCTATTGGCTGGCGCTGGCCGGCGACGAGGTCTATGCCGAGGAAACCTCGCTGCTCGGCTCGATCGGCGTGGTCAGCAGCGGGTTCGGCCTCACCCGGCTGATCGATCGGCTCGGCATCGATCGGCGGCTGCACACCGCCGGCGAGAACAAGTCGCTGCTCGACCCGTTCCTCCCGGAGCGCGAGGACGATGTGGAGCGCCTGGCGGCGTTGCAGCAGGACATCCATGCCGCCTTCAAGGACCATGTGAAGCGCCGCCGGCTCGGCAAGATCGATCCAGCCGACGAGACGCTGTTCTCGGGCGAGGTGATGACCGGCCGCATGGCGCTGGCGCGCGGCCTCATCGACGGGATCGGCGATCTGCGCGGCGTGATGAAGGCGCGCTTCGGCGAGCGGGTGAGGCTGGTGCCGGTTGCCACCGAGCGCGCGCGGCGCTGGTTTCGCGCGCGGCCCAGCCGCGGCATCGCGGCCGACCGGTTGGGCTTTGTCGCCGACCTGGTCGATTGGCTCGACGCCCGGCTGCTCTGGGCCCGGTTCGGTCTCTAGGCCGTTTGGCTCCAGGCTTGCTTGACCCGCGCCCGGCGCGCCCCTAAACCTCGACCATGTTCGCGGGCATTCCCGAGCTTTTCATCATCCTCGTCGTGGTCTTCGCCGCCTGGCACGTGGTGAAGGCGTTCAACCGGCTGGGCGCGCAGACGCCGCCGCGGGCGGCGCGACCGCAGGCGCGGCCGCAGCCGCAGGCCCGGCCGATGATCGAGGCCGAAGACCTGGTGAATTGCCCGATCTGCGGCACCTATATCGCGGCGAGCGCCCGGCATTGCGGGCGCGCCGGCTGCCCGCAGCCGCGCTGACCGGTGCGCGGCGGATGGCGGCGGCACCCCGGCCCCTCGGCTTCCAGGGCCTCATTCTCGAACTGCAGCGCTACTGGGCGGCGCAGGGCTGCGTGATCCTGCAGCCGCTCGATCTCGAGGTCGGGGCGGGCACCTTCCATCCGGCGACGGCGCTGCGCGCGCTCGGGCCGCTTCCGTGGAAGGCCGCCTACGTCCAGCCGTCGCGCCGCCCGACCGACGGCCGCTACGGCGACAACCCCAACCGGCTGCAGCACTATTACCAGCTCCAGGTGATCCTCAAGCCGGCGCCGGCCGACAGCCAGGAGCTTTACCTGAAGAGCCTCGCCGCGATCGGAATCGACGCCGCGCGCCACGACATCCGCTTTGTCGAGGACGATTGGGAGAGCCCGACGCTCGGCGCCTGGGGTCTCGGCTGGGAGGTCTGGCTCGACGGCATGGAGGTGAGCCAGTTCACCTATTTCCAGCAGGTCGGCGGGATCGAATGCGACCCGGTTTCGACCGAGCTGACTTATGGGCTCGAACGGCTGGCGATGTACGTCCAGGGCGTCGAGAGCATCTACGACATCGACTATAACGGCGTCGCCGGCGCCGGGCGGATCACCTACGGCGACGTGTTCCGGCGGGCCGAGCGCGAGTTTTCGACCTACAATTTCGAGCGCGCCGACACCGAGATGCTGTTTCGGCACTTCCAGGACGCCGAAAGGGAATGCCGGGCGCTGCTCAATCTCGGCGAGGCGTCGCCCAACCGGCCGGCGCTGCCGCTCCCGGCCTACGACCAGTGCCTCAAATCGAGCCATATCTTCAACCTGCTCGACGCGCGCGGCGCGATCAGCGTCACCGAGCGCGCCGCCTATATCGGCCGCGTCCGCGCGCTGGCGCGAGGCTGCTGCGAGGCGTGGCTCGCGGGCAGCGCATGACCGGCGAATTGCTGCTCGAATTGCTGACCGAGGAGATCCCGGCGCGGATGCAGCTCCGGGCAGCTTCCAATCTGGCTGGACTGATCTCGCAGAACCTGGTCGCGGCGCAGGTACCTTCGTCGGCCGCACTGCAAACCTGCGTGACTCCGAGGCGCCTCGTGATCGTCGCCGAGGGCATTGCGCCGCGCCAGCCGGATCGCGAAGAGGAGCGGCGCGGCCCGCGCGTCGGCGCCCCGGAGGCGGCGGTGGCGGGCTTCCTGCGCGCCGCCGGCCTCGCCTCGCTCGACCAGTGCGAGCTGCGGGCGACCGAGCGCGGCGAATTCTATTTCGCGATCATCCGGCAGCAGGGGCGCGCGACCGCAGAAGTGCTCCCCGAGCTGATCCAGGCGGCGCTGGCGGCGCTGCCCTGGCCTAAATCGATGCGCTACCCCGCCTCGCCGCTGCGCTGGGTGCGGCCGCTCAATTCCGTCGTCTGCCTGTTCGACGGCGAGGTCATGCCCTTGTCGCTCGGCGCGGTGCCGGTCGGCCGGACGACGCGCGGCCATCGCTTCCTCGCGCCGGCCGAGATCGCGGTCGCGAACGCCGCCGATTACCGCGCGAAACTGGCGAAAGCGCATGTCGTGCTCGACTGGCACGAACGGCGTGACATCATCGCGCGCGATCTCGACAGGCTGGCGCGGGCCGAAGGGTTGACTGTCAAGCCGGACGACGGGCTGCTCGACGAGGTCGCGGGCCTCGTCGAATGCCCGGTCGTGCTGATGGGCGATATCGACGCCGATTTCGTGCGCCCGCTGCCCGACGGGCTGCCGCCCGAGGTGCTGGCGACCGCGATGCGCACGCACCAGAAATATTTCACCTGCCTGCGCGATGGTGAGCCGGCGCCGCGCTTCCTGTTCGTCGCCAACAACCGGACGGCGGATGGCGGCAAGACGATCGCCGCCGGCAACGAGCGGGTGCTGCGCGCGCGGCTCGCCGATGCGCGCTTCTTCTGGGACCAGGACCGCAAGATCCGCCTCGAAGACCGCGTCGACGCGCTGAAGGGGCGCGTCTACCACGAGAAGCTCGGCAGCGTGTACGACAAGGTCGAGCGGATGGAAATGTTAGCGTTGAACTTGGCGCAAGTCGTGCCGGGCGCCGATCCCGAACTTTGTCGCCGCGCCGCGCGGCTCGCCAAGGCCGACCTTTCGACCGGGATGGTGGGCGAGTTCCCCGAGCTGCAGGGCGTCATGGGACGCTACTACGCGCTCGGCGACGGCGAGGACCCGCGCGTCGCCGACGCGATCGCCGAGCATTACAAACCGCTCGGCCCGAACGACGGGGTCCCGGCCGCGCCGGAAAGCATCGTCGTCGCGCTCGCCGACAAGATCGACGCGCTGACGCGCTTCTTCATGGCCGGGGAAAGGCCGACAGGTTCGGGTGATCCATTCGCCCTTCGGCGGGCGGCGCTAGGCGTAATTCGCATCGTCCTGGAGAATAAATTGCGGGTTGCGCTTCGCGCGCGTTTCAACGCTGCTCAATTGCCCGGCATGGCAGACGGACAGATGGCAGACGGACAGATCGCGGATGACCTGGTCGGCTTCGTCGCCGATCGTCTCAAGGTTCATCTCCGGGAGCAGGGTATCCGGCACGATCTGATTGCTGCGGCTTTCAGGCAGCGCGATCGCGTCGAAGACGATCTCGTGCGCTTGATACGGCGTGTTGCCGCGATTGGGGACTTCTTAGCAACGGATGACGGCGCAAGCCTGCTGACCGCTTATCGACGGGCCGCGAATATCGTTTCGATCGAGGAGCGGCGCGACAATCGCCATTATGAACCGCCGGATGACCCCAGACTGCTCTCTGAGCCAGAGGAAAACGCGTTGACGCGATCACTGGGAGAGATCAGCGGCCTCGCCGAAGAGCTGATCCGGCAAGAAAAGTTTAGCGATGCGATGGCTGCGCTTACCGCTCTCCGCCGGCCCGTCGATGAATTTTTCGACAAGGTGACCGTTAACGTCGACGACCCTAGGTTGCGCGAGAACCGGTTGCGGCTCTTGGCACGTATTCGTGCGACGATGAACCAGATCGCCGATTTCTCGCAGATCGAAGGATAGGCCATCGCGATGACCAAATGGGTCTACGGCTTTGGCGGCGGCGCGGCCGAGGGGCGGGCGGACATGCGCAACCTGCTCGGCGGCAAGGGCGCCAACCTCGCCGAGATGTCGAGCCTCGGGCTGCCGGTCCCGCCCGGCTTCACGATCACCACCGAGGTTTGCACCCATTTCTACGCGCATGGCCGGCAATATCCGGCCGAGCTCGAGGCGGCGGTCGTGGCCGCGCTGGCCCGGGTCGAGAAGACCATCGGCGCCCGGCTCGGCGATCCCAAGAACCCGCTCCTCGTTTCGGTGCGCTCGGGGGCGCGCGCCTCGATGCCGGGGATGATGGACACCGTCCTCAATCTGGGCCTCAACGACCAGACGGTCGAGGGCCTCGCCAAGATCAGCGGCGACGCGCGCTTCGCCTGGGACAGCTATCGCCGCTTCCTGCAGATGTTCGGCGAGGTCGTGCTCGGTATCGACCATCACCATTTCGAATCGCTGATCGACGACTACAAGATCGATGCCGGCGTAACCCTCGACACCGAGCTTGTCGCCAAGGACTGGCAGGCGATCGCCGGCGA
>DATJOB010000401.1:0-14272 GCA_035507475.1 Allostellaceae bacterium | reverse complement strand
GGCCCGACGGGACGATCCTCATCGTCTCGCCCGACGACCCGAACAAGCTGAGCGACGCGTTGACCGGCAAGGAGGTGACCGGGCTGACCCCCGACGCGGTCAACCGCATCATCGTCAACAACCGGCTGCGCGGCCGCATCGAGGCGGCGCTCGGCGGGCTGACCCTGTTCAGTAGCGACCGCGACACGCGCCTCGCCGCGGCGCGCGACGCCCTGAAGCACCCCTCGTCGGAAAGCATCCCGCGGCTCAAGAAGGCGATCGACGGCGAGCGCGACGGCGAAGTGCGCGAGGCGATGCAGAAAAGCCTCTTCGCCGCCGAGCTGATGAGCGGCACCAAGGACGAGCAGCTCGCCGCGATCCGCGCGCTGGCCGGCGACACCGACCCGCGGATCAAGAACCTGCTCGACGAGTTCGCCGCCAACCCGAGCCTCGATCCCGAGCTCAAGAAGGCGGCCGACGCGGCGGTCGCCTCGGTCAACCGGCGGCTGCAGCTGGTCGGCATCGTCGCCAACCTGTTCCAGGGGATCAGCCTCGGCAGCATCCTGCTGCTCGCGGCGATCGGCCTCGCCATCACCTTCGGGGTGATGGGGGTCATCAACATGGCGCATGGCGAGATGATCATGGTCGGCGCCTATGTCGCCTATGTCGTGCAGCAATTCTTCCGCGCGTACCTGCCGCCGGGGGTGATCGACGGCTACCTGATCGTCGCGGTGCCGGTCGCCTTTCTGTTCGCCGGGCTGCTCGGCGTCGTGCTCGAGCGCTGCCTGATCCGCTTCCTCTACGGCCGCCCGCTCGAGACCCTGCTCGCGACCTGGGGCGTCAGCCTGGTGCTGCAGCAGGCGGTGCGCTCGATCTTCGGCTCGCCCAACAAGGAGGTCTCCAACCCGAGCTGGATGACCGGCGGGTTCGATCCGGTGGGCGGCTTCACCGTCACCTGGAACCGCATCTACATCATCGTCTTCTGCTTTGTGGTGCTGGGTGCGCTGGCGCTCATCCTCAACAAGACGACATTCGGCCTGCAGATGCGGGCGGTGACACAGAACCGCGACATGGCGCGGGCGATGGGGATCCGCACCGCGCGGGTCGATGCGCTGACCTTCGGTCTCGGCTCGGGCATCGCCGGGATGGCCGGGGTGGCGCTGTCGCAGATCGGCAACGTCAGCCCGAATCTCGGCACGATCTATATCGTCGACAGCTTCCTGGTGGTCGTCTTCGGCGGGGTGGGCAACCTTCTGGGCACGCTGATCGGCGCGCTGTCGCTCGGCATCGTCAACAAGGTGCTCGAACCGTTCGCCGGCGCGATCCTTGGCAAGATCGTCATGCTGGTGGCGATCATCCTGTTCATCCAGCGGCGGCCGCGCGGTCTCTTCGCGCTCAAGGGCCGCACCGCCGAGGCGGAGGGCTAGCGATGGCCGACGCCGCCTCGACCGGGGTGCGGGGCGCGGCGCGCGGCGCCTGGGGCCCCGGCTTCTGGGCCGCATTCCTCGCCACCGGCGTCGCGCTGCTCGCGGTGGTGCCGGCGCTCAACCTGTGGCTGCCGGCGAGCTCGCCCTTCGCGGTGCCCGACTACATCGTGCCGCTGCTCGGCAAGTATGTCTGCTACGCGATCCTGGCGATGAGCCTCGACCTGATCTGGGGCTATGCCGGCATCCTCTGCCTCGGCCAGGCCGCGTTCTTCGCGCTCGGCGGCTACGCCATGGGCATGTACCTGATGCGCCAGATCGGCACGCGCGGCGTCTACCAGAACCCGATCCTCCCCGATTTCATGGTGTTCCTGCAGTACAAGGAGCTGCCGTGGTTCTGGTGGGGGTTCGATCATTTCGCCTGGGCGGCGCTGATGATCCTGCTGGTGCCGGGGCTCTTCGCGCTGGTCTTCGGCTGGCTCGCCTTCCGCTCGCGGGTCTCCGGCGTCTACCTGTCGATCATCACCCAGGCGATGACCTATGCGCTATGGCTCGCCTTCTTCCGCAACGACATGGGGTTCGGCGGCAATAACGGGCTGACCGACTACAAGGACATTCTCGGCTTCGACGTGCACTCGCCGGCGACGCGGCTCGGCCTTTACCTGATCTCGGTGCTGGGGCTGGGCGTCGCCTATCTGGTCTGCCGCTTCATCACCCGCTCGAAGCTCGGCCGGGTGCTGCTGGCGCTGCGCGACGCCGAGAGCCGGGTACGCTTCCTCGGCTATTCGGTGACCAACGCCAAGCTCTTCGTCTTCACGCTGTCGGCGGTGCTCGCCGGGTTTGCCGGGGCGCTTTATGTGCCGCAGGTCGGCATTATCAACCCGAGCGAGTTCTCGCCCGGCAATTCGATCGAGGTGGCGATCTGGGTCTCGGTCGGCGGCCGCGGCACGCTGATCGGCGCGGCGATCGGCGCGGTGCTGGTCAATCTCGGCAAGACCTGGCTGACGGGCGCCTTCCCCGAAGTGTGGCTGTTCGTGCTCGGCGGCCTTTTCGTGCTGACGACACTGATCTTTCCGCGCGGCATCGTCGGGCTGTTCCGCCACCTGCGCCGCCCGGCGCCGCCGCAACCCGAGGCCGTACCGGTCGAGGAGCGGGCATGAGCGAAGCCGCCGAACCGCGCAAGCCCGGCGACGTGCTGCTCTATCTCAACGGCGTCACCGTCAGCTTCGACGGCTTCAAGGCGCTCAACGACCTCTCGCTGGTGGTCGAGGAGGGCGAGCTGCGCACCATCATCGGACCGAACGGCGCCGGCAAGACGACGATGATGGACGTCGTCACCGGCAAGACCCGGCCGGATGCGGGCGAGGTGTTCTTCCGCGGCACCGAGGACCTCACCCGGCTCGACGAGACGACGATCGCCAATCTCGGCATCGGCCGCAAATTCCAGCGCCCGACGGTGTTCGAGAACCTCACCGTGTTCGAGAACCTCGAACTGGCGCTCGCCGACTCGCGCGGCACCTGGCGCACGCTGTTCGCCCGCGCGACCGCGGAGCGGCGCGAGCGCATCGAGCTTACCCTCGCCCGCATCGGCCTCGCGGCGCAGAGCGCGAGCCTCGCCGGCGCGCTGAGCCACGGGCAGAAACAATGGCTGGAGATCGGCATGCTGCTGATCCACGACCGCCAGCTCCTGCTGCTCGACGAGCCGGTCGCCGGCCTCACCGACCGCGAGACCGAGGAGACCGCGGCGCTGATTCGAGACTTGGCGCGCGACCGGACGATCGTCGTCGTCGAGCACGACATGGCCTTCGTGCGCAGCCTCGGCGCGCGGGTGACGGTGCTGCACGAGGGCTCGGTGCTGGCCGAGGGCTCGATCGACTACGTGCAGAACCACCCTCGCGTCATCGAAGTCTATCTGGGGCGTTAGCCATGCCTGCGGCCGCTCGCATCACCACCCCGGCACGGGGCGGGGCCCATCGGAAAGCCGGCGGGAATTTTCCGCTGTGGCTTCGCCTGCGCCGCGCCTTGCTGAACGGTCTCTGCCTGGCCGATCCCTGGGTCCCGGCCTTCGCCGCGATGCCTGCCGAGTTTGACCCGCGGGTCCCGGCCTCTGCCGGGATCGGGTGAGACGGCGATGCTGTCGGTCGAGGCGGTCGATCTCTATTACGGCGCCAGCCATACGCTGCGCCGCGTCAGCCTCGGCGCGCGGCTCGGCGAGATCACCTGCATCATGGGGCGCAACGGGGTCGGCAAGACCAGCCTGCTGCGCGCAATCATGGGCCTGCAGCCGATCCGCTCGGGCCGCATCACCTGGGGCGATCGCGACCTGACCGGCCTGCCGACGCACGAGCGGGCGCGCGCCGGCTTGGCGCTGGTGCCGCAGGGGCGCGAGATCTTCCCGCGCCTCACCGTGCTGGAAAACCTGCAGACCGGCTTCGCGACGCTGCCGCGCGCGCTGCGCCACATCCCCGACGAGATCTTCACGCTGTTCCCGGTGCTCAAGGACATGCTGGGCCGGCGCGGCGGCGACCTCTCCGGCGGACAGCAGCAGCAGCTGGCGATCGGCCGGGCGCTGGTCGCGCGACCCAAGCTCCTGATCCTCGACGAACCGACCGAGGGCATCCAGCCGTCGATCATCAAGGATATCGGCCGGGTCATCGAGCAGCTCGCAGCGCGCGGCGACATGGCGATCCTGCTCGTCGAGCAGTATTTCGAATTCGCCCGCGACCTCGCCTCGGCCTATGCCGTCATGCAGCGCGGCGAAGTGGTGCTGGCCGGTCGCGGCGACGAGATGGACGAGGCCGCGGTCAGGACCTATCTGACCGTGTGACCCGCGATCGGCCGCCGCAACGACGATGAGAGCGGCTATTCGCTCTCGACCGGTGGGGTGAAGATGTAGCCGCCGCCGCGCACCGTCTTGATCAGCGTCGGGTTTTTCGGGTCTTCCTCGAGCTTGCGGCGCAGCCGGCCGACCTGCACGTCGATCGTGCGGTCGAAGGGACCGGCCTCGCGGTGGCGCGACAGGTCGAGCAGCCGGTCGCGCGACAGCACCTGGTTGGCGTGGTTGACGAAAGCCGCGAGCAGCTCGAACTCGCCGGTCGTCAGGCGCACGTCCTCGCCGCCGGGCGAAAGGAGCTCGCGGCTCGCCAGGTCGAGCGTCCAGCCGGTGAACTTGACGCGCGCCCGCGGCGTCGCCCCGCGATCGGCGGCACGCGAGCCGCCCCGCCGCAGCACGCTGCGCACCCGCGCCAGGAGTTCGCGTAGGTGGAACGGCTTCGACAGGTAGTCGTCGGCGCCCATTTCGAGGCCGATGATCCGGTCGACGGTCTCGCCGCGGCCGGTCAGCATGATGATGCCGATATCGGACTGGTTGCGCAGCTCGCGCGCCAGCTGCAGCCCGTCCTCGCCGCGCAGCACCAGGTCGAGGATCACCAGGTCGATCGAGTCGCGCGCCACCGCCTCGCGCATGCCCGCGCCGTCATTGGCGGTGGTTACGCGGAAGCCCTCGTCCGTCAGGTATTCGCGGACGAGATCACAGATTTCCTGTTGATCGTCGACAACCAGGATATGACCGCTCTCGCTCATTCGCCGGCTTTCGACCCCGCGTATATCGGCTAATCTACCACAACAAAGGTAATTTTTGGCTGATCCCGGAACAAGGATACAGACCGTTACAATTACTTACAAAAAGACGCGTGCTTGTCATCATCGGGTTGCTCGCGCTCCCTAGATTTCGCTCGACCCGGATCGGCGCCGCCGATCGCAATAACAGGAGCGCCTGATGGCCGACCTCCGAGACCGGATCGAAGCCGAGATTCCCCGCCTGCGTCGATACGCTCGCGCACTGACCCGCGATATCGTCGCGGCCGACGATCTCGTGCAGGACTGCCTCGTCCGCGGGCTCGCGAAGCTGCATCTGTGGAAGGAAGGCACCGATCTGCGGGCTTGGCTCTTTACCATTTTGCACAACCAGTACGTCAACCAGGTCCGGCGCGCGGTGCGCGAGGGCGCCGCGGTGTCGGTGAGCGAGACCGAGCCGTCGCTGACCCGCGCCGCCGATCAGGGCAAGCGCCTCGAACTGCGCGACCTCGACCGCGCGCTGGCGCGGCTGCCCGAGGAGCAGCGCACGGTCATCCTGCTGGTCGGCCTCGAAGGCATGCGCTACGAGGCGGTGGCCGAGGTGATCGGCGTCCCGGTCGGCACCGTCCGCTCGCGCCTGTCGCGCGGCCGCGAGGCGTTGCGCCGGCTGATGGGGATCGTCCCCGACCGCCAGGCCGAAGCCGTCATGGCCCGACCGCTCGCGCGGCGCCACGGCGCGCTCGAGGACCGGCGCGCGGCGCTCGCCCGCATCGCCGATCACGCGGCCTAGGGAGCGATCGGCTCCAGGCGATCGGCTTTGCCGAAACGCCGTCGCCCGGTATCGGCCGGTAGTGGCATCAGCGGGAGCCGTACAACGGCTCCCGCTTTGCATTAGGATGGCTGAATGGACGCGGTCGACGCGCTTCGCCGGCGCATCCACCTCGACAGCGAGGACATCACCCGGCTCGCGGTTGACGCCATCGTCAACGCGGCGAACGAGAGCCTGCTGGGCGGCGGCGGGGTCGACGGCGCGATCCATCGCGCGGCCGGGCCAGGGCTGCTCGCGGAATGCCGCACGCTCGGCGGCTGCGCGCCCGGCGACGCGAAGCTGACCGCCGGCTACCGCCTGCCGGCGCGGCACGTGATCCACACGGTCGGGCCGCGCTGGCGCGGCGGCGCTGCGAGCGAGGCCGAGACGCTCGCCGCGTGCTATCGCGCCTGCCTGGCGCTCGCCGAGCGCCACAACCTGGCAACGCTCGCCTTTCCGGCGATCGCCACCGGTGTCTTCGGCTTCCCGCGCGAGGCCGCGGCACGCATCGCGGTCGCCGCCGTCGCGGCGCATCTCACCGCGCAGGCGCTGCCCGAAAGCGTGACCTTCGTGTGCTTCGACGCGCCGACCCGCGCCGCCTACGAGGCCGCGCTCGCCGAGCTCTGAAGGGTCAATCGAGCTTCTTGCCGTCGAGCTCGCGCGCCGCGCGCCCGCGCTCTTCGGCGAGCGAGCGCCGCTCGTCCTTGCTGCGGCCGGAGCGCGCGCGGTTCTCGGCCGCGCGCTGCTCGGCCTCGCTGCGCCGCTTCGCCTTGCGGAACCGGTTGAGGTTGACGATCGAGGCCATGCCCTTCTTCTCCTAAGCCGCCGCCGCCAGCTCGCCGCGGCGCGCGCGGTCGAGCACGAACAGCCGGATCGCGCTCGACAGATTGCCGCTGCGCGTCGCATCGATCGCCGCGACCAGCGCGTTGACCGAGAGCTGCCGCGCGGCGGCGATCTCGCACAGCGCCTGCCAGAACGCCGCCTCCAGCGTCACGCTCGTCGCGTGGCCGGCGATGCGCACCGAGCGCTTGACGACGGCGCTGTCCACAATGGCGTGGCCCACAACGGCGTGGCCCATGACGGCGTTGCCCTGCATCGCCGCACGGTGCCGGGCGGCGCGGCGAAATTCAAGTTTTTGCGCCGTCGCCCCAGCGGCTTGCGGCGCCCGCCCATCTCGCGGCTTGAACCGCGCCCGGCAATCCGCAAGGATCGCTCGCCGCGACCAGGGGGAGGGGGCCGCCGCCGCACGCGCTGCGCGACAACAAACCAAAGATTCATTGCCGGTTACGGTCAATAATGCCATTGATCGGCAATAGGATATGGGGCGCGACGGCGATGCGGCGAAAAACGCGGCACCGATGACAACTACAGGTTTACGGGTCAGATGATTGGGAAGATGTTCGGCCTGCTGTCGGCGGACATGGCGATCGACCTCGGCACGGCGAACACGCTTGTCTATGTGCGGGGACGCGGCATCGTCCTCAACGAGCCATCGGTCGTCGCGATCGCCATGGTCAAGGGCCGCAAGCAGGTCCTCGCGGTCGGCGAAGAGGCCAAGCAGATGCTCGGCCGCACCCCCGGCAACATCACCGCGATCCGGCCGCTGCGCGACGGCGTCATCGCCGATTTCGAAGTCGCCGAAGAGATGATCAAGCACTTCATCCGCAAGGTGCACAACCGGCGCAGCTTCGCCAGCCCGCAGATCATCGTTTGCGTCCCTTCCGGCTCGACCGCGGTCGAGCGCCGGGCGATCCAGGAATCCGCGGAAAGCGCGGGGGCGCGCCGGGTCTTCCTGATCGAGGAGCCGATGGCGGCGGCGATCGGCGCCGGCCTGCCGGTCACCGAGCCGACCGGCTCGATGGTGGTCGATATCGGCGGCGGCACCACCGAGGTCGCGGTGCTCTCGCTCGGCGGCATCGTCTATTCGCGCTCGGTGCGGGTCGGCGGCGACAAGATGGACGAGGCGATCATCGCCTATATCCGGCGCAACCATAACCTCCTGGTCGGCGAATCGAGCGCCGAGCGCATCAAGAAGGACATCGGCTCGGCCTGCATGCCGGAGGACGGCGAAGGGCGGATGATGGAGATCAAGGGGCGCGACCTGATGAACGGCGTCCCCAAGGAGATCGTCATCAGCGAGCGGCAGATCTCGGAGAGCCTCGCCGAGCCGGTCGGCTCGATCGTCGAGGCGGTCAAGGTCGCGCTCGAACACACCGCCCCCGAGCTCGCCGCCGACATCGTCGACAAGGGCATCGTGCTGACCGGGGGCGGCGCGCTGCTCAGCAATCTCGACTTCGTCCTGCGCCACGCGACCGGGCTGCCGGTATCGATCGCCGACGACCCGCTGACCTGCGTGGCGCTCGGCACCGGGCGGGCGCTCGAGGAAATGAAGACGTTAAAAAACCTGTTGATCAACATGTGGTGACGGTCTTGTATCGGGGTGCATTCGCGGTCGCGACGGACGGGGAAGCCCGCGCGGCGGGTGCGGCGGCGGGGCCGGGACGAGGCCCGCGCCGGCGCTTTATCTGAGGGGGACGGATGCTCCGCTTGTCGCCGCAAATGCGCACGGCGATCCAGCGCACGACCTTGCCGATCCTGGTTCTGCTGTCGGCCGCGATCGTCGTCGTCGGCAAGGCCGACCAGCTGCTCTTCGAGTCGCTGCGCACCACGGTGAGCGACGCCGCCGCCCCGGTGCTCGACGCGCTGTCCCGGCCGCTCAACGCCGCGGGCAACATGATCGACCGGGCCAAGATGGTGGTCGCCACCTACCGCGAGAACGTCCGGCTCGAGGCCGAGAACGCCCGCCTGCTGCAATGGCAGCAGACCGCGCTCAACCTCGCCGACGACAACCGGCAGCTGCGCAGCCTGCTCAAGGCGGTGCCGGAAAACGCGATGTCGTTCGTCACGGCGCGGGTGATCGGCAATGCCGGCGGCGCCTTCGTCCGGACCATCCTCATCAACGCCGGCAGCGACGATCACGTGTCGCGCGGCCAGGCGGTGACCACCGGCGAAGGCCTGGTCGGCCGCATGACCGATGTCGGGGCGCGCGCCTCGCGGGTGCTGTTGATCACCGACCTCAATTCGCGCATCCCGGTGACGATCGAGAGCACCCACCTGCCGGCGGTGCTCGCCGGCGACAATTCCGACCGGCCGCGGCTGATGTACCTGCCGTCGAGCGATGCCGCCAAGGTCGGCGATCGGATCGTGACCTCGGGCGAAGGCGGCATCTTCCCGCCGGGTCTCCCGGTCGGTGTCGTCGCGGCGATCGAGGGGAGCGTGCCGCGGGTCGAGCCCTATGTCGAACTGTCGCAGCTCGGCTATGTGCTGGTGGTCGATTACGGGCTTGCCCGCGCGCTGCCGCAGCCGCTGCCGGCGCTGACGCGGTCCGTCCGGCGCGCCCGGCCCGACGGCGAGGAAGGCGCCGGCCGCTAGCCGCCGATGGCGCTCAAGGTTTTCAGCATTCCGGCCCTGCCGCGCGTCAACAACGGCGCGGCGCGGATGCTGCCGGTGGCGACGCTGCTGCTCGCGGCGCTGATCTCGGTGCTGCCGCTGCAGATTCCGGGCTATGCTGCGCTCACCCCCGTCTTCACGCTGATGGCGGCCTACCATTGGACGATCTACCGCCCCGACCTGCTGCCCCCGGCGGCGTTGTTCGCCGTGGGCCTCACCGAGGACCTGCTGGCCGGCGCGCCGATCGGGGTCAGTGCGCTGCTGCTGCTGCTGACGCGGATCGCGGTGCTCGGCCAGCGCCGCTATTTCGTCAACCGCACCTTTCCCTTCGTGTGGTCCGGCTTCACGCTCCTGACCATCGTGGCGATGTTCGGGCTATGGGCGGTGAACTGCATGCTCGGCTTCGCGCTGCTCGACATCCGCATCGCGATCATCCGCGGCGCGTTGACGATCGCGATCTTCCCGCTCGCGAGCTTCCTCCTCGGCCGGGCGCAGCGCGCGGTCATGGGCAGCGGCTGAAGCGGCGCGAGCCGGACCGGCGATGCCACGCGACACCCACCAACAGAAATCGCTGAGCCGGCGCGCGGCGATGCTCGCCGGCGGTCAGGTCGTGCTGACCGCGGCGCTCGGTGCGCGGCTCTACCAGCTCCAGGTGCTCGACCGCGACCGCTATCAGGTGATGGCCGAGGAGAACCGCATCAACCTGCGGCTGCTGGTGCCGCCGCGCGGCCGCATCTTCGACCGTTTCGGCGTCGACCTGGCGACCAACCATCAGAACTACCGGGTCGTCATCGTGCCCGAGGAGACCGCCGATATCGGCGCGACGCTGGGCGCGATCGCCTCGCTGATCGACCTCGGCGACAACGACCGGCACCGCGTGCTGCGCGACGCCAAGCGCAAGCACGCGTTCATCCCGGTCGTCGTGCGCTCCAACCTGAGCTGGGAGGAGATGGCACGCATCGAGGTCGCGATCCCCGAGCTGCCGGGCGTGGCGATCGAGCAGGGGCTGATCCGCTTCTACCCGTTCGGCCCGACCGCGGCGCATGTGCTGGGCTATGTCGCCGCGGTCTCGGAAAAGGAGCTGACCGGCGACCCGTTGCTCGAGCTGCCCGACTTCCGGATCGGCAAGGCCGGGATCGAGAAGTCGCAGGACCTGAAGCTGCGCGGCACCGCCGGCACCAGCCAGGTCGAGGTCAACGCCTATGGCCGGGTGGTGCGCGAGATCGCGCGCAACGATGGGCAACAGGGCCAGGACGTGGTGCTCGGCCTCGACGCCGCGATGCAGGACTTCGTCACCAAGCGCTGCGCCGCCGAGCAGAGCGTCGCCTGCGTGCTGCTCGACGCGCTGAGCGGCGACGTGCTGGCGCTGGTGTCGAGCCCGAGCTACGACCCGATGCTGTTCTCGGCCGGGCTGACCCCGGCGATGTGGCAGGAGCTGTCGACCGACCCGCGCAACCCGCTGTCGAACAAGGCGATCGGCGGCCTCTACCCGCCCGGCTCGACATTCAAGCCGATGGTCGCCCTGGCGGCGCTCGAATCCGGCGCGATCACCCCCGACACGGTGATCAGCTGCCCGGGCTATCTCGAGCTCGGCGACGCGACGTTCCATTGCTGGCAGAAAGGCGGGCACGGCGCGCTGCGGCTGCACGACGCGATCAAGAAATCCTGCGACGTGTTCTTCTACGAGACGGCGCGGCGCACCGGCATCGACCACATCGCGGCGATGGCGCGGCGCTTCGGCTTTGGCGATGCGCTGGGGCTCGACATCTCGGGCGAGCGCGGCGGGCTCATCCCCGACCGCGAATGGAAGCTCGCCACCACCGGGGTCGCCTGGCAGCAGGGCGAGACGCTCAATGCCGGCATCGGCCAGGGCTCGGTGCTGGCGACGCCGCTGCAGATCGCGACGATGGTGGCGCGGCTGGTCAGCGGCCGGCAGATCGTGCCGCATCTGGTGCGCAACGCGACGCTGCCGCCGGGCGGCGACCGGCGGCTGCCGAATTTCGCCGCGCTGGGGATCACGCCGCACGCGATCTCGCTCGTGCTCGACGGCATGACCGCGGTGGTCAACGACCCCGGCGGCACCGCGTACGCCGCGCGGATCACCGATGCCGGCATGGCGATGGGCGGCAAATCGGGAACCTCGCAGGTGCGGCGGATCACCCAGTGGGAGCGCGACCACGGGCTGCGCAAACCCGACGAGATCCCGTGGAAGGAGCGCGACCATGCGCTCTTCGTCGCCTTCGCGCCGGTCGGCGCGCCGCGCTATGTCTGCGCGGTCGTCGTCGAGCATGGCGGCGTCGAAGGCGGCGGCGGCTCGGCGGTCGCCGCACCGATCGCCCGCGACGTGCTGATCGAGGCGCAAAAGCGCGACCCGGCGCGCCGCGTGCCGCAGCCCGACTCGATCGCCCAGGTCGCGCCGCCGGCGCCGCCGCCGCTACCGGAAAACGGCGTCCGCAACCCCGGCTGAGGCGCATGACCAGCTTCTCGCCCGATATCGGCCATCGCGAACTGACCTTCAGCGACCGCGTGCGCGGCATCAACTGGGGCCTCGTGCTGCTGCTGTCGCTGATTTCGAGCATCGGCTTCGCGATGCTCTATTCCGCGGCGAACGGCAGCTGGCAGCCCTGGGCGTCGAAGCAGATCGCGCGCTTCGGATTCGCCTTCGTGCCGATGCTCGGCGCCGCGCTGATCGATATCCGCCACTGGTTCCGCGTCTCGTACTGGCTCTACGGCCTCGCCCTGCTGCTGGTGATCGCGGTCGACATGCGCGGCGTCATCGGCATGGGCGCGCAGCGCTGGATCGATCTCGGCGTCATCCAGCTGCAGCCGTCGGAGCTGATGAAGATCGCGCTGATCCTGGCGCTGGCGCATTATTTCCATTGCCTGCCGGCCGAGAACACCGGGCGGGTGCTCAACCTGATCGCCCCGGCGGCGATGATCGCCGTGCCGGCGGTACTGGTGCTGAAGCAGCCCGACCTCGGCACCGCGATCATGCTGCTCGCGGCCGGCGCGATCGTCTTCTTCCTGGCCGGCGTCCGGCTGTGGATCTTCGCCGCCGCAGCGGCCGCAGCGGCCGGCGCGGCGCCGCTCGTCTGGTCGATGCTGCGTGACTACCAGCGGGCGCGGCTTACCACCTTTCTGTCGCCCGACACCGATCCGCTCGGCGCGGGTTATCACATTATGCAGTCGAAGATCGCGCTGGGCTCGGGCGGCCTTTTCGGCAAGGGGTTCATGCTCGGGACCCAGGCGCATCTCTCGTTCCTGCCCGAGCGCCAGACCGATTTCATCTTCACGATGATCGCCGAGGAGTTCGGCTTGGTCGGGGCGCTGGGTCTGCTCGGCCTCTACGCGCTGGTCATCGTCTACGGCTTCACCATCGCGCTGCGCAGCCGCAACCAGTTCGGCCGGCTTCTGGGGCTTGGCCTGGCGAGCAATTTTTTCCTTTACGTGTTTATCAATACGGCCATGGTGATCGGCCTGATCCCGGTGGTCGGCGTCCCGCTGCCGCTGATCTCCTATGGCGGCAGCGCCATGGTCACGGTGATGCTGGGTTTCGGCCTGCTGATGAACGTCGGCATCCATCGCGACGTGCGGATCAGCCGGCTCGGCGAGAGCCAGGTGGTGTGAGGCGGCGCCAGGTGGCGTAGGGCGTCGAAGGAGAGGTCGATGGCCGAAAAAGAAGCCGAGCGCGAAGCGGCGGAGAACACCCGGCATCTGCACGTCACGGTGCTGCTGGTCGCCTCGCGCCGCGCCCTCGACATGGCGCTCAACGAGCTCGGCTTCCTCGAAGACGACGACCGCGTGATCGAGCATGACGGCCGCCTCGCCTTTCTGACGTGCAGCCACGAGCCCGATTGCGACGACCTCTTCGCGCTGATCAGCGAATTGTCGGCGCGCGGCGAGAGCTGGGAATTGCAGTCGCGGATCGACACCGCCAGCGACCGCGTGATCTACCAGTCGCTGGCGCGCCACCGGCCGGTCGAGGCGATCGACGCGCCGGTCGAGGAGGAGGCCGAGCCGGAAACCGCCGAAACCGCCGCGCACAATGTCGAGACCAGCGAGGGCGTCCAGGCGCTGAAGCGCGTGCTGCGCCGGATCGAGCCGGCCGACGCGTTCGCCACGATCCGCGCCGATCGCGACGGCCGCGCCACCGCCCGCATCCTGCGCCGCGGCTCGCGCCGGCTGCTCGCCGCCGCGACCGCCTCCGACGAGGCGACGCTGCGCGGCGTCATTCGCGAGATACTGCCCAACGTCATGCTCGACGTGGCGATGAAGCCGCCGGGATAGCCCGCGACCTGATCACACTTGCCGTTGCCGCCGGCACGGCGCAAAACTTGCGGATTGTCGTCAACGAAGTCCAACAGGGGAGACACCGAACCATGCTGTCACGCCGCAGCCTCATCCTCCAAGTGCCCGCCGTGGCAGTCGCCGGCTCCTACGCAGCAAAGGCGCTCGCCGCCGACAAATCGATCACGATCGGCATCAACCTGCCCTTTACCGGAGCGGACGCGCACGATGCCGAGCTGATCAAGGACGGCGCGATGCTCGCCCTCGACGACCTCAACGCCAAGGGCGGCATCAAGGGCTACAAGATCGAGATCATGCAGCTCGACGACGGCACCGCGACCGCCGGCCAGTACGACCCCGCGCAGGCCGCGACCAATGCGCGCAAGATGGTCTCGGACAGCAGCGTCGTCGCCGCGATCGGGCCGCAGATGAGCGGCTCCGGCAAGGCGATGTCGCCGATCCTCAGCCAGGGCAACCTGGCGACGATCACCCCGTCATCGACCAACCCCGACATCACCGACCCGAAATTTGCCAGCCAATACCGGCCGGGCGGCAAGGCGATCTATTTCCGGACCGTGACGACCGACGCGTTCCAGGGCCCCAACATGGCCAACTTCTATCACGACCACCTCAAGGTCAAATCGGTCTACGTGCTCGACGACAGCGGCGCCTACGGGGTCGGCATGGCCAACGCCTTCGAGGCGCAGGCGAAAAAGGAGGGGATGACGGTCCTCGGGCACGATCAGCT
>DATJOB010000400.1:0-2527 GCA_035507475.1 Allostellaceae bacterium | reverse complement strand
GGAGCCGCATCACCAAAAGGGTGGCGAGCTTCGCGGCCTCACCGTGAACATAGTCTTCGATGACGACCTGGAGGCCGAGCGCGGCATGGTAGAAGGTCGCGGCGATCAACAGGATCAGCAGCATCGCCGGGATCGGGTTGCGCACCCAGGCGACGAAGGCGGTGCGGTCGGCGCCGATCAGCTCGATCGCGACGACGACGAACCAGAAGACGAGCGGGACGAGCGCCAGCCCGGTGATGCGCTGGCGCCACCAGTGCTCGACCCCCTCCTTGGCCGAGCCGAGGCCGATCGCGCGGCCGAGCGGCGAGCGCAGCGGTGTCTCGGCCATCTCAGAACCCCCACCGCGCAAGCCCGACCGCCCAGGCGGCGGCGGTCAGCACCACGGTCGCGCCGAGCACGGTCCAGCCGCCGGCATAGACGCTCTTGAGGTCGAGGCCGCGCCCGGTATCCCACCACAGATGCCGGATCCCGTTGCAGGTGTGGTAGAACAGCGCGACGCTCCAGCCGAACAGCAGCGCCAGCCCGAGCCAGGAGCCGAGGAAGCGCTGGAAGGCGGCATAGGGCGCGGGCCCGTCCGCCGCGGCGCCGACCCAGCAGACCAGCAGCACCGCGCCGAGCGCGAGCGCGACGCCGCTCACCCGGTGCAGGATCGACAACACCGAGGTGAGCTGCCAGCGATAGATCTGCAGGTGGGGCGAGAGCGGCCGCGGGTCGGAGATCATCGGTTTGTCCCGGCGGAAAGTGCGCCTTGGCCCTTGACTTAGACCCCGATCCCCAGGGTGTCAACCGAGCCACGCCGGCGCGAAACCGCTGGCTGATATGAAGAATATGCGCCGGCGGCCGCGCCGCTCACCGCGCCGGGCCATCTCGCCTTACGGCGCCGCCAGCCCGTCGAGCATGTAGACCCGCGTCGTCGCCGATTTCTGGCGCAGCGGGATGATCGCCTGGTAGGCGGGCGACATGTACCAGTCATTGGCCGCCTTGAGGCTGTCGAAAGCCAGGATCACGACGCTGCCGTCGGGCGGCGTGCCTTCGCGCACGTCGGGCAGCCCGCGCGCCAGGGTCTTGGCGTGGTAGGGCGCGAGGGTCGCCGGCAGCCGCTTGAGGTATTCGCTGAACCCGGCCGGGTCGCTGACATGGACCTCGGCGACGATATAGGCCGGGTGCGCCGCGGTCTGCGCCTCGAGCACCGGCAAACCCCAGGCGCCGATCCCGATCCCGACGGCAAGGACAAGCCCCAGTTTCACGACCCCCTTCATCGGCGCGCCCCCTCAATAGGATTTTGGCAGGCCCAGCACCCGCTCGGCGATATTCGACAGGATCAGCTGCGCCATCACCGGGGCGATGCGCGCGATCTGCGCCTCGCGGAAGAAGCGCTCGACGTGGAATTCCTTGGCGTAGCCCATGCCGCCATGGGTCAGCATCGCGGTCTCGCAGGCGCGCGAGCCGGCCTCGCCGGCGAAATACTTGGCGGCGTTGGCGAAGGCGCCGACCTGGGTCGAATCCTCGTGCGCGTCGTAGGCCGCGGCGGCGCGCAGCACCAAGAGCTCGGCGGCTTCGAGCTCGACCCAACGCTCGGCGAGCGGATGCTGGATGCCCTGGTTCTGGCCGATCGGCCGGCCGAAGACGACGCGCTCGGTGGCGTAGCGCGCGGCGCGCGCCAGCGCGGCGCGGCCGAGCCCGACCGCCTCGGCGGCGATCAGGATGCGCTCCGGGTTCATGCCGTGCAGGATGTACTGGAAGCCTTTGCCCTCTTCGCCGATGCGGTCTTCCAGCGGCACCTTGAGCCCGTCGATGAACAGCATGTTCGAATCGACGGCGTGGCGGCCCATCTTGGGGATCTCGCGGACCTCGACGGCGCTGCGGTCGAGATCGGTGTAGAAGAGGGTCATGCCTTGCGACGGCCGCGGCGAATCCTCATAAGCGGTGGTGCGCGTCAGGATCAGCATCTTCTCGGTGACCTGCGCGGTCGAGGTCCAGATCTTGCGGCCGGTGATGACGTAGCCGTTCCCCTCGCGGGTGGCGCGCGTCTTGATGTGCGTGGTGTCGAGCCCGACATCGGGCTCGGTCACCGCGAAGCAGGCCTTTTCCCGGCCGGCGATCAGCGGCGGCAGCCAGCGCTCTTGCTGCTCCTTGCTGCCGAAGACGACGACCGGGTGCAGCCCGAAGATGTTCATGTGCACCGCCGAGGCGCCCGAGAAGCCGGCGCCCGACTGCGCCACCGCCTGCATCACCACCGCCGCCTCGGTGATGCCGAGCCCGCTGCCGCCGTATTCCTCGGGCATCGCCACGCCGAGCCAGCCGCCCTCGGCCATCGCCTGGTGGAACTCGTGCGGAAACCCGCCCTCGGTATCCTTCCTCAGCCAATAGGCATCGTCGAAGCGGGTGCAGAGCCGCGCCACCGCGTCGCGGATCTCGAGCTGCTCGGGGGTCAAGGCAAAGGTCATCGGGTATTCCTACTGTGGCGATGACGCCAGTATCGGCTCGATGACGCGGGCGCGCGAGCCGTAGAGCACGACGCGAGAGC
>DATJOB010000399.1:0-2126 GCA_035507475.1 Allostellaceae bacterium | reverse complement strand
ACGATCGCCCGGCTGCTCGCGGAAGGCACCGATCTCGCCTTCGAGCCGCTCTCGGCGGTGTTCTCGGGCGTCGCCGATCTGCGCAAGGTGTTCGACGCGGCGAGGAAGCGCCGCGAAATGGGGCAGGGAACGCTGCTCTTCGTCGACGAGATCCACCGCTTCAACCGCGCCCAGCAGGACGCTTTCCTGCCTTATGTCGAGGACGGCACGGTGGTGCTGGTCGGCGCCACCACCGAGAACCCGTCCTTCGAATTGAACGGCGCGCTGCTGTCGCGCGCCCAGGTCTTCGTGCTGCGCCGCCTCGGCGACGAGGAGCTGGAGACGCTGCTCGCGCGCGCCGAGGCCGCGATCGGCCGCAAGCTGCCGCTGACCGAGGACGGCCGCGCCGCGCTGCGCGCGATGGCCGACGGCGACGGCCGGTTCCTGCTGAACCTCGTCGAGGAGATCGAGCGCCTGCCGGCCGACCGCCCGCTCGGGCCGGCCGAGCTGGCCCGGCTGGTGCAGCGCCGCGCGCCGCTCTACGACAAGAGCCAGGAGGGGCACTACAACCTGATCAGCGCGCTGCACAAATCGCTGCGCGGCTCGGATACCGACGCGGCGCTCTATTGGCTGGCGCGGATGCTGGCCGGCGGCGAGGACCCGATCTACGTGCTGCGCCGGCTGACCCGCGCCGCGGTCGAGGATATCGGGCTCGCCGAACCGCAGGCGCTGGTCCAGGCGCTGGCGGCATGGGACGCCTACGACCGGCTCGGCTCGCCCGAAGGCGAGCTCGCGGTCGCCCAGCTGGTGATCTACCTGGCGACCGCGCCCAAGTCGAACGCCGTCTATGCCGCTTTCGGCGAGGCGCAGGGCATGGCGCGCGATACCGGCTCGCTGATGCCGCCGAAACACATCCTCAACGCGCCGACGCGGCTCATGCGCGAGCTCGGCTACGGCAAGGGCTACATCTACGACCACGCGACGGAAGAGGCGTTTTCCGGCCAGGACTATTTTCCCGAAGGCGTGGCGCGCCGTGCCTTCTACCGTCCGAGCGAGCGCGGCTTCGAGCGTGAAGTCAGGAAGCGCCTCGAATACTGGGAGAAGCTGCGCCAGCGCGCCGCGGAAGCGGCAAAATGAGGGGCGCGTCGACGTCAGCCCATGCCTGAGACGATTACCGTCACCGACCAGGACGGCGACATCCGGCTCGACCGCTGGTTCCGGCGCCACTACCCTGGCGTGCCGCACGGCCGGCTCGAAAAGCTGTTGCGCACCGGTCAGGTACGGATCGACGGCCGGCGGGCAAAAGCGGGCGACCGGGTCGCGCCCGGCATGGCGATCCGCGTGCCGCCGCTCGCCGCGGCGGCGGCGGCCGAGCGCACCGCGCCCGCGCCGCGACCGCAGGACGAGCGCCTGCTGCGAGACCTCGTCATCTACCGCGACGACCATGCGATCGTCATCAACAAGCCACCCGGCCTCGCGGTGCAGGGCGGCAGCAACACCGCGCGGCACATCGACGGGATGCTCGACGCGTTGCGCTTCGGTGCGGTCGAGCGGCCGCGCCTCGTACACCGGCTCGACAAGGACACGAGCGGCGTGCTGCTGCTCGCGCGCGGCGCGGCGGCGGCGGCGTTCTTCACGCGGGCGTTTCGCGACAAGACGGCGCGCAAGGTCTATTGGGCGGTCGTCGCCGGGCTGCCCGAGCTGCGCCGCGGACGGATCGACCTGGCGCTCGCCAAAGGGCTGCGCCAGGGACGGGAGCGCGTCCAGCCCGACGAGGACGGCAAGGACGCCGTCACCTATTACGCCGTGGTCGACGCCGCCGGCGACAAGGCGGCCTGGCTGGCGCTCATGCCGCTTACCGGGCGCACGCACCAGCTGCGCGCGCATTGCGCGGCGCTTGGCACGCCGATCCTGAGCGACGGCAAATATGGCGGTACCGGTTCGCGCGTCGCCGGCGTGCCCGGCACCAACCGCCTCCATCTTCACGCCCGCGCGCTGGCGATCCCGCACCCGGCGGGGTTCACCCTCGAGGTCGAAGCGCCGCTGCCGCCGCACATGCAGCGCGTGTGGGGTTTCCTCGGCTTCGCCGCCGATGCGGGCGATCCGTTCGCCGGGCTGGACCTGCCGGCATGAAGCGCGTCTACAAG
>DATJOB010000398.1:0-6771 GCA_035507475.1 Allostellaceae bacterium | reverse complement strand
CGACCACGCCTGCAGCGCCTCGGCGTGATCCGCCGAAGCGGCCGACCGCTCGCGCGCCGCGGCGAGCGCGTCGCGGTCGAGGCGCCCGACCGCGGCTTCGTTGAGCGCCCGCTTGAGCCCGGCGAGCGCCAGCGGCGCATTGCTGGCGAGCGTCGCGGCCAGCGCGTCGACGCGCGCCGCCAGCGCCTCGGCCGGCACCACCTCGTCGAGATAGCCGATGCGCCGCATCGCCTCGGCGTCGATCGGCTCGGCGGTGAGGAAGAGGCGCTTCGCCGCCGCCAGGCCGAGCCGCGAGACGTAGCGTTCGAGGCCCGACGGGTAATAGACGATCCCCAGCCGCGCCGCCGGCATCAGCATCCGTATCCCGGCGACGCCGATCCGGAAGTCGCAGGCGAGCGCGAGATCGGTGGCGCCGCCATAGACGCTGCCTTGCAGCGCCGCGATCGTCGGGATGCGCAGCGCCTCGAGGCGGTTGACCACGGTCTCGAACGACGCGTCACCGCCCTGCGGCGGCAGCCGCCCCGCCTTCTGCTCGACCAGCGCGCCGATGTGATAGCCCGAGCTGAAGCTGCGCCCGGTGCCGGTCAGCACCAGCACGCGCACGGCGGGATCGCGGTCGATCCGGGTGAAGGTCTCGCGCAGCAGCGCGAGATCGTCGGGCTCGATGCGGTTGTGCTCGCGCGGCCGGTTGAGCCGGATCGTCGCCCGCCCGTCGTCGATCGTGACGACCGGAACGGTGGAGCGGGCTGCCTCGTCTGCTGTCGTCATCGCCGCCGATCTCGTGTTTCGCCGAGCGACCCTAACAGAGCACCGGCGACCCGGCCAATCGTGGATGGAACCGATCGCCGCGCCCGGTGTTGCAGGGACATGCGGATCGCTGTCGCGGCTTTCGCAATCCTGTCGCTCGCGCTCGCCGCGGGCGCGCAGGCTCAAACCGCACAGACCACGCCCGAGACCACCCCGACCCCCGGCACGCTGGGCGGCGGCCAGGTCGGCAGCGGCGCGGTGACGTTGCCGACGCTCGTCGGGCAGACGCCGCCGCAGCCTCCGGCGACGGCCGCGTCAAGCGCCGCCACCGCCAGCGGGGTGGGCAGCGCGACGCTGACCAGCACCAACCCGACCGCCCCGACCGCGCCAACGACGTCGAGCGCAGGCGGCGGCGCGGCGAGCGCCGGGGTGGTGAGCGGGCAGGGGGCGCTGACCAGCGGCGTCGGCGCCACCGCGGCGGCCCCCAACAGCGCGCAGAGCGGCAGCAATTCGGGGGTCGGCGCGGTCATCAATACCGGCACGGCGAGCGTCTCCGCGGCCAATGTCGGCACCGGCGGCGGAAACACGCGCGGGGCTCAGCCGGCGACAGCCTCCGCGGGGAGCGGCTTCGGCGGTGCGGGCGGTAGCGGCAGCGCCGCGAGCGGCGCCGGCACGGCGACCGCCAACAACGTGACGGCCGCCGCGTCGGCCGCGGCGTCCGGCGCGGCGACGCATACCGTGCTCTGCCTGCCGGCCGATGCCGGGGACGGCGCCCCATTCCTCAGCGGGACCGATCTGAGCTGCGCCCCCTGAGGCGGCCGGAAGGGGACGCGTCGGGTCGACCTGATCGGGCTTTTCTCTAGAAGAGGCTGCGGCCGGCAATGCGCACGGTGAGATAGCGCGCCACCGTATCGGGACCCCGCCCAACCTTGAGCGCGCCGACGATGTCGCGCGCCAGCGCGTGCGTGGTGACGCCGAGCTCGGCGAAATCGGCGCCCTCCGCCGGCGCGCGCTTGAAGAGCCACGAGTCGCCGGCGGTCGAGGCGACGAACTCGAACAGCACGATGCCCGGCTTGTCGGCGGCGAGCTTCACCGCGTCGTCGGCCGCCGGGACGCTGAGCACCTGACCGGCGGCGATGTCCGAGCCGGGATGGGCGCGGTTGGGGAAGACGATCGCGGTGTCGCCGTTCGGCAGCACGCGCAGGATCGCGACATGCGCGTCCTTGCTGACCTTGACCGAGAGCGTGATCGGCTGACCGGGATCGTAGGTGGTGTCGGGCCGGTCGGCCGAGACCTCCATCGTCATGTCGCCGTGGTTGATCTGGGTCGCGGCGATCGCCGCCTGCGCGTCGGTCAGCACGTCCTTGCGCAGCATGTCGGTCTTGTAGGCGGCGGTGCAGCCGAGAAGGCCCGCGCCGAGCGCGAGCGCGAGCAGCGGCTGGCGGCAGGCGCGCGACAACACGAGGCGCGCGACTATTCGGCGGCCTGCGCGACCGGGTGGAAGTTGCGCGGCAGCCCGGCCTTGGCGATCGCGCCGTAGAGCGTCACCTCGGGCAGCGCACGGGCGACGATGGCGCGCACCGCGACCAGCCGGTCGAGGTCGATCCCGGTGTCGCAGCCCATCGACTCGAAGAGGAAGGCGGTGTCCTCCATCACGATGTTGCCGGTCGCGCCAGGTGCGTAGGGGCAGCCGCCGAGCCCCCCGAGCGAGGCGTCGAACTCGCGGCACCCGGCATGGTAGGCGGCGAGCACATTGGCGAGGCCGAGGCCGCGCGTGTCGTGGAAATGCGCCGCGACCGGCAGCGGCGCGACCTCGGCGATGACCTTGCGGAACACGCGCTCGATCGCCGCCGGCTGGCCGTAGCCGACCGTGTCGGCGAGGATGATGCCGTCGGCCCCGGCCGCGGCGACCTCGCCGGCGATGCGCCGCACGCGGTCCTCGTCGACATCGCCCTCGATCGTGCAGCCGAACGCGGTGGCGAGGCCGCAATTGATCCGCGCCGGCTTGTCGCCCGTATGGCACAGCTCGACGACGCGGCGGAAATCGGCGACCGACTCCTCGGTCGAGCGGCGCACGTTGGACAGATTGTGGCTGTTGCTGACCGAGAGCACGTAGTTCATCTCGGGCACACCCAGCGCCATGCCGCGCTCCGCGCCGCGCGAGTTGGGGATCAGGGCCGAGACGTTGAGGCCGGGGAGGGTCATCGCATGGGCGATCAGCGCCTCGGCGTCGGCGAGCTGCGGGAGCAGCTTGGCCGGCACGAACGAACTCGCCTCGACATGGCGCAGCCCGGCGGCGTATTCGGCGTCGAGCCAGGCGATCTTGGTCTCGGTCGGCATGATGGTGGCGATCGACTGCAGGCCGTCGCGCATGCCGACCTCGCGCAGGGCAATCCGCTCGCTCATCGTCTTCTCCTGCCGTGCATGGCGAAGAATCTAGGCGCCCCGCGGCGCCGGGGCAACCGGCTCGGACGACATGCTCAGACCACGTGCTCGGGGGTCAGCGCGCAGGCCTCGGCGCTGTCGCCGAGCTCGATCTGCAAGGTGGTGTGGTGGATGTGGAAGCGCGCCTCGAGGTCGCGCACGATCGCCGACAGCGCCTCGTCGCCGGGGTGGCCGGCCGGCATCACCAGATGACAGGTGAGCGCGGTCTCGGTCGTGCTCATGCCCCAGATGTGCAGATCGTGCAGCGCCGCGACGCCGGGCAGCGCCTGCAGATGGGCGCGCACCGCCGCCGCATCGACGCCCGGCGGCACCGCGTCGAGCGCGAGGTGGAGGGCCTGCTTCACGAGGTCCCAGGTGCCGTAGACGATGACCGCGGACACTGCGAGGCTTGCCGCCGGGTCGAGCCAGGCGCGGCCGGTCAGAGTAATCGCGAGGCCGGCGACCAGCACGCCGGCGCTCACCAGCGCGTCGCCCGCCATGTGCAGGAACGCGCTGCGCCGGTTGAGGTCGCGGCCGCTGCGCACGAAGAGCAGCGCGGTCGCGCCGTTGACCGCAATGCCGATGGCGGCGACCCAGGCGACGGTGCCCCCGGTGACCGCGACCGGGTGCGCGAGCCGCCACAACGCCTCCCAGGCGATGCCGCCGGTGACGACGAGCAGGATCAGCGCATTGCCGAGCGCGGCGAGGATCGACGACGAGCCGAGGCCATAGGTGAAGCGGTCGCTCGGCCCGCGCCGGCCGAGCAGCGCCGCCCCCCAGCTGAGCGCGAGGCCGAGAACGTCGGCCAGGTTGTGGCCGGCATCGGCGAGCAGCGCCAGCGAGCCGACCACGAGGCCGATTGCGGCCTCGGCCACGACATAGACGAGGTTGAGCGCGATCCCGATCGCGAAGGCGCGGCCGTAATCGCCGGGCGCATGGTGCGTATGGCCGTGATGCTCGTGGCTCACGGCGGCGATCATAGCGGAAATGCCTGTTCCGATGGAGGGAGGCGGCGGCATCCATCGCCACAGCGAACCCCGTCATGGCGAGGAGCCGCCGCGCCCGGCGTCGCGAACCGCGCAGCAAAGCCAGTGCGGCCTTGACAGTTGCAGCCGCTGCCACGGAAATGCGCGCAGCTACCGGAGGAATCGCCCCATGCTCGACGCCTATATCTACACCGGAAAGCGCAGCCCGTTCGGCCGGTACGCCGGGGCGCTCGCCAAGAAGCGGCCCGACGACATGCTCGCCGACGTGATCGCCGCGGTCGTCGCCGAGAGCGGCTTCGCCCCCGACAGGATCGAGGACGTCGTGGTCGGCTGCGGCAACCAGGGCGGCGAGGACAGCCGCTGCGTCGCGCGCCACGCGGCACTCGTCGCCGGGCTGCCGATCGAGGTGCCGGGCTCGGTGCTGCAGCGCAATTGCGGCAGCGGCCTCAACGCGATCGCCGTCGCGGCGCAGCAGATCACCTGCGGCGAGGGCGAGGTGTTCGTCGCCGGCGGGGTCGAGAGCATGAGCCGCGCGCCCTGGGTGATGGCGAAGGGCGAGAACCCCTACAGCCGCGAGATGCGAATTTTCGATTCGACCATCGGGGCGCGCTTTCCGAACCCCAAGGTCGAGAGCCGGTTCGGCGGCGACACGATGCCGGAGACCGCCGACAACCTGGCGCGCGATTATCAGATCACCCGCGAAGAGGCCGATAGCTTCGCCGCCGGATCCCAGGCGAAATACGCCGCCGCCAAGGCTGACGGGTTCTTCGCCGGCGAGATCGTCGCGGTCGAGGTGCCGGGCGGCCGCGCCGGCCCGGTCACCGTCGCCGAGGACGAGCATCCCCGGCCGGAGACCGACATGGCCGGCCTCGCCAGGCTGCGCCCGCTGTTCCAGGACGGCGTCACCACCGCCGGCAACGCCTCGGGCGTCAACGACGGCGCGGTGGCGATGATCGTCGCCTCGCGCCAGGCGGGCGAGGCCGCGGGGCAGCAGCCGCTCTGCCGTGTCCTGGCGACCGGCGTCGCCGGCGTCGCGCCGCGCATTATGGGCTACGGCCCGGTGCCGGCGGCCAAGAAGGCGCTGGAGCGCGCCGGGCTGACGCTCAAGGACATGGATGTGATCGAGATCAACGAGGCCTTTGCCTCGCAGGTGCTGGCCTGCCTCAAGGGGCTGGAGGTGCCGTTCGACGACAGCCGGGTCAACCCGAACGGCGGCGCGATCGCGATCGGCCACCCGCTCGGCGCCTCGGGGCCGCGCATCGCGCTGACCGCGGCGCGCCAGCTGCAGCGCAGCGGCGGGCGCTATGCGCTCGTTGCGATGTGCGTCGGCGTCGGCCAGGGCATCGCGGCGGTCATCGAGCGGGTGTGACGGCCGCGCCGCGGGCGAGCGGCGCCCAGCCGAGCTCGCGCCAGGCTCGCGCCGCCGCGAGCGCGAACAGCGCGAGCGCGGCCAGCGTGTTGACCGGCAGCCTCAGCGCTTCGGCAAGACCGCGGCCGTCGAGCATCGCGACGTAGATCGCCGCGAGCACGGTGCGCTCCCAGGGCGGCGGGTCGTCGGTGCCGCCGCGCAGCAGCCAGCAGCCGGCGACCGCGCCGAGCATCATGTCGTAGAGCAGCGACAGGGGCACCGCGACGAGCGTCGCCGAGGCCAGCACCGCGTTGCGCGTCGCCGGCGACAGCCGGCGCCGCCACGCGATGCCCGCCACGGTCGCTGCGAGCAGCGCAAAGCCGGCCTGCACCGCATAGGCCGCCGAGGTGCTGGCGCCGAGCAGGCGCATCGCGCCGAACGGGCTGACAAAGCCGCCGAAGAGGATGCGCCCCGACTCGTACATCGCGTGCGAGGCGCCGGCGGTGGCGACAAACGCCTGCCAGGTCGCCCAGCCGAACAGCGCGACCGACAGCAGCACGAACCCCGCCGCCGTCGCGGCCGCCGCGACAAAGGCGCGCCACCGGCCGCCGAGGCCGAGCGCCAGCGGCACCAGCAGCCCGAGGTGCGGCTTGTAGCAGAGCGCACCGAAGCAGATCCCGGCGAGGACCGGGCGGCGGTCGAGGAGTAGCGTCGCGGCGCCGAACAGCGCGGCGGTGAGAAAGGCGTTCTGCCCGAGCCCGATGTTCCACCACACCGCCGGGAAGGCGGCGAGCGCGACCAGCGCGACGGCGCTCGGGTCGCCGAGGATGCGCCGCGCGACCGCGAGAAAGCATACGAGGGTCGCCGCCTCGAACAGCACGAAGGCGACGAGGTAGGGCAGCTGCGCGATCGGCGCGAACAGCGCCTCATAGACCGGCGGGTAGTTGAAGAACTGGTACTGGATGCCCTTGCCGACCAGCGCCTCCTCGGTCGCGAGATGCGCGGTCTGGTCGTAGGCGAGGGCCGGCGTGCCGGCGTCGGCGAGCCGCCCGGCGGCGTAGAAGCTGACGAAATCGGTCGTGTTCGGCTTGTCGAGCGGGACGATCCAGCCATGCGTCCCGGCAACGATGAACGCAAACACCATGAGTTCGCAGACAAGCAGGATCGTGGCATAAAGCCGCAGCCGGCCGACACTCAGCCATTCACCGCTCCGCAGCTGCGCCGATACCCGCGCCAGTACCGCCATTCGCCCTTGCCCTGCCGTAC
>DATJOB010000397.1:0-3149 GCA_035507475.1 Allostellaceae bacterium | reverse complement strand
CAGCGACCAGGGCCCGAGCGTGTCCGGCACCTTGCCGCCGTCGCCGCGGCGGACGCCGCCGCCCAGCACGACGATCGCCTGCGCCGCCGAGAAGTCAGGGCTGGCGGCCGGCTTGATCTCGACGTCCTCGAGCATGTGCGCGGCGACGACCGGCATCGCGGCGAGCGCGAGGAGGCTCGTCGCGATGATCCCGAGCGCGACGCCGAGCCGCGGGTGCCAGAGCGCCAGCCACGCCGCGACCACGCTCAGCAGGATGAGCCCGCTCGGCGGGACGAGAAACTCGGGCGAGACGAGGTCGCTCATGCATCGCGCGCTCGCCGCTCGCGCCGCGCCGGCATGCGGCGGCTCAACGGCCGCGCATGTAGGGCCGGCAGACGAGGCGCAGATGGTCGCGGAAATGCGGCCGCAGCTTCTCCGTCCACGGCGTGTTCGCGGCGTTCTTCCAGGCTTGCGTCGCCTGTATCTCGGGCGCTTCGAGATGGTAGAGGGCGACGTATTTGCGATTGGCGTCGGTGGCGCGGAAGCGGCGCGCCATGATGACGCCGGGCACCGCGGCGAGCATCGGAATGTGCTCGGTATTGTACCACTCGTTGAACTCGGCCTCGACTTCGGGCGCGCAGTTCATCGCGTTCAGCAGGAAGCCGCCGGCCGCTTCGGGCGCGATCGCCTCGCCCGGCAGGATCTGCTCGCCCTCGAAGCGCATCAGCCGCTCGTAGAGCCGGCCGAGTCGCTTCGACCAGGGCGACAGGTTGGCGCCGCCGATCGCCAGGTAGCCCGGGCTCTTCAGCACGCCGACGGTTTCGAGATCGTAGGTCGCGACCGAGACCTTGCGGTCCGCGACCCCGATCCAGCGCTGGCAGCGCAGGAAACCGGGGCAGGCGATGCGTTCGGGCAGATGCTCGGTGTCGTACCAGTCGTGAAACTCGTCCTCGGCGGCTTTCGCCATGTTCATCGACGCGATCAGGATGCCCTTTGCCATGTTCGGTCCCCTTTCTTCGCTGCCGCCACCGGCGCCGCTAGGCCGCGGCGTAGACCGGGATCACCGCGCCGCGCGTCGCGCGGTTCTCGGGCGAGGCGAGAAACGCGATCAGCGCGGCGAGCGCGGCCGGCGCGACCCAATGATGGTGCGGCGCATCGGGCATCGCCGCACGGTTGGCCGCGGTGTCGATGATCGACGGGGCTACCGCGTTGACCCAGATCTCTTCGGCCGCGACCTCCTCGGCGAGCGCCTGGGTGAACGCGGCCACCGCGCCCTTCGACGCGGCATAGGCCGCCATGCCCGCGCCGAGCCGCGGTTCGATGCCGGGCCGCGCGGCGATGTTGACGACGCGCCCGCCCGCTGCGCCGCCCGGTCCCGGCGCGCGGCGCGCGCGGATCGCGGCGATCGCGGCGCGGGTGCAGAGAAAGGACGACAGCGCGTTGACCCGGAACTGCGCCTCGAAATCGGCGGCGGCGGTCTCGGCGACCGGCGCCATCGCGAAGCCGCCGGCGAGGTGGACCGATGCCCAGAGCGGCGGCAGCCCGGCATAGAAGCGCGCGACCGCGGCTTCGTCGGCGAGATCGATGCCCGAGGCGACATGGACGCCGGCGTCGCCGCGATGCGGGTAGCGCTCCAGTTCGGCGGCGACGAGATTGGTGACGTGGCAGACCGCGTCGGCCTGGCGCAGCGCCTCGACCACCGCGGCGCCGAGCGCGCCGGTACCGCCGGTGACGACGACATGAGCCCCCGAGAATGCGACCATCGCGGCTCCTCCCGCCGGTTCGCGACCCGCCGAGGCTAGCTGATCGCGCCCTCGCTCGCGACAAGATCGTCGTGCCGCGCGGCGGCGACCGAGAGGATCAGCTCGATGCCCTCGACGATGGTTTCCAGCGCCATCGACGGCATGCCGGGCTGCTGTACCGCCTGACTCGGCAGGCAGGGGAGGTGCAGGAAGCCGCCGCGGAACCGCCGCGGCCCGGTCGCCGCCTCGTGCATCAGCCCATAGAAGAGGTGGTTGCAGAGGAACGTCCCGGCGCTGTTCGACACCGCCGCCGGCAGCCCGGCTTCGCGCAGCGCGGCGGCCGCGGCCTTGATCGGCAGCGTCGCAAAATAGGCGGCGGGAGCGCCGGAAACGACCGGCCGATCGATCGGCTGGTTGCCGTCATTGTCGGGGATGCGCGCATCATCGATGTTGATCGCGACGCGCTCGAGCGACAGCTCGGCGCGGCCGCCGGCGAGCCCCGTGCACAGCACGATGTCCGGCCGCACCGCGGCGAGCGCCTCGCGCAGCGCCGGCAGCGCCCGACCGTAGACGACGGGCAGCGCGCGGGTCGCGACCGCCAGGCCGCCGAGCCGCTGCGGCAGCCGCGCCAGCGCCTCGAGCGAGGGGTTGATGCGGTCGCCGCCAAACGGCTCGAACCCGGTGACGAGAGCTTGCATGCGATTGTTCCGGTCCTGGCAACGGCGCCGCATGATCGGCGCCGGCGCCGGCCGGCGTCAATCGACGACGACGCGCACCAGCCGGTCGGTCGGCCGGTTTCGCGTGGTCTCGGCGAGCGCGGCGCGGAAAATCGCCGCGGTCGTGTCGTCGGGGACCGCGACCTCGACCACGACGCCGGTGAATGAGGCGCGCATCGAGGCCCGGCCCAATGCCTCCATCGCCAGCACCGCGAGCCGCACCGGATCGGGCACCGCAGTCTTCACGGCAACGTTCTTCAGGGCCATCTCCACCCCCTTGCGAGCGCAAAAGGCTACCCCGCAGCCGTGACAATTTCGCGACGGCGGATGGTGGAATACCACCTGTAGCTGTGCCAAAACTGTAACATACCTCTGCTAGCGTCCGCCTCGGATGGAGCATCTGTCATAGGGCGGCATGGCGGGCGAAGCGGCGCTGTTTTTCGGCCTGTGGCTGCAGAAGCCGCTGCAGATCGCCGCCGTGACGCCGAGCAGCGCGCGGCTTGCCGGCGCGATGGCGCGGCTCGTCGATCTCGCCCGGCCGGGCCCGGTGCTCGAACTCGGCGCCGGCACCGGCAGCCTGACCCGCGGGTTGCTGCGCGCCGGCTGTCCGCCGAGCCGGCTGATCGCGGTCGAGCGCGAGCCGCGCTTTGCCGCGGCGCTGCGCGCGCGCTGCCCCGGCGTCACCGTCCTCGACGGCGACGCGACGGCGCTC
>DATJOB010000396.1:0-16278 GCA_035507475.1 Allostellaceae bacterium | reverse complement strand
GCGCTGGTCGTTCGCGGCGTTGTTGATCAGCGCCGCCGCCGGGCCGAGCGCGGCGCGTATCGCGGCAAGCCCCGTGCGCAGCGCGTCGATATCGGTGAGGTCGCACGGCACGAACATCTGGCCGAGCTCGCCGGCCAGTGCCGCGCCCGCCTCCGCCTGCAGGTCGAGAAACCCGACGCGCGCGCCGTTTTCCGCGAAGGCCCGCACGAAAGCGGCGCCGATGCCGCTGGCGCCGCCGGTGACGACGATGGTGCGGCCGCTGAGCGAGGCGTAGCGGGTGAAGCTCACCCGGCGACTATAGAGCCGTCACCCGGCGACATCGAGGCCGAGATCGAGGATCGGCGCCGAATGGGTGATCCAACCCGAGGAGATCAGGTCGACCCCGGCGGCGGCGATCGCCGGCGCGCTCTCCACCGTGATGCGGCCCGAGGCCTCGGTGATCGCGCGGCCGTCGACCATCGCGACGGCGCGCCGCAGCGTCTCGGGCGCCATGTTGTCGAGCAGCACCGCGTCGACCCCCTCGTCGAGCGCCTCGGCGAGCTGGTCGAGCGTGTCGACCTCGAGCTCGATCTTGACGAGATGCCCGGCCGCCGCCTTGGCGCGGCGCAGCGCCGGACGGATGCCGCCGGCCATCGCGACGTGGTTGTCCTTGATCAGCATCGCGTCGTCGAGGCCGAAACGGTGGTTCGCGCCGCCGCCCAGCCGCACCGCCTCCTTTTCGAGGATACGCAGCCCCGGCGTGGTCTTGCGCGTGCAGACGATCCTCGCCCGGTAGCCGGCAACCGCGTCGGCCAGCGCGCGCGTCGCGGTGGCGGTGCCGGAAAGCCGGCACAGCAGGTTGAGCGCGGTACGCTCCGCGGCCAGCACCGGGCGCGCCCGACCGGCGATGCGCGCCACCGCCTGGCCCGGCTCGACCCGCGCGCCCTCGGCGCACAGCCGCTCCAATTCGAGCGCCGGGTCGAGCAGTTCGAAGGCGAGCAGCGCCGCGTCGAGCCCGGCGACGACGCCGCCCTGCCGGGCCGCGACGACCGCCTCGATGCACGCCTCGGCTGGCACCACCGCATCGCTGGTGATGTCGCCGGCACGACCGAGATCCTCGGCCAAAGCGGCACGCACGATCGGTTCGACGAGCAGCCGGATCATGTTCGTTTCCTCGGTCGTGGTCAGCCGAGCGCGAGCATGCGCTCGACCGCGCGGCGCGCCGGGCCGGCGATGTCGTCCGGCACGCTCACCTCATGCGCCATCGTCTCCAGCGCCTGGCGGATATTGCCGAGCGTGATCCGCTTCATGTGCGGGCAGAGGTTGCACGGCCGCACGAAATCGAGCTCGGGATATTGCAGCGCGACGTTGTCGCTCATCGAGCATTCGGTCAGCAGCACGACGCGCCCCGGGCGCTCGCGCCCGACATAGTCGGCCATCGCCGCGGTCGACCCGGTGAAGTCGCAGACCGCGACGACCTCGGGCGGGCATTCAGGATGGGCCAGCACGGTCACCCCCGGATGGCTGGCGCGCAGCTCGCGGATATCGTCGGCGGTGAAGCGCTCGTGCACCTCGCAATGGCCCTTCCAGGCGATGATCCGGACCCGCGTCTGCGCCGCGGTGTTGCGTGCGAGATATTCGTCGGGAAGCATGATGACCTCGGGCACGCCGAGCGCCTCGACGACCTTCCTGGCGTTGCCCGAGGTGCAGCAAATGTCGCTCTCGGCCTTCACCGCTGCCGAGGTGTTGACGTAGCTCACCACCGGCACGCCGGGGTGGCGCGCGCGCAACAGCCGGACGTCGGCGGCGGTGATCGACGCGGCGAGCGAGCAGCCAGCCGCGAGATCGGGGATCAGCACCGTCTTCCCGGGGTTCAGCAGCTTCGCCGTCTCGGCCATGAAATGGACGCCGGCCAGTACGATCACCTCGGCATCGGTGCGCGCCGCCTCGCGCGCCAGGGCGAGGCTGTCGCCGACGATGTCGGCGACCGTGTGGAAGATGTCGGGCGTCTGGTAGTTGTGCGCCAGGACGACCGCGTTGCGCGCCTGTTTCAGCCGAAGGATCGCGCCGATGTCATCGGCCAGCGCCGGCCATTCGATCGCCGGCACGTGGCGCTCGACCCGACGGTAGAGCTCGGGCAGCGGAAAATCGGGGCGGGCGACGGGGGACAGCGGCTGCAGCACGGCTCCCTCCTTATACTCAAAATGAGCATTAAAGGTGTCTGCAAAAGCCGGGCACAGAACGGCGGCCCGGCTTCCTCTTATGCTAGATATGAGAATAAGGGGCGCGCGCCGCCGGTCAAGGGTGCAAAACCGATTTTTTCGGGATCGCGCGGGCCACAGAAAAGCGCCGCCGCCAGTCGCAGGTGGCAGCCGCGCCGAGTCATGACAAGTGGCTAGCCTTCACGTCATTGCTGGCCGCTTGGGGGATCAGCAGCGACGCAGAACGCATCTTGTAGCGCAATCTCAACCGAGGCGTTCCGACATAGGTTAGCGATCGCCCGCGATTTGGCTCGCCGAGCGGCGCGCCAGGCTCAGGGAGCAGCCGCCCGGCGCCCGGCGCGCAGCCGCAACCCCGGCGCCGGGCGTTCGAGCAGCACCTCTCGCCGGAAGCGCACCAGGCGCGCCGGACGGCCGCCGGTTGCGGCGGTCATGTCGCCGGTCTCCTCGACGAGGCCCTGCTGCTCGACGAGCCGACGGAAATTCTGCTTGTGCAGCCGCACCCCGGACAACGCTTCGACCGTGCGCTGCAGTTGCGACAGCGTGAAGGCGGGCGGCATCAGCTCGAACACCACGGGGCGGTATTTGATCTTGCCGCGCAACCGCCCGACCGCGGTCGCGAGGATGCGCCGATGGTCGACCGCCATCGCCGCGCCGAAGGGCTCGGCGGGCGGCGGCAGCCCGAGGTCGCGCGCCGCCTCGGCCACCAGCCCGGCTTCGTAAAGCAGCTCGTAGCGCTCGAGCACGAGCTCCTCGTTCCACGCGCCGCCGCCGAGCCCGAACGCGACGCGCAGCCGTTCCTCGCGCGAGCGTCGTCCGGCCTCGCCCGGCGCCGCGCCCGCCCAGGCCGCCAGCCGCCGCTCCAGCGCGGCGAGCGACAATGGCTTGCCGGCGCGCCAATCCTCCCACGGGAAATAGCGGTACCAGCTTTGCCAGCCGGCGTCGGCGCTGCCCGCCGGACGCGCCTCGCGCACCAGCGCGAGGTAGGCGACGGTCAGCGCCGCGGTGGCGCGGCCCAGCGCCGCAAGCCGGTCGCGGTCGCCGAAGGTGTAGAGCTGCTCGACATGGCCGAGGCGCTGGCTGGTCTGCCGCTCGACCCAGTTGCGCAGCCCGATCTCCAGCGTGCGGTGTTCGGCTTCGAGCGGCCCCGAGGGCAGCGCCTCGGTCGGCTCGCCAGCCTGCGCCGCCAGCCGCAGCGTCAGGACGCGCGGGTCGTGCTCGCTGGCGGCGACGATCACGGCCGAGAGCTCGATCGCCACGCTGCGCGGCGGCGGGACCGGCCGCGCGCCGATGGCGGCCGCGAGGCGAGCCGGCCGGCGCCTTGCCGCTGCTGCGGTCGCGCTCACATCCGCCGGCTCCGCTAGCCGGCGGTGATGTGGCTGCGGAAGGTCAGCGGATCGCCGATCATGCGGATCGGCTCGAGGCTGCCGCCGGTGCCGCGCACGGTGATCGTCCCGAAACCGAGCATTCGCCCGAGCAGCGACTGGTCGACATCGACGCTCTCCACCTTGCTGCGGTTCATCTCGAGCGTGTGCCGGGCGAGCACACCCGATTTGTAGATGACCCGGCGGTCGGTCACCGCGAGCTCGGTGGTGACCCGGCGGATCAGCGCCGGTGTGCCCGAAGCGACGCCGAAAATGGCGCAAAACACCGCCAGCGCCTCGCCGCCGATGCGCAGGTCGCCGGTCTGGCTGAGCCCCGCGACCAGCAGCACGATCGCCGCCGCGAACCACAGAACCGCGGGCAGGAAGATGATCGGATGCAGGCGCGTCAGATGGACGAGACTCTCGCCCGGCTGCAGCACCCGCGTCACATACTTCATACCGCGCGTCCCCTCGCAGCGGCGCGACCGGCCGCGGCGGCAAGTTCGCCCAATTCCGGCAAAACAGCAATCGCGGCAATTTGTGCCTTTACTTGGCAATCGCTGTGACTAGTTTCCCGCACTTGCCTTTCGCGCAGCGCGGCAAAAACCCGCTGCGACCAGAGTATTTTTGGGAGGAAACCCGTGAACATGACCGAGCTGTCAGCCACCATGCGCCGGCGCACCCTGTTGCAGGCGGGCGCCGCCGCGGCCCTGTTGCCTTTGGCAAAGCCTTTCGTCGTCACCGCCCGCGCCGCGGACACCGTCAAGATCGGCATGATCGACCCGATCACCGGGGTCTATTCGGCGGTGGCGGCCAGCGAGGTCGAAGGTGCCAAATACGCCCTCGCCGAAATCAACAAGAAGGGCGGTATTCTCGGCCGCCAGGTCGAGCTCCTGGTCGAGGATTCGGCGAACGATGTCGGTACCGGCGTTCAGAAGGCGCGCAAGCTGATCGACCGCGACCAGGTCAACTTCATCCTCGCCGACGTCAATTCGGCGATCGCATATGCGATCGCCGGCGTCACCAATGAGAAGAAGATCCTGCACATCGTGCCCGGCGGCCATACCGACCCGATCACCGGCAAGGACTGCAAGTGGAACGTGTTCCGCGTATGCAACACGACCGCGATGGATTCCAACGCGATCGCCGACACGCTGGTCAAGAAGTTCGGCAAGAAATGGTATTTCCTCACCCCCGACTATGCCTACGGGCATACGCTCCAGGAAGGTTTCGTCAAGAACCTCAAGGAAGCGGGCGGCACCTTTGAGGGCGACCTGCTGCCGATCGGCACCGCCGACTTCTCGGCCTCGCTGATCAAGGCCAAGCAATACGCGCCCAACGTGCTGATCGACATCATGGGCGGGGCGGACCAGGTCAACAGCCTCAAGCAGTTCATCCAATTCGGGATGGACAAGGAAATGGCCGTCGGCGGCGCGCTCTACGAGCTGGAGAGCATGCGCGCCGTGCCCAAGGAGGCGCTGACCGGCTGGTGGACGATGGAATGGTGGTGGAACCAGCCCAACGTGCCGCATGTCAAGGAGTTCGTCGCCGGGATCAAGCAGGCGGTCGGCAAGAACCCGACCGCGCGCCATTGGTTCGGCTATGTCAGTGTGCATAGTTGCGCGCTCGCGGCCACCGCCGCCAAGGCGCTCGACGCGGTCAAGATGGCGCACGCCATGGAGGGGATGCAGCTGCCGCCGGAAATCGCCCTGCAGCCGGGCAACATCTCCTATCGCGCGGGCGACCACGAGCTGATGAGCACGATCTTCGTCGGGGACGCCCACCCCGCGCCCGCCGGCGGCGACAGCGACGACATGTTCACGGCGCGGACGCTGGTGCCGGGCGACAAGGCGGCGGGCCCGGCCTCGGCCACCGGCTGCAAGGTGGAGTGGCCGGCCTAGGCCGGCCGCCCTCCGCCCGCGGCGGCGCGCCATGACCACCCTCCTCCTCTTCAACGTCACCAATGGGCTGATCATCGGCGCGTTCTATGTGCTGATGGCGCTCGGCCTGTCGCTGATCCTCAACCTGTCGGGCGTCATCAACTTCGCGCATGGCGGGTTCCTGACGCTCGGCGGCTACATCGCCTTCGCGCTGTCGTTCCACATCGGCTTCTGGGGCGCGCTGGTGGTGGCGCCGTTCGTCGTCGCGGCGATCGGCATCCTCGTCGAGCGCACGATGATCCGCCGGCTCTACGGCCGCGACCCGCTCTACAGCCTGCTGCTGACCTTCGGCCTCGCCTTCATCCTCGAAGACGGCAGCCGCTGGTACTGGGGGCCGCAGGGCCTGCCGGTGACGGTCCCCGGCTTCCTGGCGCAGCCGCTCAGCTCCAGCTTGTTCTTCATCACCGGCTACCGCCTGTTCATGGTCGCGGTGGCGGCGGCGGTGATCGTCGCGCTGTTCTTCTTCCTGCGCTACACCCGGCTCGGGCTGCGCATCCGCGCCGGCACGCTCGACCTCGAGACGGTGTCTTCGCTCGGCGTCAACGTGCGCTTTCTGCGCTCGTTCAATTTCGGCCTCGGCATCTTTCTCGCCGGGCTCAGCGGCGTACTGGCGGGCGGGCAGCTCGGCCTGATCCCGACGATGGGCACGACGCTGCTGATGCCGAGCTTCATCGCGATCATCGTCGGCGGCGTCGGCAGCCTGCCGGGCACGCTGGTCGGCGGGCTGCTGATCGGCGTGGCGGCGGGCGTGACGACGGTGTTCTGGCCGTCGGCGAGCGAGGCGGTGATGTACGTGCTGATGGCGGTGGTGCTGCTGGTGCGGCCGCGCGGCCTGTTCGGCGAAGAAGGCATGCTGACGTGACCCCGCGCCGGCTCACCGCCGACCAGATCATCCTGATCGCGGTCTGGGTGGCGCTGCTGACCGTGCCGCTGTGGATCGGCGGCGTGGGCGGCTATATCGCGCTGGCGAGCCGCGTCGTCGTGCTCGGCCTCGCGGCGATGTCGATCAATTTCCTGCTCGGCTTCACCGGCTACATGTCGTTCGGCCACGCCGCCTTCTTCGGGCTCGGCGCCTACGGCGCGGGCTTCACGCTGAAGCTGCTGGCGGCCAACACGCTGCTTTCGTTGCTGCTCGGCACGCTGCTCGGCGGGGTGCTCGGGGCGCTTCTCGGGCTGCTTATCGTGCGGCGGCGCGGCGTCTATTTCGCGATGGTGACGATCGCCTTCGGCCAGGTGTTCTATTTCCTCGCCTATCGCTGGAACGGCCTGACCGGCGGCGATGACGGGCTGCGCGGCTTCACTCGCGCGCCGCTGCATCTCGGCCCGATCACCATCGACATCCTGAACAATGCCGAGGCGTTCTATTATTTCGTGCTGGCATGCTTTGCCGTCGCCACCGGGATCATGGGCCTGCTGCTGCGCTCGCCGTTCGGCCATACGCTGCTGGCGATCCGCGAGAACGAGCAGCGCGCCCGCTTTCTCGGCATCCCGATCGAGCGGCACGTCTGGGCGTCGTTCAGCCTGTCGTGCTTCTTCATGAGCTTTGCCGGCGCGCTCTACGCGCTGCTCAACAATTTCGCCGACCCGAGCAATCTCTACTATGTGATGTCGGGAAACATCGTGATCATGGCGGTGCTGGGCGGCATCCGCGCCTTCTGGGGGCCGCTGATCGGCGCCGCGGTGTTCGTCGTGTTGCAGGACTACCTGTCGAGCATCACCACCAACTGGATGTCGTTCGTCGGGCTGTTGTTCGTGCTCGTCGTCTTGTTCTTCCCGCGCGGGCTGCTCGGCTTCGTGCGCGCCCGGGGACCGCAGCATGACACTGTTGCGGGTTGAGGCCCTCACCAAGGCCTTCGGCAGCCTCGTCGCGGTCGACGAGGTGTCGCTCGACGTCGCGCCGGGCGAGCTGCGCGCGATCATCGGCCCGAACGGCGCCGGCAAGACGACGTTCTTCAACATGATCAGCGGCTTTTTCGCGCCGACGCGCGGGCGCATCCTGTTCGACGACCGCGACGTCACCGCGCTGGCCGCCGCCGCGCGCGTCAAGCTCGGCATGGCGCGCACCTTCCAGGTGACCGAGATCTTCCCGGAGCTGAGCGTGCGCGAGAACGTGCGGATCGCGGTCGAGGTGGCGACCGGGTACCGTTTCCGCCCGTGGATCAGCCGCACCGAGCGCCACGCGGTCGAGCGGCGGGTCGACGAGATCGTCGCGTCGGTCGGCCTCACCGCGCGGATCGACCGCCTCGTCGGCGAGCTGTCGCACGGCGACCAGCGCGCTAACGAGATCGGCATGGCGTTGGCCTTGAAGCCGCGGCTCCTTTTGCTCGACGAGCCAACCGCCGGAATGGGCGACCAGGAGACGCACGAAGCGACCGCGCTGATCCGTCGGCTGCACCGCGAGGAGGGCTACACGATCGTGTTGATCGAGCACGACATGCGCGTCGTCTTCCACCTCGCCGACCGGATCATGGTGCTCGATCGCGGCCGCGTGCTCGCCGAGGGAACCCCGGCCGAGATCGGTGCCAACGAGGCGGTGCAGGCCGCCTATCTGGGGCAGGCGGCATGAACGCGCTCGAAGCTCACGAGCTGCACACCTATTACGGCAAGAGCCACATCCTGCACGGCGTCAGCCTCGCGGTCGAAGAAGGGCGGATCACCGCGCTGCTCGGGCGCAATGGCGCCGGCAAGACCACGACGCTGCGTAGCCTGATGGGCCTGACGCCAGCGCGCCAGGGCCGCATCCAGATCTTCGGCGAAGAGACGACACGCTGGCCGCCCTACCGGATCGCCGCGCTCGGCGTCGGCTACGTTCCCGAGGGCCGGCGGATTTTCCCGAACCTGACCGTCGCCGAGAACCTGCGGGTGCCGCTGGTGCGCAGCGGCCCGTGGAGCGAGCAGCGCGTCTACGAGCTGTTCCCGCGGCTCCACGAGCGGCGCGGCAATCGCGGCCGCCAGCTCTCGGGCGGCGAGCAGGAGATGCTGGCGATCGCCCGCGCGCTGATCCTCAACCCGCGCCTCCTGCTGCTTGACGAGCCCTCGCAGGGGCTGGCGCCGCTCATCGTGCGCGAGGTGTTCCAGGTTGTCGCGCGGATGCGCGACGAAGGAATCTCGGTCCTGCTGATCGAGCAGAACGCCCGGATGAGCCTTGAAATCGCCGACAACGCCTATGTCCTCGACGACGGCGCGGTGGTCTATGCGGGCAGCGCCGCCGAATTGCGCGCCGACGAAGCGCGCGTGCAGGAACTCGCCGGCGCCAGCGCCGAGACCGCGTGGTCGGAGGCCGAGCCGGCCTAGCCGACGCCTTCGACGAGGATCGCGCGGCCGGTCGAGTTGTTGAGCCGGTCCGGCAGGATCTTCTGGTACTCCGGGGAATCGTACCAGCGCCGGAACGCGGCCGTATCGGCGAATTCCAGCACGACGATCCGCTTTGGCTCCCCTGCCCCCTCGACGAGCTCGGCTTTGCCGCCGCGCGCGAGGTAGCGACCGCCATATTGGGCGATCGTCGGGGGCACCGCGGCGCGGTAGGCCTCGAAGCCCGACGGGTCGGTGACATCGAGATCGACGATGAAATAAGCCGGCATGCTCGCCTCCCTGCTTGCCCGATGCCGCATCATGGGCCGCCGTTGTCTGCGGCGGAAGCCTCTGGCATGCTGGTGTACGCGGCGCGCCAGCGCGGCGGGGTCGAAGGGGGCGGCATGGAGATCGGGACGGGGAGCGGCAGACCGGTCGCGGGACCGTCCTGGCCCGAGCCCGGCGCCGTTCGCGGGGTGTCCCGGCTGCAACCGTTGCGGCAATTCTTCGCCGCCGGCCCGATCGCCTGTCCCTATCTGCCGGGTCAGGCCGAACGCAAGCTGATCGTCGAGCTGAACGGCGCCGCGGCCGCCGAGTTCTACGACGAGCTGTCGCGCGCCGGGTTCCGCCGCAGCCAAACCTTCGCCTACCGGCCCGCCTGCCCCGAATGCACCGCCTGCGTGCCGGTGCGGATCGCGGTCAACGCGTTCGCCCACAGCCGTTCGACGCGCCGCGTGCGCAACGCCAACCGCGGGCTCGCCGGCCGGCTGGTGACGGCGCGCGCGACGCCGGAGCAATACCGGCTGTTCGCCGGCTATCAGCGGTCGCGGCACCGCGACAGCGACATGGCGGCGATGAGCTATGCCGACTATCGCAGCATGGTCGAGGACACGCCGCTGCGCACCGTGATCGCCGAGTTCCGCGGTCCCGACGGGGGCCTCGTCGCGGCTTCGCTGCTCGATCGGCTCGACGACGGCGTCTCCGCCGTCTACAGCTTTTACGACCCCGGCTGCGAGCGGCGCAGCCTCGGCACCTGGAGCATCCTGTGGCTGGTCGAGGAATGCCGGCGTCAGGGGCTGCCCTACGTCTATCTCGGCTACTGGATCGGGGCGAGCCCGAAGATGGCCTACAAGGCGCGCTTCCCCGCGGTCGAGCGGCTTACCGCGACCGGGTGGACCCCGGTCAAATAGCGGGACGACCGCGCGCCCACCAAGCGCAGCAACCGATCGCGTGTCGCGCCGAGACGGGTCGCGGCGTTGAGTCTCGCGAGACCGCGCTTCGCCATCTCTGTGCTATCGCGGTTTTCCGAACGTAAGCGGCGGGATTTGGCTTCATGACGATCGGCATCCTGCAATCGACCCTGTTCGGCGACCTGTTCGGCACCGAGGCGATGCGCGACGCGTTCGGCGAGCCCGCCTTCCTGCGCCGCTGCATCGAGGTCGAGGCGGCGCTGGCGCGCGCCCAGGCGCGGCTCGCCATCGTCCCGCGGGATGCCGCGGCGGCGATCTCGCAGGCCGCCGACGCGCTTGTCGCCGGGCCCGGCGCGCTCGACCTCGCCCGCCTCAAGCGCGACACCGAAAATGTCGGGTTCCCGATCCTGCCGCTGGTGCGCCAGCTGGCCGAACGGGCCGGCGAGGCCGGGCGCTATTTGCATTGGGGCGCGACGACGCAAGACATCGTCGACACCGCGACGGTGCTGCAGATCCGCGACGGCCTCGCGCTGATCGAGAGCGATCTGGAGACGCTGCGGCGCGACCTCGCCGGCCTCGCGAAAAAGCACCGCGACACGGCGATGCCCGGCCGCACCTTCTTCCAGCAGGCGCTGCCCGTCACCCTCGGCTACAAGGCGGCGGTCTGGCTGTCATCGTTCGACCGCCACGCCGAGCGCCTGCAGGAGGTGAAGAGGCGCGCGCTGCAGGTTCAGTTCGGCGGCGCGGTCGGGACCCTCGCCTCGCTCGGCAGCGGCGACGAGGCGCGGCGCACGGTCGGCGAGCTGGCGCGCGAGCTGGGGCTCGCCGAGCCGGCGATCACCTGGCACGTGGCGCGCGACACGGTGGCCGAGACCGTGCAGTTCCTGGCGCTGCTCGGCGGCAGCCTCGGCAAGCTTGCCGAGGACGTGATGCTGATGTCGGCCACCGAGCTCGGCGAGGCCGCCGAGCCTTTCGCCGCGGGCCGCGGATCGAGCTCGACGATGCCGCAGAAGCGCAACCCGATCTCGTGCGGCGTCATCGTCGCGGCGGCGCGGGTACTGCGCCAGCAGGCGGGGCTGGCGCTCGACGCAATGGTCAATGCTTTCGAGCGCAGCGCCGCAGCCTGGCATCTCGAATGGGTCGCCGTGCCGGAAGCCTTCGGCTACGCCGCGGGCGCGCTGCGCCAGGGCGTTTTCATCGCCGGCGGCCTCGTCGTCGACGCCGGGGCGATGGCGCGCAACCTCGGGCTGACGCACGGGCTGATCGTCGCCGAGGCGGTGATGATGGGGCTTGCCCCGCAGCTCGGGCGCAACGAAGCGCACGACCTCGTCTACGAGGCGTGCCGCGCGGCGATCGACCGCGACCGCCCGCTCTACGACGTACTGATCGAGCGCCGCGAGGTCGCCGAGGCGCTCGGCGCCGAGCGCCTCAAGGCGCTGACCGACCCGGCCAATTACCTCGGGGCCGCGCAGGCGATGGTCGACCGGGTGCTCGCCGGGCGGTGAACGCGCCGATCGCTCGGCCGGGGTCAGTCGAACGTCGCCTTCGTCACGTCGTTCTTGCGGTCGTAGAAGATCGTGATCTTCTCGACCGTGCAGAGGTCGATCTTCTGCCATACCGCGCTCGAATCGTCGTCGGTATAGACGACCTTGAGGTCGTATTGGCAGGTCTGAGTCTTCGGGTTGAAGTGGATGTTGACCGCCTGCCCGTCGGACAGCACATCCTGGCCGAGGATGTCGTCCTCCCAGTTATCGGATTTCGACGGCGCGACGAAGAGCGCCTTCAACTCGTAACCGGTCTTGTTGACCAGCCGGAAATCCTGCTTGGCATCCTGCGCGGCGGCCGGCAGCGCCAGCGCCATGACGGCAACAACAGCCGGAACGACAAAAGCTTTCATCGACCATCCCCCTGCGAACGATCCGCGACGGAGGCTCAACCATAAGGCGGATCGGCGAGGGAGACATTACCGGAATCGGGCTTTTGCCGTCACGGGCAGATGTAGCCGGTCCCGGCGGGGCTCTTGAAGCAGCCGATCGATTCGGGAAAGACGTGGCGCGGCAGATAGAGCACCACGTCGGGGAAGAAGATGCAGACCGCGATCGTCACGAAGAACACGACATAGATCGACAGCGAGGCCGCGAGCGCCTGGCCGAAGCGCACGCCGACGAATTTCGACGCCATCAAGAGCGCCAGGCCGTAGGGCGGCGTGATCAGCCCGAAGGCGAGCGTCACGATCAGCACCACCCCCATATGCACCGGGTTGATGCCGCCGGAATCGGTCAGCGAGGCGACGATCGGCATGAAGATCACGATGCACGGCACCGGCTCGATGAAGTCGCCGACGATCGTGAAGAGCGCGACCAGCGCGAACATGATCTTGTAGGGGTCGTTGCCGGCAAATCCGGCGATCCAGCCGGAGACGACGATCGGCCCCCGCAGATAGGCGAGCATCCAGCCGAAGGCCGAAGCCGCGCCGATGGTGATGAGCGGCAGCGAATAAATCAGCCCGGCATGGGCGAAATCGCGCGGCAGGTTCCTGATATGGCCGCGGTTGAGGATCGGGATCACGACGACGAGGATGTAGACGATGGCGATGACCCCGGCCTCGGTCGGGGTGAACCAGCCGGTGAGGATGCCGCCGAGGAGAATGACCGGAATGACCAGCGGCAGACCCGCCGCCTTGGTCGCCTCGCCAAGCTGGCCGAACGACGCACGCGGCCGCCGGTGACCGGGCGGGCCGAAGAAATAGCAGTAGATCATCAGCCCGAAGCCAACCATCAGCCCCGGCGCGATGCCGCCGAGGAACAGCCCGGCGATCGACACGTTGCCGATGGCGCCGTAGACCACGGCCATGATCGAGGGCGGCACCAGGTTGGCGATCGTCGCCGCCGCGGCGATCAGCGCGGCGACAAAGGCCGGCTCGTAGCCTTCCTGTGCCATCGGCCGCGCCATCGTGCGCGACAGCACCGCGACATCGGCCGACGACGAACCCGACATGCCGGAGAAGAACATGCTGAAGACGGTGACGACCTGGGCCAACCCGCCGCGGATATGGCCGACCAGCGCCTGGCTCAGATCGGCGATCCGCACGACGACGTTGGCCGAGGTCATCAGCTCGCCGACCAGCAGAAAGAACGGGATCGCCATCAACGCTTCGGAATCGATCCCATTGAACAGCTGGGTGATGATCGAGGGCAGGCTGACCGGGGTGAACAGCGTGCCGATCACGACGCCGGCGATCAGCGAGAACGCCACCGGCACGCCGAGATAGCCGAACACCAGGAAAAGCGTCGCCATCAGCGCGACGATCAGCCCGTTGGCGGTCGTCACAAGCCCATATCCAGCTCTTCCGCCGCCGGCTCGGGACCGGGCGGCGGTGCCGCCTCGCCGGCGAAGCCGTGGCGCCAGCCGTTCCACAGCTGCTCGACCGCGAACAGCGCGACGAGCGCGCCCGAGAGCGGGATCGGCGCATAGAGCGAGGCGAGCGGCGTCAGCGACGGCATGCGGTAGGCGTGAAACCCTTCGACGAAATTGATCGCGCCGAAATAGACCATGCACAGCGCCGCGCCGAGCAGCACCAGCCGGTTGAAGGTCTCGACCGCGAGCCGGCTGCGCCCGCTCATCGCCTCGGCCACCGCGGTCAGATAGAGGTGATCGTTGCGCCGTGCCGCCGCCGCCGTGCCGATGAAGATGCCGTATACGAAGAAGGTGGTGGTGACCTCCTGCACCCACAGCACCGGGCGGCCGATCGAGCGCGTCACGACGTCGAAGAAGACGGTGCACGAGAAGCCGGCCAGCGCCACGCCGCACAACACCATCAGCAGGTGTTCGAGCGGGTCGAGCCAGGGCCATTTGAGGTGGCGCTGCCGGTCGAGGACGAGGGAATAGCGGGCGGTCATCGGGTCACTGCGTCATTGCCGGCGCGGCGAAGCCATCTCGTGCCGGAAGACGGCGCCGGTGCGAGACTGCTTCGGCGCTGCGCCGCTCGCGACGACAGCCGGATTACTTCACGTCGCGCACGAGGTGCAGCACGTTGACGGCGCCCGGCCCCAGCTCGGCGGCGAGCTTGTCCTGGATCGGCTCGGCGTCCTTGACGAAGCCGGATTTGTCGACGTCCTTGACGAACTTGACGCCCATCTTTTCGAGCTTCGCCATCGAATCGTTCTCGAGCGCCAGCGCCTTGGGCGGTTCGACCCTGGCGACCTCGTCGGCGGCGGCCTGGACCCACCGCTTCTGCTCGTCGCTGAGGCTGTTCCACACCTTGTCGCTGACCCAGACGACGTTGTTGTTGGCCTCGTGCTGGGTCAGCGACATGATCGGCGCGACCTCGTAATGCTTGTTCGACTGGTAGACGTTGATGCCGTTCTCGGCCATCGCCACGATCCCGGTCTGCAGCGCGGTGTAGACATCGCCGAACGGCATATGGACGGTCTGCGCGCCATAGGCCGGGAACATCGTGTCCTCGGTCGCGGTCGCCTGGACCCGCACCTTGACGTTGGCGAGATCGCCGACGTTGTGGATCTCCTTCTTGCCGTACATGTCGCGAAAGCCCATCGTCGCCAGCGCCAAGGTCCGCGCGCCCTGCACCTTGTCGTTGATCATCGCCTTGAACGCCGCGGCGACCTTGGGATCGGCCAGCGCCTTCACCAGATGATCCTCCGAGCGGAACACGAAGTGGATCGAGAAGACGCCGGCCTCGGGCTGCAGCGTCGCCGAGTTGGCGGTCGACGTGATGCTGAAATCGACGTCGCCGGTGCGCAGCTTCTGCAGCACCTGCGGCTCCTGCCCGAGCTGCGCGCCGGGGAACTGGTCGATCAGCATCGTGCCGTGGCTCAACTCGGCGAGCTTCGCGGCGAAGGTATCGCCGGCGATGCCGTAGGCGGTGGTATGCGGCTGGTCGTAGGCGAAGCTGAAATGGCGCACCTCGTCGGCCGAGGCGGCGCCCGCTGCCGCAACGATCGACAAGGCCATGGCGATGGCGTGATGACGGCCCATGCGTTCCCCCCGATTGCGGCGCCCGCGCCAGATGCGCGGCGTTCGCCGGTATTGGCGACTTTAGACGCCAGTCCCGGAAGCGTCTACCGAGCGGCACGGGCCGGCGAGGCGAGCGGCGCATGAGCGAAACCCCAGTGCCCGTGGCGCGGACGGTCGCCGATCTGCGGCGCCGCGTCGCGCGCTGGCACGCCGCCGGCGAACGCGTCGGGCTGGTGCCGACGATGGGGGCGCTGCATCGCGGCCACCTGGCGCTGGTCGCTGCGGCGCAGGCGCAATGCCGCCGCGTCGCGGTCTCGATCTTCGTCAATCCGCGGCAGTTCGGTGCCGGCGAGGACCTCGCCGCCTATCCGCGACCCGAGCGCGACGACCTTGCCCAACTCGCCGCGGCGCGCGTCGATCTCGCCTTTGTTCCGCCGGCGGCGGAAATCTACCCGGACGGCTTTGCGACGACGGTCTCGCTCGCCGGGCCGGCGCTCGGGTTGGAGAGCGACCACCGCCCCGGCCATTTCGACGGGGTCGCGACGGTGGTCGCGAAGCTCTTCGTCCAGGCCGCGCCCGACGCCGCGTTCTTCGGCGAGAAGGACTACCAGCAGCTCCTCGTCGTGCGCCGCCTGGTGCGCGACCTCGACCTCCCGGTCGAGATCGTCGGCGTGCCCACGGTGCGCGAACCGGACGGGCTCGCCCTCTCGTCGCGCAACGCCTATCTCTCGGCGGCCGAACGCCAGGTTGCGCCGCGGCTGCACCAGGTCATGCGGTCGGCGGCGGATGCGATGCGCGGCGGCGCCGCCTTTGTCCCGACGCTGGAGCGGGCCAAAGCCGCGCTCGCCGAGGCGGGGTTCGCCGTCGATTACCTCGCGCTGCGCGATGCGGCGACGCTGGCGCCGCTCGCCAGCATCGCGCACCGGCCGGCGCGGCTGCTCGCCGCGGCGCGGCTCGGCCGCACCCGGCTCATCGACAACATCGCGGTCGCACCGGCGGAGTGAGCGCGGTCAAAAACTGGTCTCGGGCGCTGGAACTACGGCCGCTACGCAGCTCCAAAAAACAGGTGACTGGAATTACGACACGTTCACCAGCACTTTGTTCCTCACCTGTTAAGGCATATAAGGAATTATTAGATCAAGTTACGGGGATTAAGAGCCAGTGATATCGACCGAGGCAATCATCTTCCTCACCGCCTTGGTTATCGTAGTGTTTCTGATCTGGCTTCTCGCTCTCATGCTGTCGACATTAGAACGGTGCGATCCCAATAGCAGCGTCAGCGCTAACGATGAGAACCTCCGGCAGCCGCAGGCGGCAGGTC
>DATJOB010000395.1:0-2497 GCA_035507475.1 Allostellaceae bacterium | reverse complement strand
GCGCGCCTGCTGCTCGACCGCATGCTCGATCCGCGCGCGCCGGTGCGCACCATCACGCTCGCGCCCGAGCTGGTGGTGCGCGGCTCGACCGCGCCGATCCGGCGCCAGACCGCCGCCGATCGCCGGCGCGAGGCGCGCGACCGCCGCCAGCGCCCCGCCGACCGCCGCGGCTAGCGCGGCAGGGCGCGCAGCGCCCGCGAGCGGGCCAAAGACTCGCAAGCCCGTGCCATGACCCGCCGCGCTGGCTTTGGTTGGCGCTCGCGGGCTTCGCGTCTCCGCCATTCCGAATATTTCAGAGCGCGAAGAATTGCGTGCGCGAAGTCTTACGGTGGCAGTGATTTTGCCATGCGAGGCGAAATAGTTGGTAAGTTTTGGGCCGTCGCCCTATATGCAGGGGCTCTTGGCGGCCACCGCCGGTCTGTTGATGAATCGCACCGAATTCGATGAATTTCTTTTCGCGCCGCTGGGCGACGAAGAGAACGGGATGACGCTCAGCGTCGTCTCGGCGCTTGCGCGCCTCGGGTTCGATCCGTGGCGTGAGGCGGCGCGGCTGGCTGGGTTGCCGAAGCCGCAGGCGGAGGCGGCCCTGGCGGGGTTGTTCGGTCGGCTGCCGGCCGCGGCCGATCGGCCCGACGCCGCGGCATACGCCGCGCAGCTGATCGGGCTCCTGCCGCGGTCGGGGGCCGAGGGCGCCGCGGGGCCCGCGGTGTCCGCGAGCGCGCGGCGGTTGCGCCGGCCGCGCCTCGGGTTCGGCGCGATCTGCCTCCTGCTGGCGCTCGCCGCGATGGCGACCACGCTCACGATCCGGAACCTGTCCTCGCGCGACGCGCCGGCGGCCGCGACGGTCTCGGCCCGTCAGTGAGCGCGCTCGGATCGTGGAGGGCGGCAGCCCATGGATGACGATCCGGTCGAGCTCGATCAGCGGCGCGGCATGGCGGCGCAGCAGGCGACCGATCTCCGGCGGCGGCTGCACGCGGTCCAGGCCGATCAAGCCGCGCTGAAGCAGCGCCAGGTCGAGCTCGAGACGTTTCTGGCCTCCGCGCCCGCGACGACCTGGACGGAGGCGGCGGAGCGCGCTTGCTATTTGCTACGCCTGTTTGCCGGCACGCCGGAGGCGCAGGATCCGCGGCGCCAGAAGCTCATCGAGAGCGTCATCGAAGAGCTGAAGCGCTTGACCGCGTGACGGCGCGGCGAGCCGGCGACGCGATTCGGCACGCCGGGCCGCGCGCGTTCGCCCGTCGAATGGCGCATGGCAGGCCGGCGAAAACCGCCGTCGCGAACCGGCTCGCGCGCGCCGCTCCCGGTCGGGCATCGGCGATCTAGCGCATTGTATCTGTTCACTTCTCGACCAAATATACCGCCGCCGGACTCTTACCGTCTGTAATATTTTCGCGCGGAAATTAAGAATTAATCTCGCGATGCAACCGGTTCCGCCAAATAGAGTCCAATTCATTCCTCGCTTTTTCCTCGGGAAATGCTAAATATCGGCCTGCGGAGTAGCCGCGGGACTCGTGGGACTGGCCCCAACGCAGCGGTCGGTTCGACCCGAAGGCCCGGCGGCACCGGCGAGAGTTTCCCAAAGGAGTGCGCGGATCATGCAGCGACGCCGAAACAGCGACGACGCCGACCGCCTGATCGTGCGCTACGACGGCGCGCGCAAATCAGTCACCATCACGTTTCAGGGGCAAACCCACGTCCTGCCGGAAACCTACCCGACCCACGACGACGGCATGATCGCGGGCTACGGCTTTGCCCGGGCGCAAGGCTGGCAGCAGTCGAGCTAACCGACGCGCCAGCCGAGCCCGACCACGCGTGCGCGCGGCACGCATCACCGAGGGAGGTCCGCATGCAGGATCACAAGTTCCAGGTTGGCGAGATCCGCCATTTCACGCCCAGCGCATTCGACCGGGCGACCCCGCGCGGCCCCTACGAGATCGTGCGGCTCCTGCCGGCGGAGAGCCTGGGGCACCAATACCGCGTGCGCTGCGTCGCCGACGGCCATGAGCGCGTCGTCACCGAGGGCCAGCTCGGCTGAGCACGCGCCCGTAGCGATCTTCTCGTTCGCCGCGCGCAGGCCGGCGATCCAGCTCTGGCAAGCGGCGCGCTCGACGCGGTTCTCGTAGCGGTCGCGGCGGCCTGGCTCTAACCTCTCTGGCAAACCAGACGGGAGGAGCAGCCATGACGACCTTCATCGCCGGCGGCACGGGGTTCATCGGGCGGCGGCTGGTGCCGCTGCTCGTCCAGCGCGGCGAGGCCGTCGTGTGCATGGACCTCAACCCGCAGACCGCCGACTTCTCGGCGCTCGGCAAGCAGGTGCAGGTGGTGCGCGGCGACGTCAGCCAGTTCGACGACGTGCTGGCGCGCATGACCGCGGCCAAGCCGAACCGCGTCATCAACCTCGCCTATTTCCTCGGCAGCGAGCATCCGCCGCACGTCGCCTTCAAGCTCAACATCCTCGGCATGGACAACGTGTTCGAGGCGGCGCGGCTGGTCGGCT
>DATJOB010000394.1:0-13308 GCA_035507475.1 Allostellaceae bacterium | reverse complement strand
GTCGAAGCGCCTCGATCCCGATCCTCTGCTGGCCTTCAGCTCGATTTGCCGAGCTGACTTGGACAGCGTGCACCGCACGGTCGCGTGAGGCTGCGGTTAGCCGGCTGCCTGCTTGTCAAGCGAACAAGTCATCACCTGCGACCGGATACACCCCCTGTTTGGGACAAGGAAATGCACGTGAAAAACCACCTCTTCATCGCTTCGCGACCCAAGCTTGGAATTGCCTTGGTGGCCATTCTCTTGGGGATCCCAGCCTCATTTGCTCCCGCGGGAGCGGCGGTCGCGAATTTGCCGCCGCCGATGCTGAGCGGGCGAGAAAGTATGACTATCGGCTGGGATGTCGGCGGCTTCGACCGAAATTTCGACCGCAGTCGTGACCCGAATGGCTTCGATCGACACTTCGACCATCGTAGCTCCGACCGGGGCTATGACACGGGCGGCTTCGATAGGCATTTCGACCGCATTAGGCCCGATCAGAATTTCGATACCAGAGGATGGGATTTACCCCCAAACAGCCGCAGGCGATAATGAAGAAGGACGGAGCGCGCCCGGCGCTTAGTTTCGAAAGTTCAATCCTTTCCGGCAGCACCAGCCGTGGTACAGGACGCGACGCCCGGTCGGGCAGACGGATCGCATGAATTTGCCGGGCGCTAAGACGCCGACAATTCGTCGAGAGCGGCTTTGGCGCGGATCAGATCCGGTGCGCCGAGCCCCTCGGTAAAGCGGCCGTAGATTGCCGCCAAAAGCTCCCGGCCCTCGGCTGCACGACCCTGGGCGGCGCGCAGCCGCGCCAGGCTCAGCGCGACCCGCAGCTCCCAGAAGAGGGTCTCCCGGGTTCTCGCCAGCTCGAGCGCCTCGCCGAAGCACGCCTCGGCCAGAGCCGCCGCGCCGCGCCGGAGCAACACCTCGCCTTTGACCCTCAGCGCCTCGGCGACATAGAGATCCTGACCGTCGGCACCCTCGCCGACCGCGGCCAAACCCTCGTTCACCGCGTCGAGCGCTTCGTCAAGCCGGTCGAGCCCGAGCAGCCCGGTCGCAAGCGCCGCCTGGAATTCGGGATAGGACAGGCGCCAGCCGGTTCGGCGGCAGGTGTCCAATGCCCCCCGCAGCGCCGGCACACCCTGCGCGAACTCGCCGCGCTCGATCATCAATTTGCCGGCCAGGAGATGCCCCGCGGTCTGCCAGAACGGCGCATTCAACGCCGTCGCCGCCTCGATCAGGCGGGTGATGCTCTGCTCGGCGACGGCAAATTCGCCGTTGCTCGGCGCCAGGCGGCACATGCCGAAATAGAGGACCCGGCACAGCAACAGCTGGTGGTCGGTTGCCCGGACCTCGTCGAGGCTCGCCTGGGCCTCGCTGTAGGCCTTGTCGAGAAACCCTTGCAGCCACAGCGAGCGCGCGAGGAACGCGCGAGCGGGGGCGCGATGGTCCGCCGGGTACCAGCCCACGCGATCTTTCTTCGAGGAGCGCGCCTCGAGGAATTTTTCGAGGAACCGCTGGCCCTCGCGCGGCCTGCCGAGCATCACCAGGGCGATGCCCATGAGCCGGTCGGCGATCCCGACGACCGCCGGATCGCCGATCCGCTCCGCCGCTTCCCCGAGCCGCTCGGCGGTTTCCCGCGCTTTGCCAGGCGCGGCCTGGAACAGGTAATTGGGGACAAGGCTGGCCAGGGCTGCCGCTTCGGCATCGAGATCGCCGAGGGTTTCGGCGGCCGCGAGCGCCTCGGTCAACAGCTCCTGCGCTTGCCGGCCGGAGCCCATGGTGTCGAACAGCGACGTCGCCAAGTCGATCTGCAGCCACATGCGCAAGCGCGCCTGCGAGGCGCCGGGCGCAAGCGTCCGCAGCGCCTGCCCGCATCGATCGCGGCATTCCTGCATCAGCGACAGGTGCAGCCAAACCGGCGCGTAGGCGGCGGTGAGGTCGATCCCCAGGGCGGTGTCGCCGGCGCCGGAGAAGCACCAGTCGAGCGTAGCGCGGACGTTGTCGATCTCGCGAACGCCACGCTGCCAGTCCGCGTCGGACAGGTGCGTGCTGGACCCCGGGCCCGCGCCGGCGAAGAGGTCGCGAAAGTAGGCCGCGCGATGCCCCGCCGCGCGATCGAACTCGCGATGCTCCGCCAGCTTCTCCGCGGCGTAGGCGTAGATCGTCTCGAGCAGATACCAGCGCGGCGCGGCGTCCGACTTGTCGAGCGTCACCAGAGATTTGGCGACGAGATTGGCAATCCCCTCCGCGGTGACCCAGCCATCCGCAGCCGCGCCTCCCATCACCGCGCCTCCCATCACCGCGGCGGCCGCATCGACGGTGAAGCCGGCGGGGAAGACCGCCAGATGGCGCAGCAGCCGCCGCTCGGTCTCCGGCAACAGCTCGTAGCTCCAGTCGAGCGTCGCCCGGAGCGTCTGATGTCGGGGCAGTGCGGTGCGGCGACCGCCGGTCAACAGCGCAAAACGGTTCGCCAGTCCGTTCGCTACCGCATCCACCCCGAGCATTACCGCACGGGCGGCGGCAAATTCGATCGCGAGCGGAATGCCGTCGAGGTGCCGGCAGATCTCGGCCACGGAGGGCAGGCTGTCGACCCGGGACACGTAATTGGAATCGAGCTCGCCGGCCCTGGTGACGAAGAGCTCGACCGCGCTATGGGACAGCAGGTTCTCCGGCCCGCCGTGCTCTTCCTCGGGGACCGCGAGCGGCGAGACCCGATAGACATACTCGCCGTCGATGCGCAGCACCTCCCGGCTCGTCGCCAGGACCGTGATGCGCGGACACCATCGCAGCATCATCGCGATCAGTTCGGCGGCGGTGTCGATGACGTGCTCGCAGTTGTCGAGCAGCAGCAGCAGGTTCCGGCCGCTGATCGCGCGCGCGATCGTCTCGGGGGACATTGCCGACCCGCCGAGATCGAGGCCCAGCGCGCTGCATACCGTCGACGGCACGAGGCTTGCGTCGGGAAGCGAGGCGAGTTCGACCAGCCTCACGCCGTCGGCGAAATCGGCGACGAGCTCGCGCGCGACATGAAGGGCGAGCGCGGTCTTGCCGATGCCCCCCGGTCCGGTCAGCGTCACCGCGCGATAGGCGGAGAGCAGGTCGCGCAACCGCTGCACATCGGGGGAGCGGCCGACCAGCGCGGCGGCGGCGATGGGAAGGTTCGGCGCCGGTTGTCCTCGCGACGGCGCTTGCCGCTGCCACAGCCCGGGCGCCGGCGGGGACGCCTGCGGCGCCCAATCGCCGAGCAGGCGATAGCCGCGGCCGGACTCGGTCCGCAACAGCGAGCGATGCGCGCCGATCGCTTTGCGCACGGCGGAGATATGCACCTGCAGCGTGTTGTCGTTGACCACCACATCGGGCCAGACCTGGCTCATCAGCTCGTCCTTGGTGACGAGCTCGCCGGACGACCGCACCAGCGTTTCGATGATCTTGAAGGCACGCGCGCCCACCGGAACAGGCGCACCATCCATGCGCAGCTCGCGCCGCCCGAGGTCCACTTCGCAGCCGTCCAGCGTGAAGGTCGGCCGCCACTCTTGTGCGAGCATCGCCGCCCCAACCACGGTTCCGGCATGACGCCGACATCGTGCCGGTCGCCGGTTCGGGTTCTAGAGTATGCCGGAAGCTCGGCGAAAACGAGGCGCGCGACGACGGCTCGGGCCGCGAAACGTTCAAGATGTCGTGCGTGCAGTCACTTGGCTCGCGCACGCACGACGCTCGATGGCCGAGGAATCGCGGCGTCAGGCCGCCATCCGCAGCTTGTCGCGACCGCGCGACAGGCGCGAGCGCACGGTCCCGACCGGCACCCCCGCGATCCTGGCGACCTTGTCGTAGCCCATCCCGTGGATGCCGATCATGGTGACGGCGAGGCGCTGTCCCTTGGGGAGCGCCTGGATCGCGCGGCTCACCTCGCACAGCTCGAGGCTGATGTCCTGGGTCGGCGGGTAAGCCAGCGTCTCGTCGACCTCGCTCAGATCGACGAGGTTGCGCTCGCGCCTCATCCGGCGGATTTCGTTGACGTATTGATTGTGCAGGATCGTGCACAGCCAGGCGCGCAGATTGGTGCCTTCGCGCCACAGGTGGATCTTGGTGAGGCTGCGGACGAGACATTCCTGCAGCAGGTCTTCGGCGAGCACATCGTCGCGCGCCAGCTTGCGGGCATAGCGCCGCAAGCAGGTGAGCTCGGCCGCGACGGACTCCTTGATGTCGGTCATGCCACTGGTCCTTCCGGTCCGCGCCGCCCGCCTGCGACCGCGCATGGCGGAGACTGGCAGGCCCGCTCCCGGCGGTCTTTCGCGAAGCAACCGCGCTTTTCGGATACGCACGTCCGACGCGATCGACGCGCCGCACGATCCCTTTTCGTGCGAATTGGCAACGAGCGGGCGAAACCGGAAGAGAGCCGCGCCCGCAGGCTGCAAGCTGGCGGGCTCTCGGTTGTCGTATCCGCGAGCACGAGCCGTTTCCCTGGAGTCCCTGGGCATGCCGGCAAATGGATTGGTGACGCTGCGCAGCGCCTACGGTCCCGAGGAAACGATGAACCGGCTGGAGGCCGAGCTTGCGGCCAAAGGCTTGACGGTGTTCGCGCGCATCGATCACGCGGCCGGCGCCGAGGCGGTGGGACTGGCGCTGCAGCCGACCGAGCTTCTCGTCTTCGGGAGTGCGCGGGGCGGCACGCCGCTGATGCAGGCGGCCCGGACCGTCGGCCTCGATCTGCCGCTGCGCGTGCTGGTCTGGCAGGATGGCGCCCGCGATACCTGGCTGACCTATAACGACCCGCGCTGGCTGGCCCGGCGTCACGGGGTCGGCCGCGAGGCGGCCGCGGCGGTCGCCGCCATGGCCACGATGCTCGCGAGCCTGGCGGCGGCGGCGGCAGCCGCTCGCGCAACCTCGCCGAGATAGCGCTGCCGCCGGAAGGCCGCGGGTCGAGAGGCCTCTCAGCCGGACGTCGTCGGCGGCAGCGCCTCAAGCAGCGCCTTGGCGGCGCGCAGATCGGCGGTCGCGAACCCCTCGGTGAAACGCGCGTAGACCGGCCCCAGCGCCTGCCGCGCGGCGTCGTCGCGGCCCCGTTCCGCCTCTAGCCGAGCCAGGCTCAGCGCCGCTCGCAATTCCCAGAACAGCATGCCCTGCGCGCGCGCCGTGTCGAGCGCCTCGCCAAAGCAATCCGCGGCTTCCGCGGCAGCTCGGCCGGCGGCCCGTCGGCGCAGCAATTCGCCGCGGATGCGCAGCAGCTCGGGCACGTACCAGCCTTCGCTGCGCTCCCTGCACTGGGCCAGCGTCTCGTCGACCATCACCACGCCCGGACCGGCATCGCCGGCCTCGCCAAGCGCCGCCGCCAGTTCGCCGATCGGCAGCAAGAAGCGCGGCAGAAACCGGGCATCGCCGGTCTCGGCGAGGATCTTGCGCAGGATGCCGAGGGCGTCGAGATCGCCGCGCTTGATCCTGACGATCTCGTTGAAACAGCGCGCCCACAAGTGCCACAGCCGCACCGGATGGCGCTCGGTATGAGCGAGCAGCATCGCGCCATATCGCGCGGCGGCGTCGTAATCGCCGGCGAGCAGGGTGAGCGGGCAGGCGGCCTGCCCGAGCACGCTGCAGAACGTCAGGGCGTGATCGATCGCGCGCCCTTCGACGACGTTGTGCTCGACCACGCGGAGCGCCTCGTCGGCGAAGCCCTGCAGCCACAGGATCCGGGCCTGGAAATAATGCGCCGATACCCGGTGGTCGAAGCGAAGGCGGACGATCTGCGGCTGCCGCGCCAGCGTATCGAGGCGCGCGATCACCAGGTCGATATGCCGGCGCGCGTTGTTCTGGTCTCCGAGATAATGCCAGGAGGTGGCGAGGATGCGATCGGCCATGACCAGGTCGACCGGATCGGTCGAATCCGCCGCCAGCGCGGCGTAACGGTGGGCGAAGTCGAGCGCGGCACGAAATTCGCCGTTGTTGAACTGGTCGATGCACAGGCCCCACAGGGCGCGGCGCTGATACTCGACATCGCCGAGCCGTTCGGCCAGTTCCAGTGTCGCGGTCCAAGCCGGGCCCGCCTCGCGGGCGCGGCCGACGCCGTACATCAGGGACCAGCCGAGGGCGGCCGAAAGCTGCATGCGGACGCGCGATGGCGCCGCATCCTCGCCGAGCCGCGCCAGCGCGGCTTCGACCCGCTCGCGGCACTCGCCGAGCAGCGACAGCTGAACCCACAAGGGCACCACGGCGACCGTGAGCTCGATACCGAGCCGGCGGTCGCCATCCGGCAGGAAGGCGCGGTCGAGCGCGGCGCGAACGTCATCGAGATGGCGAGCGTAGGTGGCGAGCCACTCGGTTTGCGGCCGCGTCTCGCTTTCGGCCTCCGCCGAGGCAAAAAGGGCCACGTAATGCGCGGCGTGACGACGTACGGCCTCGCGATAGTCGCCGGTGTCGCGCAGCTTTTCCAGGGCATAGAGGCGCGTGGTGCTCAGCAGCCGGTATTGGGCGACCCTGGCATCGAGGTCGGCGACTACCAGCGATTTGGCGACGAGGTTGCCGAGGCAGTCGACGACGCTGCTGTCCGACCCGTCGCCGGCAACCGCGAAGGCGCCGTCGAGCGAGAAATCGCCGGCAAAGATCGCCAGACGGCGCAGCAGCCGCTGCTCCGCCGCGGGCAGCAGTTCATAGCTCCAATCGAGCGCGGCGCGGAGCGTCTGGTGGCGCGGCAGCACGGTGCGGCGCCCGCTGGTCAGAAAGCGGAAGCGGTCGTCGAGATGGGCCGCTACCTCGGCCAGCCCCAGCGTCGCGGCCCGCGCTGCGGCGAACTCGATCGCCAGAGGAATGCCGTCGAGGTTGCGCGATATGCTGGCGATCGTCGTCAGGCTGTGCGCCTCGGCGGAAAAGTCCGAACCGAGCGCGCGAGCGCGGGCGACGAACAGCGCGACCGCGCTGTGGTCGAGGATATCGCCGTGCCCGGCGGCATCCTCGGAGGGGACGACGAGCGGCGGGACGCGATAGACATGCTCGCCGTCGATCCGCAGCACCTCGCGGCTCGTCGACAGCACCGTGGCCGCCGGGCACAGGCGCATGACGGCTTCGACCAGCGCCGCGGCGGCGTCGATCACATGCTCGCAATTGTCGAGCACCAGGATGACGCGGCGTTCGCCGATCGCGCGCGCGACCGCCTCGGCGGTAATCTTGTCGCCGCCGGGTCGCAAGCCGAGAACGCTCGACACCGCCGACGGCACGAGGTCCGGGCTGGACAGCGAAGCCAGCTCGACAAGCCATCCGCTGCCGTCGAAGTCGCGGCAAAAGCGGCGCGCCGCGTCGAGCGCCAGCGCGGTTTTGCCGATGCCGCCGAGCCCGGTCAGCGTCACCGCCCGGTAAGCCGACAGCAGATCGAGGAGACGCTGGATCGCCGTCTCCCGGCCGATCAGGGTCGAGGCCGCCGCCGGAAAATTCGTCTGCGACGACGGTTCGGGTGGCGCCGGCGCCGGCTCGATCGCGGCCATGCTTGCGGCTTGGCCCGCCGCTTCGGGCCTCTCGCGGGCCGACCAGGGCCCGAGCAGCCGATAGCCGCGGCCCGACTCGGTCCTGAGCATCGAGCGCAGCGGGCCCAGCGCCTTGCGCACCGCGGAGATGTGTACCTGAAGCGTGTTTTCCTCGACGACCGACCCCGGCCAGACCTGGTCCATCAGCCGATCCTTGCTGACCAGTTCGCCGGACGATCGGAGCAGCGCCTCGATAATCGCGAAGGCCCGGCCGCCGATCGGAACCGGCGCGCCGCGCAGGCGAAGCTCGCGCCGACCTAGGTCGACCTGGCACTCTGCGAGCTCAAAAATCGGCGATTGGCCTGGTGCGAGCATCGGCCCGGCTCGAGGGATCAAGCTTCTTCAGATCTATTCAGGAATCGTTCAGCAGCGCAACGATCCGCCGGCAGTCGCCGCTGCGCCGGTCATCCGTCAGCTCGCCAGGTCGCCTCAATAGCGGCAATAAACGCTGCAATCACATCGCTCTCGGCTAATACGCCGGCGTTATCTCCACTCGCGGGGCGCCGGTGTTCTGCCGGCCGCTACTATGCCGCTTCGGTTGTCTCAAATCTGTAATCCTGAAGCGCAGTTCACCGGCGCTTCAGTCCTGCAGCGGTTTTTACGACTCTTCATGATTTCGCCAAGGAAATAGGTGCCGGTGCTTTGCTTAACTCGGCTCATCGTGGAGGTGAGCCATGTTCGATCTCAATGCCGCCGTGGTTGCCGATACCTTGACTGCTCTTGCGCTCACCGGCGAGGGGAGGCCGCTCGACAGGATCGTCGAGGACGAACCCGCCTGGCGCGCGCTGCCCGCCGGCGGCGCGGTCGATGCCGCGAGCACCAGGGTGATCGCCACGCGGTGGCGCTCGCTCGATTGCCGCACGCGGGAGGTCAAGGCCGAGACCCCCGCCCACAGCCACCTCGTCGCCATCGTCTTGCGCAACGAGGATGTCAGGCTCGCGCTGTCCGGCCGCACGGTGCATGACGGCGCCGCCGTTGCCGGGATGCTGCAGGTCACCGAGCCCAGCGTCGCCGCGAGCTGCGTCTTCCGCGGGCCCTACGACGTGCTTCACCTGCACGTGCCCAACCGTCTGATCGCCGAGTTCAGCCGGGACATCGGCGGTGCCGAGCCGGGCGGCCTGCCTAGCGCGGCGCGGCTGACCCAGGACCCGGTCGCGGAGCGGCTCGGCCGCGCGCTGCTCGCCGCCGAGGAGGCCGGCAACCCGTTCGGCCGGCTCTACGCCGACTGCATCAGCACCGCCATCGTGGCGCGGCTGCTCGGGTCGTCGTGCCGCCCGCCGACCGGGCCGCGGCCGAAGGTCGCCGAGTTGGCGCGCTGGCGGCTGCGCCGGGTCATCGAATACGTCGAAGCCAATCTGGGCGAACCGGTCAGCCTCGCCGACCTTGCCTCCGCCGCGGGCCTGACCCGGATGCATTTCGCGGCGCAGTTCCGCGCCGCCACCGGCTTGCCGCCGCACGAATACCTGTTGCGACGCCGGGTCGAGCGCGCGCAGGAAATGCTGGCCGAAAACAAGACGTCGCTGGTCGAGATCGCGCTGACGGTCGGGTTCCAGACCCAGTCGCACTTCACCAGCGTGTTCAAGCGGTTTGTCGGCCAGCCGCCGCGCGCCTGGCGCCAGTCCCTCGCCGGCGACGCGGCGTGCGCGCCGCTCGCCCCCGTTGCGCTTGCCGGGACGCGTGTGCTGGAGCGCGCCGCCGCCTAAAGCCGTGCGATCGGGAAACTGTATGGCCGATCTCGAAAGAGCACGTCGCCGGCCTGGTTCACAATCGCGCCCATGACGGACAACCTGCAGAGAGAGAGCGAACGATGACAAGCACCTCGTCGAACCGGCCGAACGGCGTCGTCAGCGGACTGAACGCGCTGTTGGCCGACGGCTTTGCGCTCTACATGAAGACCAAGAACTTTCACTGGCATCTGAGCGGCCCGCATTTCCGCGACTACCATCTGCTGTTCGACGACCAGGCGTCGCAGATCTTCGCGATGACCGACGTCATCGCCGAGCGGGCGCGCAAGCTGGGCGGCCAGACGCTGAAGTCGATCGGTCAGATCGCCCGCCTGCAACGCATCCTCGACAACGAGGCGACGAGCGTCACCGCGCGCGACATGCTTGCCGAGCTGCAGCGGGACAACGAGTCGCTCGCCGCCGAGATGAAGGCGCTGCATGCGCTGTGCGACGAAGCCGGAGACGTCGCCACCGCAAGCCTGCTCGAAAACTGGATCGACGAGACCGACGGCCGCGTCTGGTTCCTCCTGGAGGCCGGTCAGCCCCGCTGAGCGCGGCCAACTCCCAACCGAACGGAGAATCGCGATGATCGACGCCACCGATTCGATCGAGCGGCTGGAGGAGCTCGCCGCTTGGCATCGCCTCAACGCCAACCACGCCGGCAGCGTCTGGGTGTGGGAGGCGCGGCTGCGAACCGCCGAGGATCTCGAGCGGCGGGCGGCTGCGCTGCGCGTTCACCGGGCGCGCGGCGAGCCGCGGCGCGGCGGGCGACGCGCGGCGTGACACGCACGAACAAGGCGTGCCGACCGGCACCAGGGAGGCTGCCATGACGGCCCGGACGGATGGGCAACCCGTCGATCACAGCCGCCGCGCGTTCTTGGGCGGCGCCGCCGTGGGAATCGCGGCTGCGGGAATTGCCGGCGTTCTTCCCGCCTATCGCACGGCGATGGCCGCGGACGAGGTCATAGGGCCGTTCCGCATCAGCGTCCCCGAGGCGGACCAAAGCCAGGTCTGGGAGCGGGCCGGCGAGGAGCTGCCGTCATGAAGGACATCGTCGATCAAGACCGCCGCCGCTTGGTTGGTACAGCGGCTTTTGCCTTCGCCGCCGCGGAACTTGGCCTGACGCGCCTCGGTTCGGCGCAAACCCGATCGTCGGGACCGGTGCCAAACGGGGGCGCCGCGCATGGCTCGTTCGGACCGCTCAAGCAGGTGAACGCGGGTACCCTCGACATCGGCTATGCCGAGGTCGGTCCCGCCGGCGGCGCTCCTGCCGTTCTGCTGCACGGCTGGCCGTACGACATCCACAGCTACGTCGATGTTGCACCGGCCCTGGCCGCGGCGGGACATCGGGTCATCGTGCCGTTTCTGCGCGGCTACGGCACCACGCGCTTCCTGTCGAGCGACACGCCGCGCAATGGCCAGCAATCGGTGGTGGCGATCGATATCGTCAAGCTGATGGACGCGCTCAAGATCGACAAGGCGACGATCGGCGGGTTCGACTGGGGCGCGCGCACGGCCAACATCATCGCCGCGCTGTGGCCCGAGCGCTGCCGGGGCATGGTCTCGGTGAGCGGCTATCTGATCGGCAGCCAGGAAGCCGGCAAGGTGCCGCTGCCGCCGCAAGCCGAGCTGCAATGGTGGTACCAATATTATTTCGCCACGGAGCGCGGCCGAGAGGGGTACGCCAAATACCGGCGGGAGTTCGCGAAGCTCATCTGGCAGCTCGCGTCGCCGAAATGGCAGTTCAGCGAGGCGACGTTCGCGCGCAGCGCGGCGGCCTTCGACAACCCCGATCATGTCGCCATCGTCATCCACAACTATCGCTGGCGGCTCGGCATGGCCGAGGGCGAGGCGCAATACGACGAGCTGGAACGGCGGCTCGCCGCCGCTCCGGCGATCGGCGTACCGACCATCACCCTCGAAGGCGATGCCAACGGCGCGCCGCATCCCGACCCCGCCAGCTATGCGAAGAAATTCTCCGGCAAATACGAGCACCGGACGATCACCGGCGGCGTCGGTCACAACCTGCCCCAGGAAGCGCCCAAGGCTTTCGCCCAGGCGATGCTCGACGTCGCCAAGATCGCCTAGGCGCTTGCCGGCGGTGCAAGGCGCGACGATCGCGAACCCGGGCGGGAGGGCGGAAAGCCGCCGCCCGCTTCGACCCGTTCGGCGTGCGATTACGTCACGCCGCGTGCGGCGGGGAAAGAAAGCTTCGCATACAAGCCCCATATCATCAGACGATCGCGATGCCGTCACCGGCGTAGCCGGCAAGCGCGCCGCATTGTCGAACTCGACGCCGCAGGAGGATCCAATGCGTTCGAACCTCGCTCTCATCGCCGCCTTTGCGCTCGCCGCGCTCCCGTTGCTCTCGATCGTCGCGCGCTCGGCCGAGTTCGCGCCGGCGCCGGCGCGGCAGAACGGCGCCGTTTCCGTGCAGCAGCCCTGCGCGGCGGGCGAGTATTGGGTGGAGGGCAGCTATGTCCACGGCCGCTGGCGCCCGGGGCACTGCGAGAAGATCAACCCCAACCAGTAGCCGTTGCGGCGGCGAGGGGGTGGGCGCGAGCGGCGCCCACCGTTCTCGCCGTGAGCGTTGCGACCGAACGCGACCCAAGCGGAAACGGCGATGGCCGTGACCGGCGGGCGCTGGCGAGGCAACGACCGGCCACCCGCCACCCGCAGGCGCCGGGCGCGACCGATATCCGCGGCAACGTCAGATAACGGCGCGAAGATCGTCGGCGACGCAGGTTGCGACGATCCGTCGTGCGGTGCGCCGCACCGCCCTCGCTTGTGCCGGGCGTAGCGCGATCGGCACGCCGCGCGCGGTTATCTCCGCGATCTCGAGCCGCCGGCTGATGCTGTCCCAGATGTCCTGCGGCCGCGACGTGCCGCCCATCTCGATAAAGCACTGCCGCCGCAGGTCGACCACCCAGTTCCGGGCGACGATCGAGGTCGCGCCATAGGCGCTGCGCACCGTTGCGGGGAGGTGGCGGGAAACCGCCTGCGCCTTGGCCAACCGATTGCTCATCGCAGTCTTCGATGGTTCTCGTCGGATACGCCGTGAAAGCGTGCGACTGCGAGAGTAGCCGCCGCGGCCCGCGCGGGCTTTCCGCGCCGCACGCGGTTTGGCGAAGTCGCACGACAAGGGGCGTTCGGCGCATCGGCATCGGCGGGCGGCCGGTTGCCGGCCCCACAGGCCGCCGCTCGGCGTTCGTGCGATCGAAAAATTCGCTATGCGATCGCGAAAGACCGCACGGCCTTCTTCTCCGAGACTCGCGGCGATCAATCGGCGCACCGGGCGCCGGCGCACCGGCAGCAACGGGATCGCGGTTCGACACGAGCACAGGGAGATCTCGATGGATCGGCGCGGCTTCATCAGCGGTGCGGCGGCGACGGTGGCGGCATCCGCGCTGGCCGATGCCGCCCGAGCTCAATCGCCCGGGCCGCGGACAAAGAACGTCGTGCTGATCCACGGGCTCTTCGCCGACGGCTCGTGCTGGTCGGAGGTCATCGCCCGGCTGCAGGCCAGGGGCATGCGGGCCACGGCGGTGCAGAACCCGCTGACGAGGCTCGAGGACGCGGTCACGGCGACGAAACAGGTGCTCGCCTGGCAGCCGGGGCCGACCGTTCTCGTCGCGCATTCCTTCGGCGGCATGATCCTGACCGAGGCCGGGGTCGACGCCAAGGTTTCGGCGCTGGTCTACGTCGCGGCGCGGGCGCCGGATGCGGGCGAGGATTATGCGGCGTTGGCCGGCAAGTACCCCGCGCCGCCGGCCTCCGCCGGCATCGTCTGGTCGGACGATTGGGGCCGGCTGAGCGAGGACGCGTTCCTTCGCGACTTCGCCGCCGACCTGCCGCCGCAAAAGGCGCGGGTGCTGTGCGCCGTTCAGGCGCCGTTCAGGCGGTCATTGCTGCAAGACAGAACTACCCAGGCGGCCTGGCGCTCGAAGCCGAGCTGGTACGCGGTATCGACCGAAGACCGCACCATCAATCCCGATCTCGAACGCTTCATGGCGAAGCGCATGGGCGCCAGGACCATCGAGGTGAAGGCGAGCCACGTGTCGCTGATTTCGCAGCCGGATGCGATCACGGCTCTC
>DATJOB010000393.1:0-4647 GCA_035507475.1 Allostellaceae bacterium | reverse complement strand
GCCGCACCGCGGCGATTGAGGTTGGCGGCGCAGAAATGGAACTTCATCCCGTCTCACTGAGGCCGAGACGGTCGGCGTGGCGGCTCAGGCGTCTGCCGATCATTCTCTGGTCGAGCGTCCCAGCAACATCACCGCCGGGTGGGATAGCATAGCAACCAAACCCGATAGTCGCGCCGCCGACAACTTCAGGCATTGTTCTTCCTCGCCGCTGCGTGGTCGAACGCATCTTCTCTGGTTCGGACGCAACTGGCGTCTCACCAATGGCTTCGAAAACCTGGCAGAAACGAAGGAGCGATTCAAACGCGCGTTCAAATGCGTTCAAACGCGATAACCTAAGCCCTTGAGAAATGGCGCGCCCGAGAGGAGTCGAACCCCTAACCCCCAGATCCGTAGTCTGGTGCTCTATCCAGTTGAGCTACGGGCGCCCGCGCTTGCGGCCGGGGCCGCAAGGGCGGGAACAACTACTCTACCCGGCGGGTTGAAGGCAAGATCGAACGGCGCCGGGCGCCGGATTTGACAGCCGCGCGGCTGCCGCTTAAACGCCCGTCCGGTGCGGGAGGAGCGGATGACGCATGCGGAGATCGTCGAGGCGCCGGTCGCGCCGGAACCGGCCGGCGAGGACGATCCGGCGGCGCGCCCGGTGGTGACGCTGCTGCCGGGCGGTCAGCGGCGGGCCGAGGCCGGCCACCCCTGGGTGTTCTCGAACGAGGTGCAGATGGATGCGGCGGCGCGCGCGCTGCCGCCGGGCGGTCTCGTCACGCTGCGCCGCGCCGACGGGCGGCCGCTCGGCGTCGCGATGTTCAACCCGCACACGCTGCTCGCGGCGCGCATCCTCGACCGCGATTGGGCGCGATCGGTCGGCCGGCGCTTCCTGGCGCGCCGGCTCGAGCGGGCGCTGCGGCTGCGCGAGCGGCTCTACCCGTCGCCCTATTACCGCCTCGCGCATGCCGAGGCGGACGGGCTGCCGGGGCTGGTGGTCGACCGTTTCGGTGCGGTGCTGGCGGTGCAGAGCAACGCGGCCGGCATGGCGCTGCTCGAGCCGCTCGTCGTCGAGGCGCTGTCGGCGCTGCTGGCGCCGACGGCGATCGTGCTGCGCAACGACAGCCCGGCGCGGCTGCTCGAAGGGCTGCCGCAGGAGACGCGCGTGGCGCATGGCGCGCTCGACGGGCCGGTCGCGGTCGAGGAAAGCGGCGCCGTCTACCTCGCCGACCTGCAGGCCGGGCAGAAGACCGGCTGGTTCTTCGACCAGCGCGACAACCGCGCCTTTGTCGCCGGCCTGGCGCGGGGGCTGAGGGTCGCCGACCTCTATTGCTTTTCCGGCGGCTTTGCGATCGCCGCGGCGCGCGCCGGCGCGGAGGCGGTGCTCGGCGTCGATCGCTCGGAAGCGGCGCTCGCGCTTGCCGCCGCCGCGGCCGAGCGCAACGGTGTCGCGGGCGGGTGCGAATTCCGCCGCGCCGAGGCCTTCGCCGAAGCGGCGGCGCTGGCTCGCGCGGGCGAGCGCTTCGGTCTGGTGATCGCCGACCCGCCGGCCTTTGCCCGCACCAAGCGCGACGTCCCGGCGGCGCTGCGCGGGTATCGCAAGCTGGCGCGTCTCGCTGCGGCGCTCGCCCTCCCGGGCGGGTTCCTCTTTATCGCGTCCTGCTCGCACAATGTCGGCGCCGCTGAATTTGCCGAGGCGGTGCGGCGCGGCCTGGCGGATGCCGGCCGCACCGGCCGGATCTTGCGGGCCGCGGGCGCCGGTCCGGACCACCCGGTGCCGCTGACCCTGCCCGAGAGCGAATATCTCAAGTCGCTGACGCTCGCTCTCGATTAGCCGCGCGCGCCGGCGCTTTCGCCGCCGGCATGGTGATGCGGAAAATCGTCCCGGCGCCGGTCGAGGCGACGAGCGCCAGCTCGCCGCCATGCAGCCGCATCAGTTCGCGCGCGATTGCCAGGCCGAGCCCGCTGCCGCCCGGCCGCGCCGACCCGGCGAACGGGCGGAACAGGTTCTCGCGCGCCCGCGGCGGCAGACCCGGGCCGTCATCGGCCAGCTCGATCGCGATCATGCCGTCGTCACGCGCCGCGCTGACGCGCAGCCGATGCGCGCCGGCCTCGACCGCGTTGCGCGCGAGGTTGAGAAAGACGCGGTAGATCTGCTGGCGATCGGCATTGACCGCGAGGTCGGGCGCGATCTCGAGCTCGACCGCGAATTCCTCGTCGGGCAGCGCCAGCCCGGCACCGACCTCCTCGACCAGCGGGCGCAGGCGAAACCGGCTCGGCGCGAAGGGCGGCGCGCCCTCGCGCGAAAAGTCGAGGGTGCGGGCGCACAGCCCGATGGCGCGGTCGATCGCGTCGATGAGGCGCGGCGCGACGCGGCGCACCTCGGGCGAGGCGCTGCCGGTCAGCCCGTCGGTGACGAGGCGCGCGGTCGCGAGAATGTTGCGCAGGTCGTGGTTGATCTTGGTGACCGCGGTGCCGAGCGCGGCGAGCCGGGCGCGCTGGCCGAGCGCCTGGCGCACCGTCTCCTGCATCGCCGCCAGCTCCTTCTCGGCCTGGCCGATCTCGTCGCGGCCGCCGCGCGGCACGATCATCCGCGAGGCGTCCTCCGGGTCGTGGCTGAACGCCGCCATGCTCGCGGTGATGCGCCGCATCGGCCGCACCAGCAGCGTCTGCAGGCTGAGGTGGACGAGCGCCGCGGCGATCAGCGACAGCACGATCGAGAGCTGGAAGATGCGGCCGCCGAACTGCCACATCTCGGTGCGCAGCGGCGCCTCGTCGAGCAGGATCTCGACCCGCGTGCCGGGCTCGAAGGGCGAGGTGCCGATGACGCGCATCACCCGGTTGCCGGTGCTGAACAGCGTCTCGAACGAGCGCTGGATCCAGATCGGCACGTTGCCGCCGCCGAGCACGAAGGTGACATCGGGCTGCGGCGGCTGCGCGCTGTCGAGCATCTCCAGCATGCCGTCGGGCCGGTGCAAGGTGATCGAATGGGCGCCGACTTCGGCCAGCAGTTCGTCGGTCAGCGCCCGGTCGAGCTTGCCGTTCGGGCTGGCATTGAGCGCCAGGGTCGCGAGATGCGCGGCCGCGATGTGGTTCTCGAAATAGGTCATGCGAAACCGCGCCACCGAGGGCACGAAGATCAGCACCTCGCCGAGCATCACGAAGAACACGGTCAGCACCAGGAGCCGGGCGGACAGGCTGCGCAGCAACATCGCGTTCTCCCTAGCCGAGACGGGTGAGCAGGTGCACGAGGCGCCGGGTGCGCGGGGCGAAGAGGGTCGGTGTGTAGAAGCTGCCGGCGGCGCGCTTGCCGGCTTCGCCGCGCGTCGGGTAGGGCAGGATCAGGTTGGCGACCGCGCCGATCTTGAGCCGTTGCGAGATCGCCAAGGCCCAGCTCGCGATCTGCTCGCCGGCGCCGGCGCCGAGGATCGCCGCGCCGAGGATGCGGCCGTTCGGCAAGGTCGTGACCTTGACGAGGCCGGCGGTGTCGCGCTCGGTCGCGGCGCGGTCGTTGTCGGCAAAGCGCCAGCGCAGGACGCGCAGCCTGTCGCCGTGCGCGTCGCGCGCCGTGGCTTCGGCCATGCCGACCTGCGCCAGCTCGGGGTCGCTGTAGGTGACCCAGGGGAGCGCCCGGTAATCGATCCGCGCCGGCAGGCGGAACAGCGCATTGCGGATGACGATCCCGGCGTGATGCAGCGCGACATGGGTGAATTGCGGGCCGCCGGTCACGTCGCCGATCGCGTAGGCGCGCGGATTGGTGGTGCGCAAGCGCGCGTCGACCGTGATGCCGTGCCGCGTCGCGGCGATGCCGGCGGCGGCGAGGTCGAGTGCGTCGACGTTCGGTTCGCGTCCGGCGGCGACGAGCAGGTGCGAGCCCGTCAACCGCCGCCCCGAGGAGAGCGCCAGCGCGATCCCGTCGCCGTCGCGCTCGACCGCGGCGATGGCGGTGCGCGGATGCAGGGCGATGCCCTCACCGACCAGAATGTCGGCCAGCTCGGCCACCAGTTCCGGATCGTCGCGCGGCAGCAGCGGCCCGGCATCGACGACGCTGACCTCGGCGCCGAGCCGGCGATGCGCCTGGGCGAGCTCGATCCCGACCGCGCCGCCGCCGATCACGATGAGGTGTCGCGGCAAGACGCGGTTGGCGAACACGGTCTCGCTGGTCATGTAGGGCACGCCGTCGAGCCCCGGGGTCGGCGGCACCGTCGGCCGGCCGCCGGTCGCGACGACAAAGCGGCGGGCGCGGATCTCGGCGTCGCCCGCCAGCACCCGCCGAGCGTCGGCAAACTTCGCCTCGGCTCTCAAGACAGTCACACCAAGCGATTGGAATCGCTCTTCTGAATCATTCGGGGCGAGCGCCTCGACGACATGCTGAACGCTCTCCGCAACCGCACCGAAATCGATCGGCGGGCCGGCAGCGGGGAGGCCGAACCGGCCGGCGTGCCGCCATTGCTGCGCCACTCGCGCGGCGGCGATCAGCGATTTCGACGGCACGCAGCCGGCGTTGAGGCAGTCGCCGCCCATCGCGCCGCGTTCGACGAGCACGACACTCGCGCCCATCTGGACCGCGCCCGCGGCGACCGCGAGCCCGCCGGCGCCGGCGCCGATCACGCAGAGATCGGGAGCGAGCTGGCGCCTCATGCGGTCCTCCGCCCGCGCCAGCCCTTA
>DATJOB010000392.1:0-9681 GCA_035507475.1 Allostellaceae bacterium | reverse complement strand
AAGGATCAGGTCCTCGACAACCTCGACTTCGTCGGGGACGAGCAGTGATTTGTCGATCTTGATCTTCTTCAGGTCGCTCTTGCCGTTGAGCGTGACTTGGACGAGGCCGCCACCGGCGACGCCGGTCATTTCGACGCTTTCGAGCTGGGCCTGCATGTCGGCCATTTTCTGCTGCATTTGCTGCGCCTGCTTCATCAGCTGGCCGAGGTTCTTCATGATTCATCCTCCTCACTCGCGGCGGGACCGTCTTCGTCGGTGGGGGGCTCTTCGGCAGCCGGCTCGGCGGCGGCGAAGCGCTCGCGCACCGCGGCGATGGTCGCGCCGGGAAAGGCGTCGAGCACGGCGCGCACCAGCGGATGGCGCGCCGCCTCGCCCTCGCGCGCGCTGCGCGCTGCCGCCTCCTGCTGTTCGAGGGTCGCCGCGCCTTCGGCCTGCGACACCGCGACCACCCAGCGCGCGCCGGTCCATTCCTGCAGGCGCTGCGACAGCCGGCTGGCGAGATCGCGCGGCGCGCCCTCGGCCGGGCGGAATTCGATGCGGCCGGGCTCGAACGCCACCAGATGCACCTGCGCCCGCAGATGCGCCCGGGTGATCACCTCGCCATGCGCCTCGAACAGCGCCACCGTCTCGCCAAAGCTCTGCGGCATCGGGTCGAGCGGTGACGCCTCGGGTGCGGCGAGCGGCGCCGGCGCGATCGCCGGCGCGGCGCTGCCTTCGGCGCGCGGCTGGGCGAGCGGGAGCGGCGGCGCCGCAGCGAAAGGCTCGACAAAGACCGGCTCGCCCGGCGCGGTCGCGGGCCGCGACGCCGGCCGCGCCGGGGTGGCCGGTCCCGGCGCAGGCGGCGATGCGGCGCCCGCGGGTGTTGCGGACAGGCTGCCGAGATCGATGCTGCGGACGAGTTCGGCCGGTACCGGCAGGTCGGCGACATAGGCGAGCCGCACCAGCACCATCTCCGCCGCCTGCTTCGGCGACGGCGCGGCCTGCAGCTCCTCGACGCCCTTCAGCAGCATCTGCCAGGCGCGCGCCAGGACCGGCATGGCCAGCCGGGCGGCGAGCGGCGCCGCCCGCTCGCGGTCGCCCGCCGCCATCGGATCGCCGGCGCCGCTCTCCGGCACCAGCTTGAGCCGAGTCACGAAATGGGTGAGGTCGAGCAGGTCCTGGACCACCGAGAGCGGGTCGGCGCCGCCCTGGTAGAGCGCCTCCATGCGATCGAGCGCGTCGCCGGCGTCGCCGCGCAGCACCGTCTCGAACAGGTCGAAGACGAGGCCGCGATCGGCGATGCCGAGCATGTCGCGCACCGCCGCCTCGGCGATCGGGCCGCCGGGACTCGAGCCGCCCGCCAGCGCGATCGCCTGGTCGAGCAGCGACAGCCCGTCGCGCACCGAGCCGTCGGCGGCGCGGGCGATGAGGCCGAGCGCACCCGGCTCGATCACAATGCCCTCGGCCTTGGCGATCGCCGCGTAATGCGCCGAGAGCGCATCGACCGGCACGCGGCGCAGCGAAAAACGCTGGCAGCGCGACAGCACGGTCACCGGCACCTTCTGGATCTCGGTCGTCGCGAACACGAACTTGACGTCGGGCGGCGGCTCTTCGAGCGTCTTCAACAAGGCGTTGAAGGCGTTGCGCGAGAGCATGTGGACTTCGTCGATGATGTAGATCTTGAAGCGCGCCGCGACCGGCCGGTAGCGCATCCCCTCGGTCAGCTCGCGGATGTCGTCGACCCCGGTGCGCGAGGCGGCGTCCATCTCGATCACGTCGACATGCCGATCCTCGGCGATGCCGCGGCAATGCTCGCAGACGCCGCACGGCGCCGCGGTCGGCCCGCCGCTGCCGTCGGCGCCGACGCAGTTGAGCGCACGCGCGATGATCCGCGCGGTCGTCGTCTTGCCGACCCCGCGCACCCCGGTGAGGATGAAGGCATGCGCCACCCGGCCGCTGGCGATCGCGTTCGCCAGGGTGCGCACCATCGCCTCCTGGCCGATCAGCTCGGCGAAGGTCTGCGGCCGATATTTGCGGGCCAGCACGCGATAATGGGCCGCGGCGTCGCTCATCCCTGGGCGCGAAAACCGGCGCTGTAAAGAGGTGGGAGACCGGACCGACGACCCAGGCCGGAACTCGTTACGGCTGCTTCCTTCCGGACCTGACCGGGTTGGCGAGGGACCTGTCCGTCGCCGACCTCCCAGGGGCACTATATCAGGTGCCGGCGGTGGCGCGGCAAGTTTCGCCGCAGCGACCGGCTCTGCGTCCTTCGCGGCTCGACCTCGTCGAGCACCTCGGGACAAAGCGGCCCTCGATGGACGCACGACGCCGATGCGGCCTGCGGCCCGCGGCGCTACAGTGCAGCAACGGGCGCGTGGAGGAAGCGATGGAATTGACCCCGGCGCAGATGGCGCAGTTCGAGCGCGACGGGTTTCTGATCTTCCCCGATCTCTTCACCCAGGCGGAGGTCGCGGTGCTGCGCCAGGAAGTGGCGCGGCTGGCGAAGCTCGAAACCGAGGAGGTCTTCCGCGAGCACACCGGCGGGGTCAAAAGCATCTTCCGTGTGCACGAGGAGGACGGCGCGACCCGCTCGGCGCCGTTCCGCGCGCTGGTGCGCACGCCGCGGGTGCTGCGCCCGGTGCAACAGGTGCTGGGCGGCGACGCCTATGTCTACCACACCAAGATCAACGCCAAGCCGGCGATCGAGGGCACGATCTGGATGTGGCACCAGGACTACAACGCCTGGAGCAAGGACGGCTGCCCGACGCCCAACATGGCGACGTTCAACGTCATGCTCAACGACACGAGCGAGTTCGGCGGCGGGCTCTACATCATTCCCGGCAGCCACCGGCTCGGCCTTCTCGAATCGGTCTACGACACCGCGACCGGCTACAAGCTCTGGGTCATCCCCAAGGAGAAGATGATCGAGGTCATGCGCAACGCGCCGCCGCCGGTCGCGGTCACGGGTCGCGCCGGCACCGGCGTCCTGTTCCACTGCAACGTGCTGCACGCCTCGGGGCACAACCTCTCGGCCGAGGACCGCTGGCACATCTACGTGTCGTGCAACGCGGTCGCGAACCGGCCGGTGCTCGGCCCCAACCCGCGGCCCGACTGGGTCGTCTCGCGCAACTGGCATCCGCTGCCGATCGAGGACGACGGGGGCGTCACCAAGGCCGCGTGAGCGGTGCGACGGCGATGTGGCGAGGCCTCGCCGCGGGCGCCGCGCTGCTGGCGCTGCCGGCCACCTCCGCCTCGGCCGACGAGGCGCCGAAGCGCGGCGGCACCCTCGTCTACATGATCCCGGCGGACGCGCCGCCGAGCTTCGACGCGCACCGCGAGAACACCTTTGCGACGATCCACGCGGTGGCGCCGTTCTACAGCGTGCTGGTGCGGGCCAACCCCGACGACCCGGCCGACACCACCCGGTTCGTCTGCGATCTGTGCACCGCGATGCCGCAGCCTACCGACGCCGGCCGCACCTACCGCTTCACGATCCGCTCCGACGCCACCTTCCACGACGGCTCGCCGCTGACCGCGGCCGACGTCGCGGCCAGCTGGAACAAGATCGTCAACCCGCCCGACGGCGTCGTCAGCGTCCGGCGCGGCTACTACTCGATGGTCGACGGGATCGAGGCGCCGGACCGCGACACCGTCGTCTTCCACCTCAAATTCGCCACCGCGGCGTTCCTCCCGGCGCTCGCCGACCCCTACGCCTTCGTCTACGAGAAGGCGATCCTCGACCGCGACCCGCACTGGTACGAGAAGAATGTGATGGGCTCCGGCCCGTTCCGCTTCAAGGCGTATAATCTCGGCCAGTCGATCGAGGGCGTGCGCAACCCCGGCTATTATCGCCCCGGCCTGCCCTATCTCGACGGCTTCACCGGCATTTTCGCCGAGAAGCAGGCGACCCGCGTCGCCGCGATCCGCGGCGATCGCGCGGCGATCGAGTTCCGCGGCTTTCCACCGGCGACGCGCGACGAATTGAAGGCCGCGTTGGGCGACCGGATCGCGGTGCAGGAGAGCGACTGGAATTGCGGCGCGCTGATCACCCCGAACCATGCGCGAAAGCCCTTCGACGACGCGCGCGTGCGGCGGGCGCTGACCCTGGCGATCGACCGCTGGCATACCGCTCCCGCTTTGGCGAAGATCACCATCGAGAAGACCGTCGGCGGGGTCGGCTTCCCGAGCTCGCCGCTGGCGGCGACCCGCGCCGAGCTGGAACAGCTCGCCGGATACTGGCCGGACATCGAGAAGTCGCGCGCCGAGGCGCGGCGCCTGCTGGCCGAGGCCGGCGCCGAAGGGCTCAGCTTCGAGCTGCTCAACCGCAATGTCGACCAGCCCTACAAGTTCAACGCCAGCTGGGTGATCGACGACTGGAGCAAGGTCGGGCTCAAGGCGACGCAGAAGGTGCTGGCGACCGGGCCTTTCACCGACGCCGAGGAGCGCGGCGACTTCGACACGGTGGTCGACGGCGACTGCCAGAACATCGTCAACCCGCTGCTCGACGGCACGAAATACCTGCCGCACTCCGCCTCGCCGTTCAACTACGGGAATTACGAAGACCCGGAGGAGGTCGCGCTCTACGACCGGATGCTGCGCGAGCCCGATTTCGCCAGGCAGCGCGAGTTGATGCGCCGGTTCGAAAAGCGCGTGCTCGACACCGAGGCGCACGAGATCTTCCTGTTGTGGCGCTACCGCATCGTGCCGTATCGCAGCTACGTCAAGGGCTTCAAGATCAGCCCCAGCCACTACGTCAACCAGGATCTCGCGACCATCTGGCTCGACAGATAGCAGGACCGGACGAGCGCCGATGCAACAAGGAATGGCGATGGGCCTCGCCCCCACCGGGAGCCGCAGCGCCGGCGCGCTGTTCCGCGGCGCGGCGATCCTGGCGATGGCGCTGGGCGCGGCGGCGTTCTTGCTGCTGGCGGCGGGACCGCTCGGCTGGCGCGCCGGCTGGTGGAGCTACCGGCTCGCCTTCACCGCGCTGATGCCCGACGCGTTCTGTGCCGGCGGCGCCGCCGCGCTGCTGGCGCTTGTCGCGCTCGCCGGGTTTCGCCGGCTTGGCCGGCACGGGCTGCGGCGCGCCCTCGTCGGCCTCGCGCTCGGCCTCGTCGCGCTGTATTTCCCGTGGCACGCCGCGAGCCAGCGCGGCTATCCGCGGATCCACGACATCACCACCGATGCCGGCGACCCGCCATCGCTCGAATTCTCCGCGGCGATGCGGGTCGAAGAGCATGGCGCGCCGCCCGGCTATCCGGGCGCCGAGACCGCCGCGATCCAGCGCCGAGCCTATCCCGGCATCGCCCCGGCGGAGCTCGCGCTGCCGCCCGACGCGGCCTTCGCGCGGGCGCTGGCGATCGCCCGCGACAAAGGCTGGACGATCGTCAAATCCGATCCCGGCGCGGGGATCGTCGACGCCTACGACCGCAGCTTCTGGTTCGGCTTCACCGACGATGTGGCGATCCGCATCCGGCCGGACGGGACCGGCAGCCGCGTCGACATCCGCTCCGCCTCGCGCCAGGGGCACGGTGATTTAGGGGTCAACGCGGCGCGGGTGCGCGGCTTCCTCGCGGCGCTGACGGCGCGGCCATAGCTCGCTGGCGGATTTTCGCAAAAGCGCTATATCGAACGCTTCTGTCGTCACCCCGGCGCAGGCCGGGGTCCAGCCCTGCCTGGGTGCCGGCCTTCGCCGGTACGACGCGTGGGACCGGGATGTCGGAGCTCGACACGCTGATCGGATTGCTGGCGAAGCTGCCGGGCCTCGGCCCGCGCTCGGCGCGCCGCGCCGCGCTCTACATGGTGAAGCGGCGCGAGGCGGTGATGGAGCCGCTCGCCACGGCGCTGCGCGAGGCGGCGGCGGCGATCCGCCCGTGCCCGGTCTGCGGCAATCTCGACACGACCGAGCCCTGTGCGATCTGCCGCGACGAGCGGCGCGACGCCAAGCTGATCTGTGTCGTCGAGGACATCGCCGACCTCTGGGCGCTGGAGCGCACCGCCGCCTTCCGCGGCCGCTACCATGTGCTCGGCGGCACGCTGTCGGCGTTGGACGGGATCGGCCCCGAGGACCTTGCCATCGGCAAGCTGATCGCCCGCCTCGCGCCCGGCATGGAGCTGATCCTCGCATTGAACGCCACGGTCGACGGCCAGACGACGGCGCATTACATCGCCGACCGCGCCGCCGGGACCGGCGCCGCGGTGTCGCGCCTGGCGCAAGGCGTGCCGATCGGCGGCGAGCTCGACTACCTCGACGAGGGCACGCTCACCGCCGCGCTCAAGGCGCGCCGGGCGGTGTAACAGCGATGCGGCGGCGCGACCGCATTGGTGCCGCCGCGGTCTAGGATCAGGCCGCGCGGCGGCTGCGGACGCGGGTCCTTCCGCCGTCTTCTTCCTCGAACAGGTCGGCGAGGCATTCGAGCATGACGCCGCCGAGCTGCTCGGTGTCGACGATGGTGACCGCCCGGCGATAGCAGCGAGTCATGTCGTGGATCGCCGGTTCCGCCCGGCCTAGAGGCAGCCGAGCACGCTTTGGTAGGCTTCGGTGTCGGCCGGGTCGTCGCCCGGCTGCACGCGGCAGACTGCGACCGTCAGCACGATGCCGGCGAGGAGCACCGCTGCCAGCGCCAAGCCCTCGTTCTGCCGCGCGCAGGAGCGCTCGACCCGGATCGCCAGCGCGCGCAGCCGCGCCGTCATCGGCCGTGCACCGTCGCCGAGGGTTTTGCTGCGGCCATCGCGGGCCGGCGCATCCGCGGCGAGGCCTCGGCCAGCCGCCGGCGCAACGCCTGCGTCAGCCGGAAGCCGTTCAACGGGATCAGCGTCGCGTGGACCACGACCACCGGATAGATGTGGCAGGTCACGCCGTAGACCAGCCAGGCGACCGACGACGACAGGGCGAGCGCGCGCAGCGGCACCATTTGCCGCATGAGGAAGGTCAACAGGAGCAAGCCCGCGGCGAGGAACCCGACAAGCTCCGGCCAAGCCGGCATCGTCATGAGACCGCTCTCCTGCAAGTTGTCTGCCGCTCCCGCAAGGCGGCGCCGGCGCCGTTGCGGCCGCCCCTCCCCTGATCGACAGCCGGGCCGATCGACAGCCGAGCCGATCGATAGCCGGGATCCTGCGCCCGGGCGCGTCCCATTTGGGACAAGGGCGAGTTTCCGCGGGCCGTCGTTTACCGAACCGGCGGGGGAGGCGGTGTGCTACGCTCAGGGCGGCGAACGATGCGTCTGCCGGGAGGGGCACCGTTTGATCGAGCCGGGCAGGGTCGGAGAAGCGGCGGAAGAGATCTTGGCGGCGGCCTTGCTCGGCGAAGGCTGGGCGGAGGGCCTGCAGCTCCTTTCCGAGGCGACGCAGGCCGGCGGCGCGACGCTGATGCGCTTGCGGCGGGGGAAGACGCTGGGCTGCCTGTCGTCAGTCGGTTGGGCGGACGCCGATGCGGCGATGATCGCCGGCCACGCCCCGGCGAGCCACCGGCGATTTTTTCCCGATCACGTGTTCGGCGGCGGCTTTCTCGGCGATACCGACGTCTGGCCCGACGAGGAGCTGCGCGGCGACCCGTATTTCCAGGAGTTTCTGCGACCGCGCGGGGTCTTCTATCACGGCAAGGCACAACTCGCGGCCGACGCGGACGCCAGGGTCAGCCTGTCGCTGAAGCGGCTGTTGCGTTTCGGCCCGTACGAGCCGGCCGACATCGCGGCGCTGAACCGCGTGCTGCCGACGCTGCGCACGGCGGTGCGCGTCGCCCGACGCACGCTCGAGGCCGAGGCGGCGGGGCTGGTGCGAGCGGTCCACCGGTGGGGCGATCCGGTCTTCGAGCTCGATGCCTGGGGCCGCGTGCGGCGAGCGCATGGCGGCGACAATGCGGGCCGGCACGGCATCGTCGTGCGCGGCGGGCGTCTCGCGGCGAACGAAAGGCGCCGGCAGGCGCCGCTCGACCGCGCGATTGCCGCGGCGGTCGGCGACACGCCGCAGAGCGCCATCGTTCCGGTCGCCAACCGCGACGGCGAGCGCCGCTTCCTGCAGGTCGTGCCGGTCGCAGGCCGGGCGCGCGACGTGTTCGTCGCCACCGCCGCGCTTATCGTCGTCGTCGAGCCGGGCCGCGACCGCTCGGCACCGCTCGCCGCGACGATCCGGCAGGCGCTCGAGCTGACCGAGCGCGAGGCGGCGATCGCGGGGCTGCTCTCACAGGGGCTGAGCCTGCCGGTGATCGCCGCACGACTGGGGCTCGGTCTCGGGACCGTCCGCAATCACCTGAAGAGCATCTTCGGCAAGACCGGCACGCAGCGGCAGGGCGAGCTGGTCGCGCTGCTCTGCGCCCTGCAGCGCTAGGTGGTCCGGCGGCAGGAAGGCCTGCGCCGTCCGGCGCCTCAGGCCGCGCGGCGGCTGCGGACGCGGGTTCGCCCGCCGTCTTCTTCCTCGAACAGGTCGGCGAGGCGTTCGAGCATGACGCCGCCGAGCTGCTCGGCGTCGACGATGGTGACCGCGCGGCGATAGTAGCGCGTCACGTCGTGGCCGATGCCGATCGCGGTCAGCTCGACCTCGGCGGTGCGCTCGATGTCGCGGATCACCTCTCGCAGGTGCTTTTCGAGGTAGTTGCCGGGGTTGACCGACAGCGTCGAATCGTCGACCGGCGCACCGTCCGAGATCACCATCAGGATCTTGCGCTCCTCGGTGCGCGCGCGCAGCCGGTTGTGCGCCCAGGCGAGCGCCTCGCCGTCGATGTTCTCCTTGAGGATTCCCTCGCGCAGCATCAGCCCGAGATTGCGCCGGGCGCGACGCCACGGAGCGTCCGCCGGCTTGTAGACGATGTGCCGCAGGTCGTTGAGCCGGCCGGGATTGGCCGGCTTGCCGGCGGCGATCCAGCGCTCGCGCGCCTGCCCGCCCTTCCAGGCGCGCGTCGTGAAGCCGAGGATCTCGACCTTGACCGCGCAGCGTTCGAGGGTGCGCGCCAGGATGTCGGCGCTCATCGCCGCGACGGTGATCGGACGGCCGCGCATCGACCCCGAATTGTCGATGAGGAGGGTCACCACGGTGTCGCGGAAATCGGTCTCGCGCTCGCGCTTGAAGGCGAGCGGCAGCACCGGGTTGGCGACGACGCGCGCCAGCCGCGCCGCGTCGAGGATGCCTTCGTCGAGATCGAATTCCCAGGCCCGCGTCTGGCGCGCCAAGAGGCGGCGCTGCAGCCGGTTGGCGAGCCGGGCGATGACGCTCTGCAGATGCGATAATTGTTGGTCGAGCAGGTGGCGCAAACGGCCGAGCTCGTCGGAATCGCAAAGCTTGTCGGCCTCGATGACCTCGTCGGAGACGGTGCTGAACGCCTTGTAGACCGCGTTCTCGTCGGGCCGCCCGCGTGGCATCTGACCGGGGCGGCCGGGCCGGCCGGGATCGTCGTCGCTGGCGCCCGGCATCATTTCGCCGTCGGTATCGGCCTCGCCGTCCTGCTCGGCATCCTCGGCGGCGCCTTCGGCCGGAGCGCCTTCCATCGAAGGCTGCGCCCCGGCGGTGGCGGCTTCCCCGCTATCCGTCTGGTTTTCGCCGTCGGATTCGTCGCCTTGGCTCTGCTGGTCTTCCGCCGAATCGTCGAGCTCGCCGAGATCGAGGTCGAGGTCCTGGATCAGCCGCCGCGTGGTGCGCGCATAGGCGTCCTGGTCCTCGATCACCTTGTCGAGCTCGTTCAAGTCCTTGGCGATCTTGTCCTGCAGCCAG
>DATJOB010000391.1:0-2005 GCA_035507475.1 Allostellaceae bacterium | reverse complement strand
CCAGTTCGAGCCCGCGATTCTGGGTGGCATTGGCACCGCGGGTGTCGTTTTCCCGCAATTGCCTGGACAGGGGTGGCAGGATCGCCGTCGCGACGGCGATGCCGACGACGGCGAGCGGCAGCTGGTTCAGCCGGTCGGCGTAATAGAGATACGACACCGAGCCGCCCGGCAGCAGCGAGGCGAGCGCGGTCGAGATCACCAGGTTGAGCTGGGTGACGCCGGCGCCGAGCACGCCCGGTCCCATGATCGCCAGCGTCCGCCGCACCTGCGGCGTCAGGCGCGGCCGGCGCAACCGCAGCCCGACGCCGGCGCGCCGGCACGACGCCATCAGCCAGAGGAACTGCGCGACCCCGGACGCGGTCAGGGCCCAGCCGAGGACCTCGCCGCCGGTCCAGTGCAGCGCCGCCATCAGCAGCAGCCCGGCGATGAGGAACAGGTTGAGCAGCACCGGCGTCGCCGCCGCCGCGGCGAAGCGGTCGAGCGTGTTGAGGAGGCCGCCTTGCAGTGCGGTCAGCGAGATGAAGAGCAGATAGGGAAAGGTGATGCGGGTCAGCGTCACGACGAGGGCGAATTTCGCCGGATCCTTCTCGAAGCCGGGGGCGATCGCGCGCATCACCCAGGGCATGAGCGCCTCGCCCAGCGCGACAAACACGAGCAGCGCGGCACCCAGCACCGAGAAGGCCTCTTCGGCAAAGTCCTTGAGCTCCGGCTTGCCGCCCTCGACCAGCGCGCGGTTGGCGAGCGGCACGAAGGCCGCGCTGAACGCGCCCTCGGCGAACAGGCTGCGGAACAGGTTGGGCAGGCGCTGGGCGACGAAGAACGCGTCGGCCACCGGCCCGGCACCGAGGATCGCCGCGGTCAGCATGTCGCGGGCAAAGCCGAACAGGCGGCTGACCATCGTCAGCGAGCCGACCGTGGCGACCGAGCGGAAGAGGGCCATGCGGGGGCGGTATTAGAGGAAAATCGACGGGCGCGAAACCCGCCCCGCCGGAGACGCTACCGGGGCGCAGGTTGTGCTTGTCTTTTTATTGTCACACGGGTTAGGCGTTGCGTTTTCCCGATTCGGGGGAGTGGCGATGGCCGATGTCAGGATCGGGGTCATCGGGTGCGGCGGCCGAATGGGCCGGATGCTGCTGGCCGAGATCGCCGCCGCGAGCGGCTGCGTGCTCGCCGGCGGCACCGCCCGGCCGGGCAGCGCGCATGTCGGCGCCGATCTCGGCGAGCTCGCCGGCATCGGGCGCATCGGGATCGCCGCCGGCAATTCCCCGGGCGGGCTGATCGGCGCGAGCGACGTCGTCGTCGAGTTCACCACCGGCGCCGCGACTGCCGACCACGCGCGGCTTGCGGCGGAGCAGGGCACGCCCCTGATGACCGGCACCACCGGCCTGTCGGCGGCCGACGCGGCGACGCTGCGCGAGGCGGCGACGCGCATCCCGATCGTCTGGGCGGCCAACACCAGCCTCGGCATCAACCTGCTGCTCGGGCTCGTCGAGCAGGCCGCGGCCCGGCTCGGCCCCGATTGGGACATCGAGATCATGGAGATGCATCATCGCGGCAAGGTCGACGCGCCGTCGGGGACCGCGCTCGCCTTGGGCCGCGCCGCGGCGGCGGGGCGCGGCGTCACTCTCGACGAGGTCGCCCAGCGCGGCCGCGACGGGATCACCGGCGCGCGGCGCAGTGGCGATATCGGCTTTGCCGCGCTGCGCGGCGGCGATGCGGTCGGCGACCACCATGTGATCTTCGCCGGCGCCGGCGAGCGGCTCGAACTGGCGCACCGCGCCACCAACCGCGCGATCTATGCCACCGGCGCGGTGCGCGCCGCGCGCTGGCTGGTCGGCCGCGCGCCCGGGCTGTACGGCATGAAGGAGGTGCTCGGGCTGTGAGCGCGAACGCGACCGATTACGGCCGCATCTTCGACCGCAGCGGTGCGCTGGCGGGCCCGTCATGGCGCGCGCTGGTGGGCGAGGGGCTGGCGGTGTTGCGCGAGGCACGGCGCCGCCCGCGC
>DATJOB010000390.1:0-22148 GCA_035507475.1 Allostellaceae bacterium | reverse complement strand
CTCGCCGCCGAGGAAACGCGCCGGATCGAGATAGCCGAGCACCAGGTTGGCGTCGGTCACCGTGGCGGCGGTGCCGCCGCGGCCATAGCAGGCCGGGCCCGGCGTCGCGCCGGCGCTCTCCGGCCCGACATGCAGGATGCCGCCGGCGTCGACCGTGGCGATCGACCCGCCGCCGGCGCCGATGCTGGCGATGTCGAGGCTGCCGAGGGCGATGCGGTGGCCGCCGACCTTGCGGTCCATGACGAGCGCCGCGGCGCCGTCGACCACCAGGCAGATGTCGGTGCTGGTGCCGCCCATGTCGAACGGGATCAGGTCGGGCATCCCGGCGAGCCGTGCGGCATGAACGCTGCCCGCGACGCCGCCGGCCGGGCCCGACAGCACGCCGCCAGCCGCCAGCCGACCGGCCTCGGCGATCGGTGCGACCCCGCCATGCGACTGGATGATCAGCGTCGGCCCGCGATACCCCGCCTCGCCGAGCCGGGCCTCGAGCCGCGCCAGGTAGCGCGACAGCACCGGCCCGACATAGGCGTTGACGATCGTCGTCGAGACCCGCTCGAACTCCTTGATCTGCGGCAGCACCGAGGAGGACAGCGAGACATAGGCATCGGGCAGCCCGCGGGCGAGGGCTTCGCCGGTGATGCGCTCGTGCGCGGCGTCGCGCCAGGCGTGGAAATAGCAGACCGCGACCGATTCGACCTCGGCCTGCTTCAGCCGCTCGATCGCGGCGTCGAGCGAGGTGCGGTCGAGCGGGATCTCGACCCGCCCGTCGGCGCGCAGCCGCTCGCGCACGCCGAGCCGCAGATGGCGCGGCACCAGCTGCTCGGGCGGCGGCATCCGCAGGTTGTAGCGGTCGTCCTTGAGCCCCTCGCGCATCTCGATCACGTCGCGATGGCCCTCGGTGGTCAGCAGCCCGGTGCGCGCGCCCTTGCGCTCGAGCAGCGCATTCGTCGCGACGGTGGTGCCGTGGACGATGCGCTCGGTCCCGGCGAGCAGCGTGGCGGCGTCCTGCCCGAGCTTCGCGGCCAGCGCCGCCAGCCCGTCGAGCACGCCGACCGACGGGTCGTCGGGCGTCGAGGCGACCTTGGCGAGCGTCGCGCCGCCCGCCGCGTCGATCGCGACGAGGTCGGTGAAGGTGCCGCCGACATCGATGCCGATGCGATACATGGGTCAGCTCTCGGTGAGCTCTCCCTCCCCCGCATGCCGGGGAGGGGATTTCACAACAAATCCGCTTTGGGCATCACGCTGACGATCATTACTGCGGCGCCTTCCCGGATCGCCCCAGCCGCCGCCGCCGCCCGATTCGAGCACCAGCCGGTCACCGGGCCGGATCGTGAGGCCGGTCTCCTTGGTGCGGATCGGCCGCGGCGCGTCGTTGCCGGAATGCAGCGTGTAGCGATGCGGCGCGCCGTCGCTGCCGCCGAGGATGCCGCAAGCGCCATGGACCACGCCGTCGCCGGCGGTATTGGCGAGCGCCGGCGCCGCGGTCTCGACGGTCATCTCGACGATCCCGCCGGGGCCGCCGCGATACTGCCCGTCGCCGCCCGAATCGGCGCGGAACTCGTGGCGCTGGAAGAACAGCGGGAAGCGCACCTCGGTCACTTCGAGGCTGCCGAACTTGATGCCGCCCGCCGCCTGCCATTCGCCCGCGCCGGGCCAGCCGTCGCCCGCCGCCGAGGCACCGCCGCCCGGTCGCGCCTGGAAGAAATGCCAGATGAACGGCCGACCCTCCCCGCCGTCATGGCCGCCGGCGCGGCGCGGGTCGCGGCCCTGGATCGCGATCCGAAAACGCCGCCCCCAGCCGGCCATCGCCCGGTCGGGACAGGACGGCGCCAGCGCCTTGATGATCGCTTCGAGGATCTCCTGGGCGCAATGATTGGTCGCCAAGGTCACCGGCGCGCCGGGATTGGCCCATACCACCGTGCCCGGCTTGGCGATTACCTTGATCGGCCGGAACGTGCCGTCGTTCTTCGGCGTGTGCGGGTCGATCAGATAGGAGAGCGCGACCACGACCGCCGAATACATGTTGGGGTAGGACGAATTGACGAAGCTCGTGACCTCGGCGTGCGACTCCGACAGGTCGATCGTCAGGTCGCTGCCCTGTTTGGTGACCGTCGCGTCGATATTGATATCTTCGTTGCCCCTGCCATCGTCGTCGAGCAGCGCGCGGCCGTGATAGACGCCGTCGCGCCAGCCGGCGATCACCGCGCGGGTCTGTCGCTCGGCGCCGTCGAGCACCGCCTCGATCGCCGCATCGGTCACCGGCCAGCCGAACTCCTCGGCCAGCGCCAGCACCCGGCGCTCGCCGACATGGGCCGAGCCGATCATCGCCGCGAGATCGCCGCGGAAGTCGCGCGGGTGCCGCACATTGGTGGCGATCATCTCCATCACGTCGCGCCGCAGCTCGCCGCGGTCGTAGAGCTTGAGCGGCGTGATCCGGATGCCCTCCTGCCAGATATCGGTGGCGCTGGCGTTGTACGCGCCGTGCGTCGCGCCGCCGATATCGCTCTGGTGCGCCCGGTTGATCGACCAGAAGCGCGCGCGGCGGCCGCCGGGTCCGCCGGCGAAGACCGGCACGAAGGCGGTCAGGTCGGGCAGGTGGTTGCCGCCGTGATAGGGATCGTTGAGCAGGAAGACGTCGCCTTCCCGGATATCGTCGCCGAAGAATTCGCTGACCGCGCGCGCCGCGAAGGGCAGCGCGCCGACATGGATCGGCACGTGCTCGGCCTGGGCGATCAGCCGACCGTTCATGTCGCATATCGCGGTCGAGAAATCGCGGCTCGAGTTGAGGATCTGCGAATAGGCGGTGCGCAGCATCGCCTCGCCCATCTCGGCGACGATCGCCAGCAGCCGGTGCTGGATCACCGAGACGACGATCGGGTCGACGCCGCCGTTGCGCGTTGTCTCTTCGCTCATGGTCGTTCCAGCGCCTCGGGGAATTTGAGGGTAAATTCGAGCTGCACCGCATTCCCTTGATACCATTGCGGGAGCGGCGGCGCGCGGCGCACCGCGGCGACCATCTGCTCGATCCGCTGGTCGATATCGGGATAGTTCGAGCTGCGCACGATGCTGATCGGACCGATGACGCCGTTGTCGTAGACGATCACCGACAGCACCGTCTCGCCGCGTCGCCCGCCGACCATCGAAAGCGGCAGCAGGTCGAGGTGCTGGCGGGTCAGCGTCACGAGATAGGCGAGATACTCGTCGCGCGTCGCGGCGGGGCCGGCAAAGCGCGCGACATGCGGCGCGTCGTGCGGCGTCTGGTCGTGGTGCGGCACGGCGGCGCCGCTCGGCTTCGGCGGGGCGAGGGCGGCATGCTGCTCGTCCTTCGGCGGTGTCGGTTTCGGGGCCGGCAGCGGCGCCGGCGTCGGCTTTTGCTGGCTATCGGTCTCGCTCTCGGTCGGCTGCGGCTTGCCAAAGGCCGGGAAGGGGCGCGTCGAAAGCCCTTCCTCGTTCGGCTTGACCGCCCCCATATCGACCGAGGAGAGCCGACCCGCCTCCATCTTGGGCGGCGGCGGTTTCGGTGGTTGCGGTGCCGGTTGCGGCGGCGGTGGGGGCGGCGGCGGTTGTTCGAACACCAGCTGAACCGGGATGACCGGCGGCGCTTCGACCGCGTTCGGCCACAGCACGATCAACAGCAGCGGCAACAGGTGGACGGCGAGCGACACCAGCGGCGAGCGCAGCCGGATCAGGCGCTCGGCCGGCGGCGGCACTTCCCAGGCGAGACCGACACGCTCGGGGTCGAGCCGGGCCGGCTCGTCGAATTCGACGAAGAACGGCGCTGCCGCCAAGGTCGGCTCGGGCCGGTCTTCGAACGGTGCGGGGTCGTCGGCGAGCGCGACCGCCAGCCGGTCGAAGCGGTCGGGCTCGTCGGGAGCCTCCTCGCCGATCACGATGTCGAGCAGGTCGAACGCCTCGCTGATCGCCACGCTGCTACTACCCCTACCCCTGCCGCGGTCTAAGGCGCCGCCTCGCCGACCCCGGCGAGCTCGAGCCACGCCGCCTCGTCGAGCATCGTCACGCCCAGCGAGGCGGCCTTGCTCGCCTTCGAGCCGGCATCGGCGCCGACCACCACGTAATTGGTCCGCGCCGAGACCGCGCTCGCGACATTGGCGCCGAGCGCCTCGGCGCGCGCCTTGGCCTCCGAGCGGCTCATCGAGTCGAGCCCGCCGGTGAACACGATCGTCTTGCCGGCGAGCGGCGAGGCCGTCGCGCCGCGGCTCGGCGCCGCGTAATCGAGCACCGTCACCTCGGCGGCAAGCTCGTCGAGCAGCGCGCGGTTATGCGGCTCGGCGAAGAAGCCGACGATGTCGGCGGCCATGTCGGCGCCGATGCCATGCACGTCGAGCAGGCTCCCCTGCGCCGTCTCCCCGTCGGACTGCTCCATCTCGTGCCGCCAATGGTCAAGCGAGCGGTAATGCCGCGCGAGGAGCCGCGCGGTCGCCTGACCGACCTGCGGGATGCCGAGCGCATTGATGAAGCGGTCGAGCGCGATGCGGCGGCGCGAATCGATCGCGGCGATCAGCTTGGCCGCGCTGACCTCGCCCCAGCCCTCGCGGCCGGCGAGGCGGTCGGCGGTCAGGCGGAAGATGTCGGCGGGGCCGCGGATCAGCCCGTCCTGCCAGAACTCGGCGATATGCTTCGCGCCCAGCCCCTCGATGTCGAAGCAGTCGCGCGACACGAAATGGCGCAGCCTTTCGACCGCCTGCGCGGCGCAGATGAGCCCTCCGGTGCAGCGCCGCGCCGCCATGCCGGGCTCGCGCACCGCCAGGCTGCCGCATACCGGACATTTCTCGGGAAACGGGTAGGGCGTGGAATCGGCCGGCCGCTTGTCGAGCACCACCGAGACGACTTGCGGAATGACGTCGCCGGCCCGCTGGATGACGACGGTATCCCCTTCGCGAATATCCTTGCGCGCGATCTCGTCTTCGTTGTGCAGCGTGGCGCGTTGCACGACCACGCCGCCCACCGTGATCGGCGCGAGAAACGCCACCGGCGTCAGCGTGCCCATGCGGCCGACCTGGATGTCGATCTTTTCGATCACGGTCTGCGCTTGCTGCGCCGGGAATTTATGCGCGATCGCCCAGCGCGGCGCGCGGCTCACCATGCCGAGGCGCTGCTGCAGGCCGAGATCGTTGACCTTGTAGACCACGCCGTCGATGTCGTAGGGCAGCTCGGCGCGCGCGGCGGCGATCTCGCGGTAGAAGTCGAGCACCGCGTCGACGCCGCGGCAGAGCCGCGACAGCGGGTTGACGGTGAAGCCCCATTCGGTGAAGCGCTGCAAGGCTTCCGCGTGGCTGCGCGCGAACGGCGCGCTGGCCTCGCCCCAGGCATAGGCGAAGAATTTGAGCGGCCGGCGCCGGGTGATCGCCGGATCGAGCTGGCGCAGCGAGCCCGCCGCGACGTTGCGCGGGTTGGCGAAGACCGGCTCGCCAGCGGCCGCACGCTCGGCATTGACCGCGAAGAAGCCCTCGCGCTCCATGTAGACTTCGCCGCGCACCTCGAGGATCGCGGGCCAGCCCGCGCCGGCGAGCCGCTTCGGTACGCTCGCCAGGGTGCGGATGTTCTGGGTGACGTCCTCGCCGGTGACGCCGTCGCCGCGCGTCGCGCCGAGCACCAGCCGCCCGTCCTCGTAACGCACCGCCGCCGACAGGCCGTCGATCTTCGGCTCGGCCATCACCTCGATCGCATCGAGCTCGACCCGCGCGACATCCTCGGGGCGGCGGAAGAAATTGCGGATGCCGGCGAAAAAATCGCGCACGTCGGCGTCGTCGAAGGCGTTGTCGAGCGACAGCATCGGCACCGCGTGCGTCACCTTCGCAAAGCCGGCGGCCGGTGCGGCGCCGACCCGGCGCGACGGGCTGTCGGCGCGGATCAGCTCGGGGAAACGCGCCTCGATCGCGCTGTTGCGGCGGCGCAGGGCGTCGTATTCGGCGTCGCTGATCTCCGGCGCGTCCTTGGCGTGGTAGAGCTGGTCGTGGTGCGCCAGCTCGGCCGCCAGCCGCGCCAGCTCGGCGGCGGCTTCCTCCTCGGTCAGACCCTCGACGGCGTCGGTCGCGTTCATCTCGGGCCCGCGCTCATGCCGCTTTCGCCCCGGCGATGAGGCTCTTGGCGGCGGCGCGCGCCTCGGCGGTGATCGTGGTGCCCGACAGCATGCGCGCGATTTCCTCCTGCCGCGTGTCCGGGTCAAGCTCCTCGACGCGGGTAACCGCCATGCGCGTCGCTTGCAGCTTGTCGACCCGCCAGTGATGCGCGCCGCGCGCCGCGACCTGCGGCGAATGGGTCACGACCAGCACCTGGAGACTGGCGCCGAGGCGTTGCAGCCGCTCGCCGACCGCGGCGGCGACCGCGCCGCCGATGCCGCTGTCGACTTCGTCGAAGATCAGCGTCGGCACCGACGAGACGCCCGCCAATACCAGTTTCAGCGCCAGCATGAAGCGCGACAGCTCGCCACCCGAGGCGATCCGCGCCAGCGGCCCGAACGGCGCCCCGGGGTTCGTCGCCACCTCGAACTGCACGCGTTCGGCGCCGTGCTCGCCCCACTCGGCCTCGGCGAGCGGGGTCAGCACGGTGCGGAAGCGCGCCTTGTCGAGGCGCAGCGGCTTCAATTCGGCGCCGACCGCGGCGTCGAGCCGTGTCGCCGCGCGGCTGCGCGCCTGCGATACCGCGGCGGCGGCCGCGACGTAGACCTCGCGCAGCGCTGCCGCCCGGCGCTCGGCGGCGAGCGCGCCTTCCGCGCTGCTCTCGATCAGCGCCAGCCGCCCGGCGATGGCGTCGCGCAGGGCCGGCAGATCGGCGACCGTGACGTTGTGCTTGCGCGCCAGTGCGCGCAGCGCGAAGAGCCGCTCCTCGGCCCGTTCGAGCTCGCCGGGGTCGAGCGCCAGCGCGCCCGCCGCGGTGTTGAGCGCATCGAGCGCCTCTCCGGTCTCGCCGGCGGCGCGCTCGGCGGCGGCGACCGCGCCGTCGAACAGGCCCTGCGCCCGATCGGCCGCCCGCGTCAGCCGGCGCAGCGCGCGCGCCAGCGAGGCCAACGCACCGCCATCGCCGTCGATCTCGCCGATTGCCTCGGCGATGGTCTCGGCGAGCCGTTCGGCGTTCTGCAGCAGGCTGCGCCGGGCGACGAGGCGATCCTCCTCGTCGGCCTCCGGCGCCAGCGCATCGAGCTCGGCCTGCTCGTGGCGCAGCAGGTCTTCGGCCGCCCGGCTGGTCTCGACCAGGCGCGCCGCCTCGGCGGCCGCCTCGCGCGCGGCGCGCCACTCGCGCCACGCCGCCGCGAGCCCGGCGGTATCGGCATCGGACAGCGCATCGAGCAACGTCCGATGCGTCGCGGGGTCGAACAGCCCGTGCTGCTCGCCCTGGCCCTGGATCTCAACGAGGCTGTCGCCAAGCGCGCGCAACAGCGCGACGCTGGTCGGCTCGTCGTTGACGAAGGCGCGGCTGCGGCCGTCGGCGCCGAGGGTGCGCCGCACCAGGACCGCGCCCGACGGGTCGCGGGCGATCCCGGCCTCGGCGAGGATCGCGCTCGCCGGGTGGTTGTCGGTCACCGCGAATTCGGCGGTGACGACGGCCTGCTCGGCACCCGGACGGACCAGCGCGGCGTCGGCGCGGCGGCCGAGCGCCAGGCCGAGCGCGTCGAGCAGGATCGACTTGCCGGCCCCGGTCTCGCCGGTCAGCACGCAGAGGCCCGGCCGAAACGGCAGGGAGAGCCGGTCGATCAGCACGACGTCGCGTATCGTCAGGCCGAGGAGCATGACGCCCAGTTTACCAGATATCAGGCGCGTCTTTGCGAGTGCAGCGAAGCGATCTGTCGCCGTTTCGACCTCGCGGGGGAATTGCCGCGCCGCTTTGCGCGCGCCGCGCGACGAGCGCCGCTAGGCGCGGATCTCCTGGCGCTGGAACAGCACATAGGCGATCGCGAAGATGAGAATCGTCGCCGCGACGAGCCCGGTGAACTGCGGCCAGATCAGGATGAAGCTCTGGGTCACCGGCAGGGGCGCGCCGAGCACCGCGCCCTGCAGCTGGCTGATCAGCACCGGGCCGAGCGCGCGGGTCGCCGGCTGCAGCAGCGTGACCGCGACCTCGCCGTAAAGCGTGTTCGGCGACAGGCGGTCGAAGATCTGCTCGGTGTTGAGATAGGTGAGGCGCGGCCCGAGCAGCCCTTCGGGCGGCCCGGCGATCAGGCTCGTCAGGATCGGCGTGATGATCGACCAGAAGAGCGACAGCACCAGCCAGGTGCCGAGCGCGGCAAGCGCCGCGGTCGCCGGCGCGCGGAAGATCACCGAGAACAGCATGCCGAGCGCGAGCCAGATGCCGCCATAGGCGATGGTCGCGGCAAGGAAGCCGAGCATCCGCACCATTTCCTCGGTGCTCGGCGGCAGGCCCAGCAGCAGGAGGCCGAGGCCGACCACGAGGAGCCACAGCGACAACAGAGCGATCGACAGCGACAACAGCGCGCCGAGAAATTTTCCGAACAGCAGCGCGTCGCGATAGATCGGCTGCGCCAGGACGCGGCTCAGGGTGCGGCGGTTGAATTCGCCGTTGACCGCGTCGAAGGCGAGCGCGATCGCCACCAGCGGGATCAGGAAGCCCAACAGCCCGATGAACGAGAACGGCAGCGGGTCTTGCGTCATCGTGAACAGGCGCAGGAACAGGAACGGGCTCTCGCCGATCGTCTGACGGATCTGGCGGATCGCCAGGTAGGCGGCGTAGAGCGCGGTGAGGAATACCAGCGCCTCGAGGATGCGCATGCGCGCGCTCGACAGATGGTCGGCGGTCTCCTTGGCGAGCACCGTGCCGAGCCCGGTCCACGGCGAGCCGCCGCGACTTCTAGTCGAGCGCATTGCGCGCCTCCGCAAAATACCGCGCATAGACCTCGTTGAGGCTCGGCGCCGCGAAATAGATGCCGAGCAGCTCGACCTGCGGCGCCAGGCGGCGGGCGATCTCGGCCCGCATGTCGCTCTGGCAGTCGACCCGGTAGCGGTCGCCGCCGAGCGGCTGCACGCGCACCACGCCGGGGATCGCGGCAAGCCGCTCGGGCAGGTCGGCACCCAGCGCCTCGACGTCGATCACGTGGCCGCCGCCGAGCACCTGTCCGGCGAGCTCGGTCACGGTGCCGCTGAGCGCGAGCCGGCCGCGATTGAACAGCGCGACCCGGTCGCACACGCTCTGCACCTGGTCGAGATGGTGCGAGGAGAGCAGCACCGCGGTGCCGTCCGCCTTGAGCCCGCGGATCATGTCGAGGAATTCCTGCGTCGAGTGCGGGTCGAGCGCGGTCGTCGGCTCGTCGAGCACCGCGACGCTCGGCCGCTTCATCAGGATCTCGGCAAGGCCGAGGCGCTGGCGCATGCCCTGCGAATAGGTCGTCACCCGGGCATGACCGACATGGCCGAGCCCGACGCGGTCGAGCGCCGCGGCGAAGCGCTCGTCGATCTCGCGGCGCGACAGCCCGGCGAGCCGCGCGGTATAGGCGAGGTTGTCGCGCGCCGACATGTTCTCGTAGAAGCCGATCTGGTCGGGCAGGTAGCCGACCCGGCGCTTCACCTCGAGCGGGTCGCGCAGCGGGTCGAACCCGGCGACCATCGCGCGCCCGCTGGTCGGCTCGGTCAGCCCCAGCAGCATCAGGATCGTCGTCGTCTTGCCCGAGCCGTTGGGGCCGAGTATGCCGACGATCTCGCCCGCGGCGACCGAGAAGTCGACGTGGTCGACCGCGAGGTTGGCGCCGTAGCGTTTGGTCAGCGCCGCGGCTTCGATGACGATCTCGCCCGCCATCGTCGGCTCAACGCCGACCAAAGCGCGCCACCGCGAAGACGACGACGAGGAGCGCCACGGCGATGATCGCGATGCCGATCGCGCCCCATAACGTCGAGGTCAGCACGGTGATGCGGAAATTCGCCGATTCGGAGACGCCGCCGGTGGCCGAGGCGCGCACGGTCATCTGGTAGTCGCCGGCGATCGCGCGCGGCGACGGGGTCATCGTCACCTTCACGTCCTGCGTCGCGTCGGGGGCGATCGACGGCACGGTCTTCGGGTCGAACGTCGTCTTCCAGCCCTCGGGCGCGGTTGCCGACAGCTCGATGTCGCGCGCCGCTTCGCTGCCCTCGTTGCGCAGCACGACCGTCAGCTGGCTGTCCTGCCCGGCATAGGCGTCACCCGACAGCCGGCCGCCTTCGCCCGAGACGGAAAGCCGCGGCTGGCCGATGATGGTCAGCGACAGCGGCAGGTCGGCGCTCGCCTGCTCGGTCTTGGCGTGCAGCGACAGCTTGTAGCTGCCCGCCGGGGTCTCGCGCGGGATGGTCAGCGCGGCGTCGATGTCCTTCGACTTGCCGGCCTCGATCGGGATGCTGGTCAGCTGCTGGGTGCCGTAAGCCTCGGCAAAGGTCACCTGAAAGTTCTTCGGCGCGTCGGCCGACAGGTTGATCGTCGCGTCGCGGCCGCTGTCGTTGGTCACCGTCACGCGATACTTGAACGCGGTGGTCGCGGTGCCGCGCAGGTCCGGGAAGTTGGTTGTCATCTTGAGCTTCGCCGGGACTTCCTGGCCGACCGTGACGGTGATCGGCAGCTTCATGTCCTGGTTGGCGCCCTTGGCCTCGACGGTGAAATGATAGTCGCCCTGGCCGGTGCCGCTCGGCGGTTCGAGACGCAGCTGCAGGCGCTCCTCGGAATCGGGCCCGACCTCGACCGCCGCGACCGGCTGGCCGCCGCCGAGGATCGTCGCCTTCCAGCCCTGCGCGACGTCGGGCACCGACAGCGAGAATTGCTGCGGCGGCAGCTTGTAGTTGTGGATCGCCAGGTCGAGCGTCGTCGTCTCGCCGGCCTTCACGGTCAGCACCGGGTAGCGCGTCGTCAGGAAGACGCCGGTCAGTCCCTGCGGCTGGTCGGCCGCCATCGCCGCATGGCCCATCGCCGCGCTGGCGGCAACGAGGAATACGACAGCAAGAAGCCGCCTCAGCATTCGGGGATCCTCCTTTGGTTCTTCACCCGCGGGCGGCCGGCCTCAGGCGCGGATGCACCCGCAATCGCGCAAGCCGATCGCCATGGTTGCGCCGGTCCGGCAGCTGCGCTGACATAAAGCATCGAGCGGGCGATCGAAACTTAAGTTTCTGTAATCTCGGGCTCAGAAAAGCCTGCCGAACCACCCGCCGCCCTGCCCGGTCTTGTTTTCGCCGACCAGCGCGTAGGCATCCTCGTACCAGTGGCTGCCGGGATAATTATAGCCGAGCACTGCGGCATTCTCGCGCGCTTCGGTGATGAGGCCGAGCGCCAGATCGCATTCGACGAGCCGCTCCAGCGCCTCGGGCACGTGCGTCGTCGTCTGGTAGTTGTCGATGACGCGCCGGAAGCGGTTCATCGCCGCGAGATATTCGTGCTTGCTCAGGTAGAAGCGGCCGATCTCCATCTCCTTCCCGGCGAGGTGATCGTGGGTGAAGTCGAGCTTCAGCTTGGCGTCGCGCGCGTATTTGCTGTCGGGAAAGCGGCGCACGACGTCGTCGAGCGCCTTGACCGCCTGCTCGGTGATCTTCTGGTCGCGGCCGACATCGGTGATCTGGATGTAATAGCAGATCGCCTTGATGTAGTAGGCGTAGGCGATGTCCTTGTTGCCGGGATGCAGCTGGATGAAGCGGTCGGCGGCGATGATCGCGTCATCGTACTTGGCGTTCTGGTAGTTGGCATAGATCGCCATCAGCTGGGCCTTGGTGGCCCATACCGAATAGGGGTGCTCGCTTTCGACCTCGCCGAAGGTCGAGGCGGCCTTCGAGTAGTCGTCGTTGCCGAGCTGGTCCATCGCCGTGTTGTAGAGGTCGTCGACCGGCTTTTCGATGTAAGCCTGGTTCTTGTTGCCGCCGCCGCACGCGGCGAGCGCAAGCCCGAGCGACAGCACGGCGAAGCGCGGCGAAATCAGAAGGCGCATGGCTCCGACTATAGGCTATCGATTGCGCACCGGCTTATAGCACGGATCGCCGCAGCGCCAGAGCCGTCGGGTGGACCCGCGGCCGAGTCCGCCGGCAGGTCAGGCGTGGACGAGCTGGGCCGCCGCCGGCATCGCCATCGGCCACAGCTCGGCGGGCCCGGCAAGCGTCGTCGCGCACCAGGCGCCCGGATCGGCGAACAGCGCAGCCAGCAGCCGGCGCGTATGCGCATGGCCCGAGCGCGCGCCGCGGAAATGGCCGATGATCGGGCCGCCGGCGAGGTAGAGATCGCCGAATGCGTCGAGCAGCTTGTGCCGCACGAACTCGTCGGCAAAGCGCAGGCCGCCGTCGTTCAGCACCCGGTCGCCGCTGACCACGATCGCGTTGTCGAGCGAGCCGCCGCGCGCCAGCCCCGCGGCGCGCATCCGATCGACATCGTCGAGCAGGCAGAACGAACGCGCCCGGCTGAGCTCGGTCCTGAAGGTGTCCGGCTCGAACGACACCATCATGTCCTGGCTGCGGATCAGCGGATTGTCGAAATCGATCGCAAAGCTCATCGAGAAGCCGTGATCGGGGAGCAGCGCGGCACTGGCGCAGCCATTGACGATCTCGACCGGCTTCAGCACCTTGATCGCGCGCCGCGGCGCATCCTGCATCGCGATGCCGGCCCGCTCGATCAGCTCGACGAACGGGCCGGCGCTGCCGTCCATCGCCGGCACTTCCGCCCCGTCGAGCTCGACGATCGCGTTGTCGACGCCGCTGCCGGCCAGCGCGGCCATCAGATGCTCGATCGTCTGGACCTCGATCCCTTCGCCGTTCGACAGCACGGTGCACAGCGCGGCGTCGACCGTGTTGCGCCACGATGCGGCGATCTCGGCGCCGGCGTCGACCCGGCGGAACACGATGCCGGTGTCGGGCGCCGCCGGCCGCAGCGTCATTGCCACCGGATCGCCGCCATGCAGGCCGATCCCGCGGCACGACGCCGGACCCGCCACCGTTCGCTGTCGGATGATTCTCTCCCCCAAAGCCCCAGCCCCCATCGGTTTCTCGGAATGCAACGTCCCCGTGGCGAAAACCTAGTCATGCCTCAGCTTTGCCACAAATCACTCTTTGTTGCAGTTTGTTACACCCCCGTCGCGATATTGAGGCTGCAAAATCAATAGTTTAGACGAGACGCCTCGCGCCGCGCCCGCGCATTTGCAACGGGCGAGCGGCCGTCCGGTGCGGTGCTGGGGAATCAGTTCGCCTGGCGGCGCAGGAAAGCCGGGATGTCGAGCAGGTCGTCTTCCTTGCTGCCCGGCCGCTCCTCGGGTTCGAGCGAGGCGAGGCGCGGCTGCACCGGACGGGCCGTCGCGGCGGGCGGTGCCGGCGGCGGCTGGACCGCCGTCGGACGCGGGGCGGGGGCCGCGACCGGTGCCGGCGCCATCGGGGCCGCCGGCGCCGGGGCCGGCGCGCTCGGCTGGGTCAGCCGGGTCCGGCCGACCCCGGTGACGCGCTCGATGAGGCTCGGGCCGCGGCTGCGCGGCCGGGCATCGGCGGCGGCAGGCACCGCGGGATGGGCGAGCGGGACCTGGCGCGGCGGGCCGGGGTCGACCGGCTTCGGCGCGATAAACGCGCCGCTGCGCAGCGCCGCGTTTTCGGCCGCCTCGGCGGCCGGCGCGGCAGCGACCGGCGGCTCCGGTCGCAGCTCGGCGCGCGGCGCCGCCGCGGCGTTCTGCGTCAGGATCGGCTGGGTGTAGCCGCCGCGCCCGGCGGCCGCCGGCTCGCGCGCACCAAGCGCCGGCTGACGCTCGCCCTGCGGCGCCTCGCTGTCGATCCCGGTGGCGACCACGGAAATGCGCATCCGGCCGGCGAGCTTCTCGTCGAAGGTCGAGCCGAAGATGATGTTGGCGTGAGGGTCGACCTCTTCGCGCACGCGGTTGGCCGCCTCGTCGACCTCGAACAGGGTCATGTCGAGCCCGCCGGTGATGTTGATGAGGACGCCGCGCGCGCCCTTCATCGACACGTCTTCGAGCAGCGGGTTCGAGATCGCCGCCTCGGCGGCGTCGACCGCGCGCCGCTCGCCCTCGGCCTCGCCGGTGCCCATCATCGCCTTGCCCATCTCGCTCATCACGGTGCGGATGTCGGCGAAGTCGAGGTTGATGAGGCCGGGCATGACCATCAGGTCGGTCACCCCGCGCACCCCGGCATGCAGCACGTCGTCGGCCATCTTGAACGCGTCGGCGAAGGTGGTCCGCTCATTGGCGACGCGGAACAGGTTCTGGTTCGGGATGATGATCAGCGTGTCGACGAATTTCTGCAGCTCCTCGATCCCCGCCTCGGCGGTGCGCATCCGGTGGACGCCTTCGAACTGGAACGGCTTGGTCACGACGCCGACCGTCAGGATGCCGGATTCGCGCGCGATCCGCGCGATCACCGGCGCGGCGCCGGTGCCGGTGCCGCCGCCCATTCCGGCGGTGATGAACACCATGTTCGAGCCGTGCAGCGATTCGAGCAGGTCGTCGATCGCCTCCTCGGCCGCGGCGCGCCCGACATCGGGCCGCGAGCCGGCGCCGAGGCCGCGGGTGACGCCGATGCCGAGCTGGATCTTGCGCGGCGCGGTCGACAGCGCGAGCGACTGCGCGTCGGTGTTGCAGGCGATGAAGTCGCACCCCACCAGATTGGACCGGATCATGTTGTTGATCGCGTTCCCCCCGGCGCCGCCGACCCCGATGACGGTGATCCGCGGCTTGAGCTCCTGGTCGTCCTTCGGGATGCTCAAATTGATCATCATGCCCTCTCCACGCTCTGCGCGGCTGTGGTCCCTTTCCGGCCCGTGCCGGCCCCCCTTGCGATTGCCACTGACGGGACGGGATTGCCGTTGGATCCGGTCGCGTCGGGCTGGCGCAGCGCCGACTTTACGCGATTTTTCCCGGCCGACGTAAGCCGGAACCAGGAAAAAATCGGCGCGGCGCTTAAAAATACTCCCTGATCCACCCGGACATCTGGCCGAACAGGCCGCGCGCCGCGGCGCGCACCGGGCGCGGCCGCTCGGCCCGCTCGGACGTCGCGAAATGGAGCAGTCCCGCGGCCGCCGAGAAGGCCGGCCCGTGCGTCGATTCGGCCAGCCCCTTGACGCGCAGCGGGCGCCCGAGCCGGACCTGCTTGTCGAGGATGAGCCCGGCCAGCTCCTTGACGCCGTGCAGCTGGCAGGCGCCGCCGGTCAACACCACGCGGCGGCCGGCGATCTTGTCCGAGCCGCCCGCTTCGAGCCGGTTGCGCACCATCTCGAAGGTCTCCTCGATGCGCGGCGCGATGATGTTGACGAGCAGCGATTTCGGCACGTGGTTGGCGTGGCCCTCTTCCTCCTCGCCGATCTGCGGCACGGCGATCATCTCGCGCTCGTCGAGGGTCGAGGCGATGGCGCTGCCGAACAGCGCCTTGAGGCGCTCGGCATGGGCGAGCGGGGTCGACAGGCCGCGCGCGATGTCGTTGGTGACGTGGATGCCGCCGACCGGCACCGAATCGGTGAACACCAGGTTGCCGCCGACGAAAACGCCGATCGTCGTCGTGCCGCCGCCCATGTCGATCACCGTGACGCCGAGGTTCATCTCGTCCTCGACGAGGCAGGCGAGGCCCGCCGCATAGGGGCTGACGACGAACGCGTCGGGTTCCAGCATCGCGCGGCCGATCGCGGCGCTGTGGTTGCGCACCGCGGCCGCGTTGGCGGTGACGATGTGCATATTGACGCCGAGCCGGGTGCCGATCATGCCGCGCGGATCGCGGATGCCGCGGCTGTCGTCGATCGAGAAGCCGACCGGGAAGGAGTGGATCACCTCGCGGTCGCCGGCTTCGCGCATCTGATAGCCGCGCTCCAGCACGTGGCGCATGTCGGCGTCGCTGATCTCGCGGCCGCCGATGCCGATCTCGGCCTTGACCAGGCGGGACGGGCCGAACCCGGTCGACAGGCTGACCGCGACGCCTTCGATGTTTTCGTCGGCCATTTCCTCGGCGGCGTGGACCGCGCTGCGGATCGAATCGCTGACCTCGTCGAGGTTGACGATCGCCCCCGACCGCATGCCGCGCGACACCTGATGGCCGATGCCGAGGATCACCGGCTCGGCGCCCTCGACGCGGGCGATGAAGCAGCAGATCTTGCTCGATCCGATATCGACGCCGGCGATCAGGCTGCCGCGCGGGCGCGCCGTCGGCTGCCGTGCCCGGCGCGCCGTTCCGTTGCCCTCCGTCGGTCGCCGGATCCGGCCGGCCAGCGTCAACCGCCCGTTCATGTGTTCTTCCCCGCAGCATGCGTCTTTTTGGCCGCCGGCACCTCCTTCTGGGTGTCGGTGACCCGCATCACCAGCCGGTCGGGGAGGCGCAGATCGACGGTCTCCACGTCGCGCTGCAGCAGCCGGTTGGTGCGCTCAAGCTGGGCCAGCCGCGCCCAGGCGCCGGCCATGTCGTCCTCGGGGAGCAGCACGTCGATCCGGTTGTCGACGCGCACGTTCCAGCGGCGGTCGCCGACAAACACCGCAGCGCTGACGCGGGCCGCCAGATCGGGCTCGTTGGCGAGCAGGTCGAGGAGCTGCGCCGCGCCGCGGCGCGCCTGGTCGTCGCCGACGACGGTCGGCAGCTTGGAAAAGCGCGACAGATCGGTCACCGGGATGACCGTCCCGCTGCGGTCGATCAGCTCCTGCTTGCCGTCATGCTGCCAGACCGCGAGCGGCCGGCGCTCGACCAGGTGGACGTAGATCGTTCCCGGCAGGCGCCGCTCGATCGCCGCCGAGCTTACCCAGGGCAGCCGTTCGAGCTGCTCGCGCGCCCGCGCCGGGTCGACGCCGAGGATCGGCGTCCCGGCTTGCGCATCGAGCGCCGCGAGGATCGTCGCGACGTCGGTGGTGGTGCGGCCGTCGACCTCGATGTCGTCGACCACCAGCCCGCATTTCCCGGTGAGGTCGAGCAACGCGGCGGCCAGCTCGCGGCCCGAGCCGGGCAGCGTCACCGCGCCGCTCAACACCGCCCCGCCGGCGAGCCCGCCGAGCAGCGCGAGCGGCGCGCCCCACAGCGCCGCGCGGCGCAGATTGCGCGACATCCCCTTGCGTCGTTGCCGTCCCCCCCGCGGCCGCGTCATGGCGGGTGCTCGCCGCCGTGCCGCCCGACCCGGCGGATCTCCCATTCGAGCACGATGCCGAAGCGGGCATGGACCCGGCGCCGCACCTCTTCGCCGAGCCCCTCGATATCGGTGGCGGTGGCGCTGCCGGTATTGATCAGGAAGTTGGTGTGCTTCTCGGAGACCATCGCACCGCCGCGCACGAGGCCGCGGCAGCCGGCCGCGTCGATCAGCCGCCAGGCCTGGTCGCCCGGCGGGTTGGCGAAGGTCGAGCCGCCGGTGCGGCTGCGGATCGGTTGCGAGGCTTCGCGCGCCGCCTTGATCTCGGCCATCCGGCGGGCGATCTCGGCCGGGTCGCCGGCGCGGCCCTGGAGCAGCGCCTCGGTGAAGATCCAGTCGTCGGGCGCGCCGCTGTGCCGGTAGCCGAGGCCGAGCGCCTCCCCCGGCACGCGATGGCGCGCGCCGCGGCGATCGATCGCCGCGGCCTCGACCAGCGCGTCCTTGATCTCGCCGCCATAGGCGCCGGCGTTCATCCGCAGCCCGCCGCCGATCGTGCCCGGGACGCCGGACAGGAATTCGAGGCCGGCGATCCCCGCCTCGGCGGCGGCGAGCGCGACGTTGAGGTCGAGCGCCCCGGCCCCGGCGCGGACCCGTGCATCGCCCGGCGCCGCCACCTCGGCAAAGCCGCGGCCGAGCCGGATCGTCACCCCGGGGATGCCGCCGTCGCGCACCAGCAGGTTCGAGCCGACGCCGAGCACCGTCACCGGCACATCGCCGGGCAGCGCGGCCAGGAACGATGCGAGGTCGTCGGCATCGGCGGGGCGGAAAAGGATTTCGGCCGGGCCGCCGACGCGAAACCAGGTCAGGGGCCCGATCGCGGCGTTGGCGGCGATCCGGCCGCGCACCGGCGGCAGCCGTTCGAGGAGCCCGGCCCGCGGGTCGGCGAGCGCGGCCATCATGCCACCCGGCCCCGCGAGGCGTCGTCGAGCGCGGCCAGCTCGGCGGGAAGCGCGTTGGCCCAGCCGGTGATCGAGCCGGCGCCGAGGCAGACGACGAAGTCGCCCGGCTTCGCCAGCAGGCGGACCGCCTCGGCGAGCCGCGCCGGATCGTCGAGCGGGACGACGTGGCGATGCCCGTGCGCCGCGAGCCCGGCGACCAGGGCGTCGCGGTCGATGTCCGGGATCGGCGCCTCCCCGGCGGCATAGACATCGGCCACCAGCACCGCATCCGCGTCGTTGAAGCAGGTGCAGAACCCGTCGAACAGGTTGGCGAGGCGCGTGTAGCGATGCGGCTGGACCACCGCGATCACCTTGCCGCCGGCGATGCCGCGCGCCGCCTTCAGCACGGCGGCGATCTCGACCGGGTGGTGGCCGTAATCGTCGATGATCGCGACGCCGTTCCACTCGCCGGTCTTGGTGAAGCGGCGCCGCACGCCCTTGAAGCCGCGCAAGGTGGCGCGCACCACCGAATCGCTCAGGCCGAGCTCGGCGGCGACCGCGATCGCCGCCAGCGAATTCTGTACGTTGTGCTCGCCGAACATCGGCAGGAACAGCCCGCGGATCGCCCGGTCGCTGCCGCTCGCGCGGTCGGTCACCAGCGCGTCGAAATCGCTGCCGGCGGGCCCGTGCTTGATATTGATAGCCCGGACATCCGCCTGCGGGCTGAACCCGTAGGTGCGGATGCGCCGCTCGGCGAGGCGGGCGACCATGCCCTGGACGACCGGATGGTCGATGCACAGCACCGCGAAGCCGTAGAACGGGATGTTGCCGACAAAACCCTCGAAGGCCTGCTGCAGCGCGGCGAAATTGCCGTAATGGTCGAGATGCTCGGGGTCGATGTTGGTGACGACCGCGATCGCCGCCGGCAGGCGGGTGAAGGTGCCGTCGCTCTCGTCGGCCTCGACCACCATCCAGTCGCTGTCGCCGAGCCGCGTGTTGGTGCCGTAGGCGTTGATGATGCCGCCGTTGATCACGGTCGGGTCGAGCCCGGCGGTTTCGAGCAGCGCGCCGATCATCGAGGTGGTGGTGGTCTTGCCGTGCGTGCCGGCGACCGCGACCGCCCATTTGAGGCGCATCAGCTCGCCCAGCATTTCGGCCCGCCGCACCACCGGGATGCGGCGCGCGCGGGCGGCGGCGATCTCCGGGTTGTCGGGCGTGATCGCCGACGAGACGACGACGACCTCGGCGGCGCCGAGATTGTCGGCGGCATGGCCGATCGCGACCGGGATGCCGAGCCCGCTGAGCCGCCGCGTATTGCCGCCGGCGGCGACGTCGCTGCCCTGTACCCTGTAGCCGAGATTGTGCAGCACCTCGGCGATGCCGCTCATGCCGATGCCGCCGATGCCGACGAAATGGATGAGGCCGAGGCCCTGCGGCAGCGATCTCATGCGGCGCGCTCCAGAGTCGCCGGCTGCCCTGCCGCGGCGCCTGCGGCGGGCCCTGCCGCGAGGCCCTGGACGAGCCCGGCGAGGTGCTCCGCGGCGTCGTCGCGCGCGTAGCGGCGCGCCGCCTGCGCGGCGCCGCTCAGCGCCTGCGCATCGCCGAGCAGCGTCGCGAGCAAAGCGGCGAGGCGCTCGACGCCGAGCTCGCTCTGCGGCATCAGCCAGCCGCCGCCCGCCTTGGCGAATTCGCCGGCATTGGCGGTCTGGTGATCGTCGGTCGCGTGCGGGTAGGGGACGAGGACCGCCGGCCGGCCCGCCGCGGCGAGCTCGGCGATGGTCGACGCGCCGGCCCGGCAGAGCACCAGATGGGCGCGCGCCAGCCGCGCCGGCATATCCTCGAAGAATGTGCGGATCTCGGCGTCGAGGCCGAGCGCGCGGCATTGCGCCGCCAGCGCGTCGGCGTCCTCCGGGCGCGCCTGCTGGGCGAGCCGCAGCCGCGTGCGCAGCGCCGGCGGCAGCGCCGCCAGCGCCGGCGGCGCAAGTTCGGCGAAGATGCGCGCGCCCTGGCTGCCGCCGGTCGCGAGCAGCTCGATCGGCTCGCCGTCCGCCGGTGCGCGGTAGCCGGCGGCGCCGACCGCGGCGATCCCCGGGCGCACCGGGTTGCCGGTGTGGACCGCGCGGGCGCGGTCGGCCGGACGCAGCCCCACCGCCGCGGCGAAGCCGGTGGCGATCCGCGTGGCGCGCGGCGCGAGCATCCGGTTGGCGCGGCCGACGACGACATTCTGCTCGTGGATCAGGGTCGGCAGGCCGAGCTGCATCGCCGCCAGCATCGGCGGCACCGAGGCATAACCGCCGAAGCCGACCACCGCCGCCGGGCGCAGCCGGCGCAGCAGGCGCCGCGCCTGCAGCATGCCGAGCGCCAGATCGGCGAGACCGCGGGCGGCGTGCAGCGGACCGCCGCCGAGCCGTCCGGCGCGCACCCGGTCGACGGTCACGCCCGGCACCGCCGCGGCGAAGGCGTCGGCCCGCCGGTCGGTCACCAGATGCACCGCGCCGCCATGTTCGACGAGCAGCCGCGCCACCGCCTCGGCGGGGAACAGATGCCCGCCGGTGCCGCCTGCGGCGAGTACGAAGACCGGGCTCACAATTCGTCTCCGCCCAGCCTTCGCCGGGTCAGCGCGAGCAGCATGCCCATGCCGAGCGCCAGCGCCAGCATCGACGAGACGCCGTAGCTGAGGAACGGCAGGGTCATGCCCTTGGTCGGGATGAGGCGCAGCGCCGACGCCATGTTGACCGCCGCCTGCAGCCCGAACTGGATCAACAGGCCGGTGGCGGCGAGCAGCACGAACTGGTCCTGCTCCTGGAGCAGCCGCGAAAAGCCGCGCAGCACGACAAAGGCGAAGAGCCCGACGATCAGCACGCAGGCGACGAGGCCGAACTCCTCGCCGGCGACCGCGAAGACGAAATCGGCGTGGGCGTCGGGCAGCACGTCCTTGACCGTGCCCTCGCCCGGCCCCTTGCCCCACATCCCGCCGCTGGCAAAGGCTTCGAGCGAGCGCCGCACCTGGTAGCTGTCGCCGCTGCCGGGGTCGAGGAAGCGATTGATCCGGTCGGTGACGTGCGGCAGCCACTCGTAAGCGGCGAGGACCGAGCCGATGGTGCCGACGAGCCCGATACCGATCCAATAGAACCGCAAGCCCGCCATGAAGAACTGCGCGAACCACACCGCGCCGACGACGCCGGCCATGCCGAAATCGGGCTGTTTGAGGAGGATCGCCACGATCACCGCAAACAGCCCGGCGGAAATCCAATTCCCGGGAAAACCGGGGTTGCGCCGCTGCTCGGCGAAGAGCCAGGCGGCGACCACGGCGAAGGTCGGCTTGATCAGCTCGGAGGGCTGGATGCCGAGACCGGCGACGTTGATCCAGCGCCGCGCGCCCTTGATCTCGACGCCGATCACCAGGGTCAGCACCAGCAGCGCCAGCGCCAGCCCGAAGAGGGCGAAGGCGGCGCGGCGGATGCGCCGCGGCGGCAGCAGCGAGACCGCGAACATGATGGCGATCGAGACCGGCACGGCGAGCAGGTGGCGCTTGACGAAATGCAGCGGGTCGTAGCCGATCCGCACCGCCACCGCGGGGCTCGCGGCGAGGCTCAGGACGACGCCGGTCGCGATCAGCGCCATCAGCGCGCCGAGCGTCCAGCGGTCGACGGTCCACCACCAGCGCGCCACCGGGCTCTGGTCGACCCGCGCGAACCTCATGCCCCGTGCGCTCCCGGCAAGTCGCCGACAAGGCGGCGGAAGGTGTCGCCGCGCGCCTCGAAATTGGCGAACTGGTCATAGGAAGCGCAGGCCGGCGAGAGCAGCACCACGGCGCCGGGCAAATGCTCGGCGCGCGCCCGCTGGGTCGCCGCCGCCACCGCCGCGCCGAGCTCCCCGCACCGCGTGTATGGCACCTTGCCGTCGAGCGTCGCCGCGAACTCCCCCGCCGCGTGGCCGATCAGGAAGGCATGCCGCAGGCGCGGGAACAGGGGCGCCAGCGACGTGATCCCTCCTGCCTTCGGAAGGCCGCCGGCGATCCAGTAGATCGCGTCGTAGCACGCCAGCGCCTTTTCGGCGGCATCGGCATTGGTGGCCTTCGAATCATTGATATAGCGTACCCCGTCGATCGTATCTACCAGTTCTTGTCGATGAGCGAGGCCGGGGAAGGTGCGGAGTCCGGCAATCGCCGCCGCGGGCGAGAGCCCGGCGCGGCGCGCCGCGGCATAGGCCGCGGCG